>NZ_JBBMXE010000020.1:0-189547 GCF_037996745.1 Xenorhabdus siamensis
ACACTGTCCGCAACCCGGATAACGGGCCGGCGTTAGAACATCAAACATTCAAGGGTGGTATTTCAAGGATGGCTCCGTGCAGACTGGCGTCCACACTTCACTGCCTCCCACCTATCCTACACATCAAGGCTCCATGTTCAGTGTCAAGCTATAGTAAAGGTTCACGGGGTCTTTCCGTCTTGCCGCGGGTACACTGCATCTTCACAGCGAGTTCAATTTCACTGAGTCTCGGGTGGAGACAGCCTGGCCATCATTACGCCATTCGTGCAGGTCGGAACTTACCCGACAAGGAATTTCGCTACCTTAGGACCGTTATAGTTACGGCCGCCGTTTACTGGGGCTTCGATCAAGAGCGTCTCCTTACGGATAACCCCATCAATTAACCTTCCAGCACCGGGCAGGCGTCACACCGTATACGTCCACTTTCGTGTTTGCACAGTGCTGTGTTTTTATTAAACAGTTGCAGCCAGCTGGTATCTGCGGCTGGCTTTGGCTCCGGGCGCCTGTCCCTTCACCTAATGCCAGCGTGCCTTCTCCCGAAGTTACGGCACCATTTTGCCTAGTTCCTTCACCCGAGTTCTCTCAAGCGCCTGAGTATTCTCTACCTGACCACCTGTGTCGGTTTGGGGTACGATTCACTGTTACCTGATGCTTAGAGGCTTTTCCTGGAAGCCGGGCATCTGTCACTTCAGCACCGTAGTGCCTCGTCATCACGCCTCAGTGTTACAGATAACCGGATTTGCCAGGTTATCCCACCTACACGCTTAAACCGGGACGACCGTCGCCCGGATGACATAGCCTTCTCCGTCCCCCCTTCGCAGTAACACCGAGTACAGGAATATTAACCTGTTGCCCATCGACTACGCTGTTCAGCCTCGCCTTAGGGGTCGACTCACCCTGCCCCGATTAACGTTGGACAGGAACCCTTGGTCTTCCGGCGAGCGGGTTTTTCACCCGCTTTATCGTTACTTATGTCAGCATTCGCACTTCTGATACCTCCAGCAAACCTCACGGTTCACCTTCAGCGGCTTACAGAACGCTCCCCTACCCAGCAACATTAATATGTCGCTGCCGCAGCTTCGGTGCCTGGTTTAGCCCCGTTACATCTTCCGCGCAGGCCGACTCGACCAGTGAGCTATTACGCTTTCTTTAAATGATGGCTGCTTCTAAGCCAACATCCTGGCTGTCTGAGCCTTCCCACTTCGTTTCCCACTTAACCAGGACTTGGGGACCTTAGCTGGCGGTCTGGGTTGTTTCCCTCTTCACGACGGACGTTAGCACCCGCCGTGTGTCTCCCGTGATAACATTCTCCGGTATTCGCAGTTTGCATCGGGTTGGTAAGTCGGGATGACCCCCTAGCCGAAACAGTGCTCTACCCCCGGAGATGAGTTCACGAGGCGCTACCTAAATAGCTTTCGGGGAGAACCAGCTATCTCCCGGTTTGATTGGCCTTTCACCCCCAGCCACAAGTCATCCGCTAATTTTTCAACATTAGTCGGTTCGGTCCTCCAGTTAGTGTTACCCAACCTTCAACCTGCCCATGGCTAGATCACCGGGTTTCGGGTCTATACCCTGCAACTTCGCGCCCCGTTAAGACTCGGTTTCCCTGCGGCTCCCCTATGCGGTTAACCTTGCTACAGAATATAAGTCGCTGACCCATTATACAAAAGGTACGCAGTCACACCCGAAGGTGCTCCCACTGCTTGTACGTACACGGTTTCAGGTTCTCTTTCACTCCCCTCGCCGGGGTTCTTTTCGCCTTTCCCTCACGGTACTGGTTCACTATCGGTCAGTCAGGAGTATTTAGCCTTGGAGGATGGTCCCCCCCTGTTCAGACAGGATACCACGTGTCCCGCCCTACTCGTCGAGCTCACACTGCCAGCGTCTTCGGATACGGGGCTGTCACCCTTTACTGCCGGCCTTTCCAGACCGTTCTCCTGACGCTGACACTGCTGATCGCTCTGGGCTCCTCCCCGTTCGCTCGCCGCTACTGGGGGAATCTCGGTTGATTTCTTTTCCTCGGGGTACTGAGATGTTTCAGTTCCCCCGGTTCGCCTCCTGCCCCTATGAATTCAGGCCAGGATAGTGCAACGGATTGCACTGGGTTGCCCCATTCGGGTATCGCCGGTTATTGTGGTTCCTATCACCTTACCGGCGCTTATCGCAGATTAGCACGCCCTTCATCGCCTCTGACTGCCTAGGCATCCACCGTGTACGCTTAGTCGCTTAACCTCACAACCCGAAGAAGTCTTCGGACTGGAGTTTTGAGAGACTCCTCAATAGTTGTCATTTGACATCTACTGAGTGTTTCAAATTTTCAGCTTGTTCCAGATTGTTAAAGAGCTGGTATTGCTAAACTCGGCTTTCTGAAAGCCCGCTTAAGAATACCGATGATGGTGGAGCTAAGCGCCTTTCACCCGACCTCCTGCGTGCAAAGTGGCGTCCCCTAGCTGAGCTATACCCCTGTTACCGCCGTGAAAGGGCGGTGTCCTAGGCCTCTAGACGAAGGGGACTTCAAGTCGCTTCGCAGACGCTGCTCGTCTTACATTCATCAGACAATCTGTGTGAACACTCACAGTTCACCCTCATAGGTTAAGGAGGTGATCCAACCGCAGGTTCCCCTACGGTTACCTTGTTACGACTTCACCCCAGTCATGAATCACAAAGTGGTCAGCGCCCTCCCGCAGGTTAAGCTACCGACTTCTTTTGCCACCCACTCCCATGGTGTGACGGGCGGTGTGTACAAGGCCCGGGAACGTATTCACCGTAGCATGCTGATCTACGATTACTAGCGATTCCGACTTCATGGAGTCGAGTTGCAGACTCCAATCCGGACTACGACAGACTTTATGAGGTCCGCTTGCTCTCGCGAGGTCGCTTCTCTTTGTATCCGCCATTGTAGCACGTGTGTAGCCCTACTCGTCAGGGCCATGATGACTTGACGTCATCCCCACCTTCCTCCGGTTTATCACCGGCAGTCTCCCTTGAGTTCCCACCCTAACGTGCTGGCAACAAAGGATAAGGGTTGCGCTCGTTGCGGGACTTAACCCAACATTTCACAACACGAGCTGACGACAGCCATGCAGCACCTGTCTCAGCGCTCCCGAAGGCACGCCTCTGTCTCCAAAGGCTTCGCTGGATGTCAAGAGTAGGTAAGGTTCTTCGCGTTGCATCGAATTAAACCACATGCTCCACCGCTTGTGCGGGCCCCCGTCAATTCATTTGAGTTTTAATCTTGCGACCGTACTCCCCAGGCGGTCGATTTAACGCGTTAGCTCCGGAAGCCACACCTCAGGGGCACAGCCTCCAAATCGACATCGTTTACGGCGTGGACTACCAGGGTATCTAATCCTGTTTGCTCCCCACGCTTTCGCACCTGAGCGTCAGTCTTCGTCCAGGGGGCCGCCTTCGCCACCGGTATTCCTCCACATCTCTACGCATTTCACCGCTACACGTGGAATTCTACCCCCCTCTACGAGACTCTAGCCCACCAGTCTTAGATGCCGTTCCCAGGTTAAGCCCGGGGATTTCACATCTAACTTAATGGACCGCCTGCGTGCGCTTTACGCCCAGTAATTCCGATTAACGCTTGCACCCTCCGTATTACCGCGGCTGCTGGCACGGAGTTAGCCGGTGCTTCTTCTGCGGGTAACGTCAATCGCAAAGTGTATTCAACTTTACGCCTTCCTCCCCGCTGAAAGTACTTTACAACCCGAAGGCCTTCTTCATACACGCGGCATGGCTGCATCAGGCTGCCGCCCATTGTGCAATATTCCCCACTGCTGCCTCCCGTAGGAGTCTGGGCCGTGTCTCAGTCCCAGTGTGGCTGGTCATCCTCTCAGACCAGCTAGGGATCGTCGCCTAGGTGAGCCCTTACCTCACCTACTAGCTAATCCCATCTGGGTTCATCCGATGGCGTGAGGCCCGAAGGTCCCCCACTTTGCTCCCCAGAGGTTATGCGGTATTAGCCACCGTTTCCAGTGGTTATCCCCCTCCATCGGGCAGATCCCCAGACATTACTCACCCGTCCGCCGCTCGCCGGCAGGAAAGCACGCTTTCCCCCGCTGCCGCCCGACTTGCATGTGTTAGGCCTGCCGCCAGCGTTCAATCTGAGCCATGATCAAACTCTTCAATTCAAAGTTTGCTGCTCAAAGAATTAAACTGTTAGTTCGTAATGAATTAACTGTTCAGTCACTCTTCAAGACTTAATCTTTTTGCCTTTCGGCTTTCGACGGTGTCTTGCGAGTGCCCACACAGATTGTCTGATTAATTTGTTAAAGAGCATGGGCAACCGAACCTGCGTTCTGGGTTGCGAGGCGGCGTATCTTACGCTTTCCTCTCAGCGTGTCAAGCCTTTATTTTCGTGGCCGGTCACTCCTGTCATCCCGACTTATTTGTGTGTTTGTCGTGACAACAGATGCGCATTATAGGGCGTTTTCTGGCGCTGACAATAGTTTTTTTGCACTTTTTTTCTGTTCGCGTTTTTTTTCCTCAAAACGACGCAAAAATCAGCGAATAGATTGCTTTTAAGACGCTTTTTGACACGCTAACTGTAAAAACATCTCTGAAAAATGATCTACTTTAGCCCAATCGGTGTATTCAACCTCTTTGGTTGTATCCGTTTCTCCTCCCGTCATGCGCATAATGAATTGAATCATGAGGCGATCAAACCAATGATAACGGGGATAAAGCAAAGCTCCTGCAAAAACATCACACAAATCGGGCTTCCACGTGCTTTTTGTCAAGAACTTGCGTAAATAGGCATTCGTTTCCGGTGTACTTTTCTCTGGTTTTCTCGCGGTTAAATTGACACTAAAGAATGCTGTCGGCAATTGATTCAATTGCTTTTGATGGCTCGTGACAAACTTATATAATACAGAATTAAAGTGACCATAACGTATTGAGGCTCCGACCATCACTTTGTGGTAAGGAGCCAAATTCATGTGCTTGACTGTAGCAAGATCTCTTAAATCACATCCTATACCCGCACGACGAATATTTTCCGCGATACGAGTAATAATTTTCTTAGTCTGTCCATCCTGTGTGGAATAGAGCAGTAAGTAGTTCATAGATACGTCCTTTTAAATAACGAATCATCTTATAATTAGTCGCGCCAGAAAGTCGGTGTGAATAGGACTAATAAAGTGAAAACTTCCAAACGTCCAAACAGCATCGTAACGACCAATATCCACTTGGCTGTCGGATTCATTGTAGTGAAGTTATCCGCTACGGTTCCCAACCCTGGCCCCAGGTTATTCAATGTTGCAGCAATAGCCGAAAAGGCAGAGAATTCATCAATACCTGTTGCTATCAGTAGCAACATACTAATGATGAAAACCAATGCGTAAGCAGAGAAAAACCCCCAGACTGCCTCAATAATTTTTTCCGGTAATGCCCGGTGTCCCAATTTAATAGTATATACCGCGTTCGGATGCACCAGACGTTTCAGTTCGCGGGAGCCTTGTAGAAATAAGAGCAAAATACGAATGACTTTTAAACCACCACCAGTTGATCCGGCACATCCACCAATAAATGCAGAGCATAATAGTAAGAACGGCAGAAACAGAGGCCACTTAGCAAAACTGTCTGTTGTAAATCCTGCCGTCGTTGCCATTGAAACAACCTGAAAGAAAGCATGATTAAGTGCATTTAATTTGGATTCATAAACAGAATGCTGCCATAAGACCAGTGTACACAGTACGACTAATGCCAACTGGATACTGATAAACATGCGAAATTCAGGGTCACGCCAGTAGACTGTCAAACTTCGCCCGGAAAGCACAGCAAAATGCAAGCCAAAGTTACAACCGGAAATCAGCAGAAAGATCGCAATAATAGTATTAATTGTCGAGCTATTGAAAAATCCCACGCTGGCATCGTGTGTTGAAAATCCACCGATGGCGATGGTAGAAAAGCTATGAGAAATCGCATCAAAAATCGACATTCCCGCTGCCCATAGTGCAATCGCACAGGCAATAGTCAATAAGACATAAATCAGCCAAAGAGTTTTAGCTGTTTCCGCAATACGAGGACGCATTTTATTGTCTTTTAACGGTCCCGGCATTTCAGCCCGATAAAGCTGCATTCCACCGACGCCCAACAACGGCAGGATCGCAACAGCCAATACAATAATTCCCATTCCCCCCAACCATTGCAGCATTTGCCGATAAAAGAGAATTGCCTTAGGAAGGGAATCAAGACCAACAAGCGTCGTCGCCCCTGTTGTTGTCAGGCCAGAAAAGGATTCAAAAAAGGCATCTGTAACCGAAAGGTTAGGTTTTTCAGAGAAAATAAAAGGTAATGCTCCGACACTGCCCAATACTGTCCAGAACAGAACAACAATCAGGAAACCCTCTTTAGGTTTCAATTCATGTTTTTGTTCCCGATTGGGTATCCATAGTATTAAACCAATAAAGAGCGCAAAGATGAATGTCTGACTGAAAGCTCTGCCTGCACCATCTCGGTAAATCAATGCCACCAACCCCGGAATAATCATTGTGACAGAGAAAATAATAACAAGTAGCCCGACAATACGAGTTATGGTGCGAAAATGCATTCAGCAGGTTCCTTCGAAATCCTGTATGACAAAACAGTTATTTTTTTGACGTTAAAAAAAGCGTACCGCGACTTAAGTCACGTAATCTATTACCTATTTCTTCTGCAAGAGTAGCAGGTAATGATATTTGCAATGTAACATTTTCAGTATACTCACTAGCGAGCACTTGCCCTGAAAATTGCTGTAACAATTGTTCCACCATGGAAATTTGTGCATATTCACACTGTAACTGATACAGTTTTTGCGGTACTTTATACTTTTTTTCCAATAGCTTAAGTGCCTGCTGAACACCATTACCATAGGCTTTCACCAATCCACCTGTACCAAGCTTGATACCACCAAAATAACGAACTGATACTGCGGTGATCTCTCCTAAACCACTCCCGATTAATTGTGCAATCATCGGTTTACCCGCAGTTCCGGTAGGCTCTCCACCATCTGAGAACCCCAATTGCTGAGAGTCATCAGGCGCACCTGCGACAAAAGCCCAGCAGTGATGCCGGGCATCAGGGTATTGTTCCTTGATACCTTGGATAAATGCTTTCGCCTCATCTACCCCGCTGGTATGTTCCAACAGGGTAATAAAACGACTTTTCTTTATTTCTTCAGTAAAATTAACTGAAGCCGCAGGAATTAAATAAGGCTTCATTACGACAACTGCAAATCTCTGGTCATGTTTTCAATCCTTCCATCGTGAATAACGATATTATCCTCAATGCGAATACCGCCATAAGGTTTAAGCATACCGATTTTTTTCCAATCGAAATGTTTGCTGTATTCACTTTCACGCCAAGGCGTCAATAAAGTTTCAATGAAATAAAGGCCCGGCTCAATGGTCAAAACCATTCCCGGCTCTAAGATACGTGTACAACGCAGGTAAGAATACATTTCCGGCGCAGCCAGATGGGTTCCGCTATCATCTTGCATAAACCCGGCAGCATCATGCACCTGTAGGCCAAGTTGATGACCAAGTCCATGTGGGAAAAATGGCGTTGTTAGCCCTTTCTCAACCATGACTTCTTCACTAACTCCAGTAATGATATCGTGTTTTTTCAGCAACCTGGCTATACGATGATGCATATTGATATGGTAATCGGTGTATCGACCACCAGCTTTAATCGTGGCTATAATCGCCTGTTGCTCATCATTCAATCCTTTAATCAAAGCGGCGAATTCGCTGTTGGGTTTTGCGGCATAAGTTCGGGTGATATCCGCAGCATAGCCATTATATTCCGCCCCGGCATCAATCAAAAAACTGCGAATTTCAGAAGGTGCGGTTTGTTGTAACTTTGTGTAATGCAAAACTGCTGCATTTTCATTCAAAGCAATAATATTATCATAGGGAACATCAGTATCACGGTGGCCTGTTGCTATTAAATAGAACATATTGATTTCGAATTCACTGACACCCGACAGAAATGCGTCATGTGCGGCCATATGACCATTTATAGCCGTTTTCTGCGCTTCACGCATACAAGCCAGTTCATAATCGGTTTTATATGAACGATGGTAACTTAAATAATCTAAAACTACTTTAGGATTAATATTGTGATCGAAGAGCCCCAGAGATTTTGCACGATCAACTTGCTCACCGATATATGCTGTATATTGTTTTGGTAACCCATTCAGTGCAACTTTGATATCATCAGCCTTAGCCAAATGAAACATTTCTACTTCTTCAGCCCAATAACCATGAGGCAATGGTTCCACACTGTGCCAATAATCCACTGGGGAGTAAAACCATAGCTTGGGTTTATTAATACCATCAATCCATAACCAGCAATTCGGTACATTGGTTACAGGAACCCATGCTTTGAAATGCGCATTTGCCTTGAAAGGATAATGGCTATCATCAAGAAACACTCGTAATAACTCACCAGAGTGAATAAGCAGGGCGTCTAGCTGACTACGTGCCAATATTTCTCTGGCACGTTTTTGCAATATCTTAATATGTTCTTGGTACAGAGATGCCAACTTTTCCATTTTATTAGCCTTTAGGTTATCTGGCCGGAATTTAAATTTTATCACAATTCCTTTTTTTTAGTGCCATAGCAGAAAATCTATTTCATAGGAATTAACTGATAATATTTATATTTTTCAATGCAATAATAAAAAATATCACTACATATCATAAATCTTACCTGTGATCTGCCCTACAAAAAATTAATCATTGATTTGCATTCACTTAACACACTAATCACAATCAACTGCATCTGGTCATACCAGATGGTATGCACTCATTGAGGAGAATGACATGCTCTACCTAAGTGAAACTATTCAAGTAAACTGGCTGAAAGATGGCATTGCAGAACTGATCTTCAATGCGCCATCTGCAATTAATAAATTAGACACAAAAACTGTTGCATCATTAGATAAAGCCGTTGCTACCCTTGAGCAACAAACTGAATTAAAAGGGCTATTAATACGTTCTGAAAAACAAGCCTTCATTGTTGGTGCAGATATCACAGAATTTTTATCCTTATTCAGCGCACCAGCAGAAAAACTTCATGAACTGTTGAATCTCGCTAACAATATTTTCAACCGAATTGAAGATCTCCCTGTTCCTACAGTCTCCGCAATCAATGGGTATGCGCTTGGCGGTGGTTGTGAGCTAGTACTTTCCACTGATTTCCGTATTGCGTCACCAGATCTTCGAATTGGTTTACCAGAAACTAAACTGGGCATTATGCCAGGCTTCGGTGGCTCCGTCCGTATGCCACGCCTAATTGGTACTGACAATGCCCTTGAGATTATTACCGCAGGCAAAGATATCAGCGCAGAAGAAGCACTGAAAAACGGTTTAGTTGATGCGGTTGTCCCTGCTGAAAAACTGATTGATGCTGCTGTTTCTATTTTGGAACAAGCCATCAAAGGTGACTTGGACTGGAAAGCTGCCCGCCAGCCTAAGCTGTCACCACTGAATCTCAACGAAGTTGAGCGCACCATGAGCTTCACCGTGGCAAAAGGTATGGTAATGAAAGTTGCAGGCCCTCATTACCCTGCTCCAATTACTGCCGTGAAAACCATTGAGAAAGCTGCCACATTGGGTCGTGATGAAGCATTGAGACTGGAAAGCGAAAATTTTGTTGCATTAGCACACACTTCCGTTGCTCGCGCTTTGGTCGGCATTTTCCTGAATGACCAATATGTAAAAGGTCTGGCAAAAAAACATCTGAAAGAAGTATCCACACCTCAACGCGCAGCCGTTCTGGGTGCAGGCATTATGGGAGGCGGCATTGCTTACCAATCAGCACGTAAGGGAGTTCCAGTGCTGATGAAAGATATTAATCAGAAAGCGCTGGATTTAGGTATTAATGAAGCGGCTAAGCTGTTGAATAAGCAATTCGAACGCGGACGTCTAGATGCGATGAAGATGGCTAAGATGTTGTCATCCATTCAACCCACCCTGAATTATGCCGGCATTGAGCAGTCACAAGTTGTTGTTGAAGCCGTCGTTGAAAATCCGAAAATTAAAGCCGCAGTTCTGGCAGAAACAGAATCCCATATTAATGATGACTGCATTCTGGCATCTAATACCTCCACAATTCCAATCACTGAACTGGCAAAATCACTGAAACGACCAGAAAACTTCTGTGGTATGCACTTCTTCAACCCGGTTCACCGTATGCCATTGGTTGAGATCATTCGTGGGGAAAAAACATCAGACAAAACAATTTCTACTGTTGTCGCCTACGCCAGCAAAATGGGTAAAACGCCAATCGTTGTCAATGATTGCCCAGGATTTTTCGTAAATCGTGTCCTGTTCCCTTATCTGGCTGGCTTCGGCATGTTATTGCGCGATGGCGGTGATTTCCGTCAAATCGACAAAATCATGGAAAAAGAATTTGGCTGGCCGATGGGTCCTGCTTACCTCATTGATGTTGTTGGTATTGATACTGCTCACCACGCCCAGAGTGTTATGGCGCAAGGTTTCCCTGACCGTATGAGCCGCGATTACCGGGATGCCATTGATGTATTGTTTGAAAATCAACGTTATGGTCAGAAAAATGGTGTTGGTTTCTATAAATACACCCAAGATAAAAAAGGCAAACCGAAAAAAGAACAAGACGAAACCACAGATCAATTATTGGCAGACGTTAGTCAACCTAAACAGACTTTCTCTGTCGAAGAGATCATTGCTCGTACCATGATCCCAATGATTAACGAAGTGGTCCGCTGTCTGGAAGAAGGTGTTATTGCCAGCCCTGCGGAAGCAGATATGGCACTGGTTTATGGTTTAGGCTTCCCTCCATTCCACGGTGGTATTTTCCGTTATTTGGATACGATGGGAACCGCAGCTTATGTGAAACTGGCTGAAAGTTATGCTCATTTAGGCACACTTTATCAAGTTCCAACTGGCCTGAAAGCGAAAGCTGAGAGCAATGAAAGTTACTATCCTGCCGCAGCAAAACTTGCTGTTAATCCCGGTGAAACAGCGTGAGGTCTGAAAACATGGAAAACGTAGTCATTATTGATGGTATCCGTACCCCTATGGGGCGCTCAAAAGGTGGAGTATTCCGTCAGATCCGTGCCGAAGATCTCTCTGCACATTTGATGAAATCGATACTCAAGCGCAATCCGTCAGTACAACCTGAACATATCGACGATATTTCTTGGGGCTGTGTACAACAAACACTGGAACAAGGCTTCAATATTGCCCGTAACTCCGCCTTACTGGCCGGGATCCCTCACTCAGTTCCTGCCGTTACAGTAAACCGTCTGTGCGGCTCTTCAATGCAATCGTTACACGATGGTGCCCGCATGATCATGACGGGTGATGCCAACATTGCATTGATTGGTGGTGTTGAGCATATGGGACATGTACCGATGACTCATGGTGTCGATTTCCATCCTAAGTTAAGTCGTAATGTAGCAAAAGCGGCTGGTGTGATGGGTTTAACCGCTGAAATGCTGGCGAAAATGCACGGTATCAGCCGCGAAATGCAGGATGAATTCGCCATGCGTTCACACCAGCGCGCTGCACAAGCGACAGAGTCAAAAGCCTTTGCTGGTGAAATCGCACCAATCCAAGGGCATGACGCTGATGGTAATCTAAAACTCATCGATTTTGATGAAGTGATCCGCCCCGATACTAATCTGAAAGACTTGGCTGCCCTGCGTCCTGTCTTTGATCCCGTCACAGGTAGTGTGACCGCAGGCAACTCTTCCGCGCTTTCAGATGGTGCATCTGCGATGTTAATCATGAGTGAAAGTAAAGCTCGTGAATTAGGGTTAACACCACGTGCTCGTATCCGTGCAATGGCAGTTGTCGGCTGTGATCCTTCTATCATGGGTTATGGTCCTGTACCTGCGACACACATGGCATTGAAAAAAGCAGGCTTGAACCTTTCAGATATTGGCATGATTGAGTTAAACGAAGCATTTGCAGCTCAATCTCTGGCTTGTATGAAAGGTCTGAAATTGCTGGATAGCATGGACGACAAAATCAACCTACATGGTGGTGCTATTGCTCTTGGTCACCCACTGGGTTGCTCTGGTGTTCGTATCACTACAACCTTGCTGAACTTAATGGAGCGTAAAGATGTCCAATTCGGGTTAGCAACAATGTGTATAGGGTTGGGCCAAGGCATTGCCACGATTGTTGAAAGAATCTAGTTGTTAAATTACTGGAGTTATCTGACGATTATTTATGCGTATTTTCCCCTTGTCTGTCTTATCTATTGCATCACTCTAATAAGTTGTTGCCGTAGTTTCCCGCCTGTCAGGGGCGGGTTTTTTTTATTTCTTATATTTAATAGATTCAAATTGTGTATCAGGATAGTAATAGTAATCCGATGATTCCCCAGAGGCATAGCTAACTATGTAACTGGGGGATGAATACTCGGTAACTGGAGGGTGAATACTCGTGCTAACAAGACACCTGAAAAGTGGTGACAAGTATGGCGATTGGCTCAGATAAACTCGAATGCATCACCATACATGCGATCGATGCAAGCATCACGTTCACTACAAAACCGTTCACGGGCAATTTTAGCCATCTCAAAACGGCCTGCTATATAGATATCATACGGCGCCAAACTGCTAAAATCTTCCAGAACGGCACTTAGTACAGTCCCCGTTCTTCCATGCCAATTCTCATCAATCTGTTCAACGACAGGAACAACAGTTAAATTAGGATAACATTCACTCAGTGCCTGCAATTCTTCTAAATCGTAGAGATGCTGTAATTCGCGACCACCCCAATAAATTGCAATTTCGCGATTAGGATCTTTTTCTAATGCGGCCAGTAAGATAGAACGGGTATAAGAAAACCCTGTTCCTCCTGCAACCAATAACATCGGGTTTTTACTATCTTCACGAAACCATGCTTTCCCGTGTGGAATATCAATATCAATAACTTTCTGATCCAGGATCCTATCCATCACCGCCATTGCATACAGATTTAATTCAGAAGCACCTATATGCAATTCAATCGTCTGTTTTTCTGATGGCGGTGATGCCATGGAGAAAGGACGTTTATCCCGCTCATCCATAACCACCATAAGGTATTGCCCTGCACGAAAAGAAAAAGGCGAATCAGGTAATAAACGAACCCGATAAACTGTATCTGTAATGGAGTCAACCGATGTTACTTTACAGCTTAGTGTTGTCATGCGTTCCCTCTTATCGCTCCAAAATATCTAATTGATCCCAAATCTCGTCGACACGGGTCCGGATTTTATCACTCATAACTATCGGACGCCCCCACTCCCTTTGTGTCTCTCCCGGCCATTTATTTGTTGCATCCAATCCCATTTTTGAACCAAGCCCAGAAACCGGTGATGCAAAATCGAGATAGTCGATAGGTGTATTTTCCATTAAGACAGTATCCCGTTGCGGGTCCATTCGCGTCGTTATTGCCCAGATGACATCGTTCCAATCTCGCGCATTAATGTCATCATCGCAGACAATAACAAATTTTGTGTACATAAATTGTCGCAGATATGACCAAACCCCCATCATGACTCGCTTAGCATGCCCTGCATATTGTTTTTTCATCGTCACGATAGCAAGCCGATAAGAACACCCTTCCGGTGGTAAATAAAAATCAACAATTTCAGGAAATTGCTTTTGTAGAATTGGTACCAGCACTTCATTCAATGCTACCCCCAATATAGCAGGTTCATCCGGTGGACGCCCTGTATAAGTGGAGTGATAGATGGCATCACGGCGCTGAGTAATGTGTGTGACGGTCAACACTGGGAACATATCTACTTCATTATAATAACCAGTGTGGTCGCCATATGGCCCTTCTGGCGCCATTTCTCCCGGCTCGATATACCCTTCAAGGATAATCTCAGCACTAGCAGGCACTTCCAAATCATTGGATAAACATTTCACTACTTCTGTTTTATGTCCACGTAACAGCCCGGCAAAAGCATATTCAGACAACGTATCAGGGATAGGGGTGACGGCTCCCAAGATTGTGGCAGGATCAGCTCCCAGTGCAACAGCAACGGGGAATCGTTCGCCTGGATGTGCCTGACACCATTCCTGAAAATCAAGCGCACCACCACGGTGTGATAACCACCGCATGATAAGTTTATTTTTCCCCAAAACCTGCTGACGATAGATGCCCAGATTCTGACGCTCTTTATTTGGCCCTTTGGTTACAGTCAGCCCCCATGTTATTAGAGGAGCGGCATCTTCGGGCCAGCAGTGCATCACAGGAATACGGGTCAAATCAACTTCAGCCCCCTCCCAGACCTGTTCCTGACAAGGCGCAGAACTAAGACGCTTAGTTGGCATATTCAAAACTTGTTTGAATTTTGGCAGCTTATCTACCAAGTCACGAAAACCTTTCGGTGGCTCAGGCTCTTTAAGAAAAGCCAGTAATTTGCCAACATCGTGCAGTGCCTTAACATCATCCTGTCCCATTCCCATTGCAACCCGTTTAGGTGTACCAAACAGATTACATAAAACCGGCATTGAATATCCTTTTGGATTTTCAAACAACAAAGCAGGACCACCGGCACGAAGAGTACGATCCGCGATTTCTGTCATTTCCAGATAAGGATCAACTTCCATACGAATTCGTTTTAATTCACCAGATTGCTCCAGCAGGGAAAGAAAGTCTCTTAAATCGCGGTATTTCATCTTATTTAATTGTACCGATTTGCAAGGAGGGAGAGACATTATAAGCCTTCCCATAAAGGTTACAAGGTAAACCCATAACCTACTAAAAATCAATGAGTTTATTGTAATCTTGTGGATTAGGTTGCTGGGATACA
Source organism: Xenorhabdus siamensis (assembly GCF_037996745.1). Taxonomy (NCBI): domain Bacteria; kingdom Pseudomonadati; phylum Pseudomonadota; class Gammaproteobacteria; order Enterobacterales; family Morganellaceae; genus Xenorhabdus; species Xenorhabdus siamensis. The sequence continues at coordinate 14,788 of NZ_JBBMXE010000020.1, forward strand.
ATGAAACATTACTCAGACTCCACCTGTTTATCAAATTGTTCAGAAAACTCTACATTACGCCGAAAGATTTTAAACCTTCCATTTCTGTCACTAAAAAATAGTACTATTCTTGTAGCATGGATTTCTTCGATATACCTATTGATATAATTCAATTGATTTTAATAGCAAATCCTTTGTTGGTTTCATCTATAAAAACAAAATAAATTCATAAACATACATAAAATTGGTCAATGTACAGTTAAATGCTATAAAACATGAACTTTTACTGGTAACAAACACCTACTGGTTATAAAACCATGTTTTCCCCCCTAAACGCATTTTCACTTTATAGGTGATCCTTGTATATCAGTTTTGTTATGCTTCACTTTATAGATGATCCTGGTATATCGGTTTTGTTATGCTAAGTACATTGTGTAATGGGGTCGGAATATTATGGGAAACTGGTATCTTCTTTACTGTAAACGCGGGCAAATCTCTCGGGCGATAGAAAACCTGGAGCGACAGGAAGTTATTTGCCTGACACCCACAGCCAAAATTGAAAAAATTGTTCGGGGTAAAAGGGCAACCGTAACCGAACCCCTCTTTCCGAACTACCTCTTTGTGAATTTTGATCCGGAGGTTATTCATACCACTACCGTCAATTCAACACGTGGAGTCAATCATTTTATCCGCTTCAGCACGTACCCAGCTATTGTTCCACAACAGTTAATTGATGAGTTAATGAGCGCAACTGAACAGGAGTTTACTGCACCAGAAACCCCTGTTTCTGGTGATACAGTACTGATAACTGAAGGTATTTTTGAAGGTATTCAGGCCATTTATAATGAACCGGATGGAGAAACCCGTTCGATTCTTCTGTTGAATATACTCAATAAAGAAGTCTCCAAGGTGTTGGATAATAAACAGTTCATTAAAGTCTGATTCAATTGAATTCTTCTCAGACCGTCATAAATACCTCCATTTTTGAGTAGGAGCTATTTATGACGGTTTTTCTCATCAAGCATTAATCACATAGCTAAACTACCAAATCCAAATATAGTTGTGATTGGAGGATTTCAGCCTGCGATATTTGGCTCTTCACACCAGGAGAGTCATGACAACTAATATTTTTACTTACCCGGCAATTAAGCAAGGTAAAAAATCATGACAACAGTCACATTTTCACACGCCATGAAACCTGTTACATGAATAATAAGCTCTTCTCACATTCCATCTGAAATGAATTAGTTATCCTCGTATGAATAAGAATATTTTCGTTTGAAGATCAATTAATCAACTGAAGTTATAACAAAAAATATCCAATAATTATTAAAGGTTATATAATGAGTCAAATCACTCCTCAGTTAACAAATATGTGGGATAAAAGTCATGAATCATGGTCTGTAAAAGATAAGAAACTCCATCTCATATATGCAAACAAGGTGTTTATTAAATTAAATAATTTGTCTGACGATTTTGATGTGACAGGGTATACTGAAAAAGAATTACCTACACCATTTAACCATCTTGTTCATCTCTTTGAAGAACATGATCGTCAAGTCTTAACATCCATGCAACGAGTATCATCTATTAGTTCTTATTTCCAATACGAATCAAAGCAACTAAGACCCTATTTTTGCGAAAAATACCCATTAATGAGTGAAGAGAATAAATGCATCGGGATCGTTTGTCACATTAAAGAAATAAACCATTTTTCAGTACATCACTATATCAGAAATGATATTACAGCGTCCATTAACCTCAACCCTCCTAACAATATATTAACAGAAAAAGAATGGATAATAGTATTTCTGTTCTGCCGAGGTATCAGTAATAGGAAAATTGCTAATGAATTAAAAATATCATGTCGTACATTAGAAAGATATTTTAAAAACATCTATGAAAAATTTTCAATAAATTCAATGATTGAATTAAAAACTCTTTGTGAAAGAAACAATTATGATTTATACATCCCACCAAAATATCTTAAATCTATAGACTATACTTTTCTACATCCAATGAATTTCAAGATGCAGCGAGACAATAAGGGAGAAAATTCCTGGGAGCATAGATAACTATGTGACATAGATAACTATGTGATCAGAATATTACACACTTTAAAAAGCGATTTAAATAACTGAAGAGATAAAACTCTCATTCTATCATTAAACTATTCGCTAGATCCGAATATATGTTACTCGCCTGAAATAAAGGCCACAAAACATTTCATGATCATCGGAATAAATTGGGATATGATCCGACCTCATATTTAGCTTGCATAACTGCTAGGGAAAGAGCAATGGCCACTATGAAAGATGTCGCTCATAAAGCTGGAGTATCTGTAGCCACTGTCAGTCGTGTTATTAATAATACAGTTTATGTTGAACCAGGTACACGTGAGCGTGTAGAAAAAGCCATGCGAGAATTAAACTACCACCGTAATTCCGCGGCACTTGCATTGGCACAAAGGTGCGGCAATATGTTGGGGTTACTGACTGGTAATTTAGCTGATCCATTTTTTTCTCTTTTGTCTCGGGGAGTTGAAAAAATCGCTCGAAAAAAAGAAACCAAACTTATGGTTTGTAGTGGCGGGCATCAAGCTGAACTCGAAAAATCTGCATTGGATTTTTTAATCAATCAAGGATGTGAAGCAATAGTAGCCTATGTCAGTAGAATGAGCGAAGCCGATATATTACGTTATGCAGCTCACACTCCAGGATTAGTGGTTATTAATCGATATCTTCCCGCCATCGCTAACCGATGTATCTGGTTAGATAATATCAGTGCTTCTCAGACTGCTATCAACTACCTTCTCCAAAATGGTCATCAAAAAATTGCTTATATAACAGCAGACTTACCAATTGATGATAGAAAACACCGTTTGGAAGGATATTATTCTGCAATGGCTAATGCGGGTATCACTGTACCCAGCGGTTGGGTTATCAGTGTTCCATTTAACGAAAAAGGCGGAGAACAAGCAGCAGAAAAGCTCTTAGACAGCGGCATCAACTTTACCGCAGCAGTTACATTTAATGATGTGATGGCTGCTGGAATGATGCGCTCCCTACATCGGCGGGGAATTCGCTTACCAGAACAACTATCGATAATTGGCTTTGATAATATAGTTACAGCCCAATATCTCTATCCTCCCTTAACTACCATACGCAACCCAATTGAACAAATGGCTCAACGGGCTACTAATCTGGCATTACAACTTAGCGCCAAAAAAGAACCGATTCCACAAATGAATATGTTTTCCGCAGAACTCGTCATCAGAGATTCTGTTCTTTTAATAAAATAGATTTTATTTCAACACCCTACATAAAATTGGAATTTTCAAATGGATGACAAGAAAAAAATTAATCTGGGACTCGCTATCTTACCAATTGCATCAATGCTCTTACTGCTAATTATTGGCTATGGTCAATTTAATCTGCGTATCGAATCCTTATTACTTATCTCCGCCGTAATAGCAGCAGCCCTGGCATATTGGCAAGGCTATCGCTGGGATGACATTATGGATTCTATTGTGGCAAAACTAGCCAAAGCTATGCCAGTAATAATGATACTGATTTGTGTCGGAGGTCTAATTGGCACCTGGATGTTCAGTGGAACTATACCTTACATGGTATATTGGGGACTAAAATTGATTAGCCCTCAATACATACTGATTGCTGCCTTCTTTATCACAAGCTTGATTTCTGTTTGTACCGGTACTTCATGGGGCGCAGCCGGAACAGTAGGAGTTGCTCTAATGGGAGTAGCGGCCGGCCTTGACGTATCTTTGGCCGCCGCGGCAGGCGCGATTGTTTCAGGGGCGTATTTCGGTGATAAAATCTCGCCGTTATCTGACTCAACCAATTTTGCTGCAATCGTGGCCGAAACTGATCTTTACAGTCATATTCAGCACTTAACATATACCACTATTCCAGGCTTTGTTTTAGCTGCTATTGTTTACTTTATCGTCGGCTATACAGATTTAACGGGTAGTACAATTCCCCCAGAAAAAATCACAGAGATCATACAATCTCTTGAAAGCCTGTATAATTTCAATTTATTGCTGATCTTGCCACCGGTATTAGTTTTATGGGGAGCTATAACAAAACGTCCGGTGATACCAACCATGTTGGCTGCCTGTGCATTAGCTATTGCGATCGGTATAGCTCTTCAAGGATTCACGCTTAAACAAGGGTTTAACGCGCTAATTGATGGTTTCAACCTCTCAATGTTCTCCGAGCAAGGACATAATATCACTGGTATCGTTAGTGATATCCCCCGCTTACTTAATCGCGGTGGTATGTCCTCAATGATGGGGACTATACTGCTTATACTTTGTGCATTCGCGTTTGCCGGCGCTTTAACACTCACTGGCGCACTAACTATCATCATCAACCAGCTTCTGAAAGCTGTTCATACAACCGGCCAACTCATTGCCGCAACTTTAACCACAACTATTGTGGTAACAGGCGCAACTTGTGATGGAAAACTGGCCCTTCTTATCCCGGCTGAACTATTCAAAGGCGCTTATCACCGGATGGGACTGGACAACAAAAATCTATCACGCACCATAGAAGATGGCTGTACGGTTATCGAACCTCTGCTTCCCTGGACTTCTGCTGGCATTTACATGGCTACAACGCTCGGAGTCAGTACGCTAGAGTTACTGCCTTGGGCAATCCAGTGCTATACCGCCATCTTTTTTGCCCTCATTTATGGCTTTACTGGTTTTGGTATTGCAAAAATCCCCTCCGAAAACTCTCGGAAGAAAAAGGAAACACAACGTGAAATCATATGATTTCAACCAGATAATCGATCGCCACAATACAGGTTCTATTAAGTGGGATTTTTTAGATCGTTATCTGCAATTAAACACAAATGACCTTCTGCCAATGTGGGTATCGGACTACGATTTTCAGTGTCCAAAAGAAGTCCAGCAAGCCCTATCGTCCCGAATCGATCATGGCATTTTCGGTTATAGTGAACGCGACGATCTTTACTATCAGGCAGCAATAGACTGGTTTGCAAAACGCCATAAACTAACCTTGCTCCGGGATTGGTTTACTTCTATAGAAGGTGTCATACCTGGGTTAGCTTTATTGATACAAATGTTGAGTAAACCAGGAGAGGGGGTTGTTATACAGGGGCCTTACTATTCTTCGTTTGCCAAAATTACTACTATGAACGGCAGAGAAGTTATTGAAAACCCACTTATTGAAACCCCAGAAGGGTATAAAATTGATTACGGTCACCTAAAACATATCTTGGAGCAACACAGGCCTCCGCTGTTATTGCTATGTAATCCCCATAACCCTACTGGTCGCTGTTGGGATCGTAACGAATTACTCCAATTATTAATACTTTGTAAAAAGTACGGTACAACAGTGCTTTCCGATGAAATCTGGGCGGATTTAACGTTACCTTGGGGGAAATTCACCTCAATATTACATCTGGATAGTGAATGGCATGAGCATGTTATTGTTGCCACTTCATCAAGTAAAACATTTGGGCTCTCATCACTGCGTATCTCAAACTTTCTCATTCCAAATCCGGCAATTCGGCAAGCCTTTAATGATCGGTTGAATGCTCATGGGCTAGATGTGTTCAATTCATTATCTATGGCTGCGGCTACTGCTGCTTACCAATATGGTGAGATATGGCTTGATAACCTCTTGGATTATCTGGCTGAAAATCGTATTTGGTTAGAACAGGCGTTAGCATCTTCTGCTCCTTGGTGCCGAATAACCAAAGCAGAAGGTACATATCTGGCCTGGCTGGATTGTCGAGATTTAGACTTAGATGATAATGCGTTGCAACAAGTATTAATACAAAAAGCCCAAGTAGCTGTTTCAATGGGATGTAGTTTTGGTGATAGAGGAAAAGGATTTATCCGAATTAACCTAGGCTGCCCCCGTCAGTACCTAGAAAAAGCAGTCGCAGGTTTGTCTGAATTAGCTCCTGTAAAATAAAAAAACAAAGTGTTAATAGCTCTGTTTTAATCCTATTAACATACCTGAAACTTTTCTTGTGAAAAGTTTCAGGTTATTAGTTTCAGTGATCTTTGTATAAAACTAAAGTAGTAGAAATAATCTTACCCCCCCTTATATTGATTAATTAATTACAACCCTATTTTTATATTTTATTTATATTCATTTTTATATTTTTTAAAAAATTTCCCTGGAGTTAGTGCTGGTATAAGATACTAAGATATCTATACTAGGACATTAATCTCCTTTGATAACAACCAAATATTCTCAAATTGGGAATATTATATATAGTTATCAAATATTCACGCATTAATTCTGTCAGTAAAAGTAGAACAATAAACATCCATGTTGATTCTTTTATATCCAACGGGATACTTAAAAAGTTTAATCATTTTCGGAAACGTTGGAAGCGTATGAAATACTTTAATGAGGATATTTTACCTTAAGGTAAATAAAGCATATAAATTTTATGCTATTACCATTTCATTAGGTTAATAAAATTATATTCACGTTAAATTTTAAACTAATGTAATAACTTCAATATGCAATGGTGTTTTTTATATTAAAAACCCTATAACAAAATTAATAAATGTATAGGTTTTGACTAGCTAATTATTGTTCTATATCATGCAGTTAATCCATTCAATCCATCATCAAAAAATCAATTAATATACTACTATAATAATTAAATAGTTAGCCTATAAAATATGAAAAAATCAAATAATATTACTCCGCAATTAATTCATATGTGGGAAAAAAGCATTGATCCCTGGGGAGCTAAAGACCTCCAATCAAATTTTATCTACGCCAATTCTGCCTTTTATCAACTATTCAATCTACCTAAAGATTTTAACATTACAGGGCTTAATGTAAGCGAATTACCTTCACCCATTACGGAATATGAAAAGGAATTCCATTATCAGGATAAAAAGGTTATGCAAACGATGCAACGCGTAACTACAATGGAAACTCATTTATTCGGAAAAGACAAAATTAAACAATCGTATCTTTGTGATAAAGATCCACTTTATGATGACAAAGGTAATTGTATTGGTATCACTCTTCATTTATACAAAATCCACAACTTTTCTGCTTCTTATTATTACGATAGAGTTACACCAAAAACGTTAGAATTCGTACCTCCCAATAATATACTGACACAAACTGAATGGGAGGTTCTATTTCTACTTTTACGTTCTCTGGATGAAAATAAAATCGGCAAAGAATTAAACATAACGACGAAAGAAGTTGTTAATTATATACTATCCATTTATCAAAAATTTAATCTTTCAAGACATGTAAATCTGAAAGAATTTTGCAAAGAACAGAATCTTGAACACTATATTCCTGAAAGACACCTCACTATTGGTAGTATAGGATTAAGTTGATCATATTATTCAAGCATAAAAAGGAATATTGATATGAGTAAGAAGTCCATCATTTCACCGCAAATAATTAATACACTAGCAGCAAGTAACGATCCCTGGGGAATAAAAGATAAAAACTCATGTTTTATTTATGGTAACAAAGCATTGAATGCGATTAAAGGATTTTCTGATTCATTTGATTTTGAAGGATTTTATGATGACGAGCTTCCCTGGGATGGTGCTGAATTTGCAGAAGCATATATTCACCATGACCAGAAAGTAATGGCTGAAGAAAAATCATATGTTTCACTCGAAACCCATATTTGGGGAGAAACGAAAACATTATCGTCTTACTTCTGTGAAAAATCACCTATTTATCATGAAAATGGTGACTGTATAGGAATTATATACCACTTATGGAAAGCCCAAGATTATTCATTAACCCGCTTATATCATGGAAAACTTCCTGCTTCTATCATGTTTCAGCCACCTACTCATTTATTTACTCAACGAGAATGGGATGTCATTTTTCTCTCTTTGCATAAATATACTAGCAAACAAATTGGTAGAATATTAAATATCTCCTATCGTACTGTTGAAAATTATACAGCACAAATATATAGAAAAGTTGGTGTTAGCTCCGCTCAACAATTGGAAGAATACTGTCGATTAAATAATTTCGATCTCTATGTACCTGAAAGGTTTTTACAACCTGAAAGCCGTATTTTCATTTGAATTTCAAATACTGGCAATACTCACAACAGAAAGTAATCAGGCTGAATTATAGCTCTATATTACAATGAAAATTTCTAAAAATACGCAACAGTATTAATACTCATATCGAATGTCCGTGTAATGTCACGGATATTGATCTTAAAGAGGATTACCATTATTTCCCCAAAATATCTTTATTTTTATAAAGAATATATTTCTTCTGCTATTGCTATTTAGGATCTTTTCTGCCAATCAGATGTTTTACCTCTCGCCAGCTAGCAAAGTAGCACTATTAAATAAACTGTTTTTCAACCAATAAGTGATCTGCATTCCATTTTTGCAATCTGATGCAAATTTGCATTGATCATTCTTTGATCGCGACCTATTTATTGTTCAACAATTTAAAACAATTACACAACAATCCATGCAATTTAAACCAACAATAGAACAACACTTCATTTATCCAAAGGGGAAGTAAAAGATGCAGTACACAATCAATTTCTGGCCCTTAATCGGGATCGCAGTCATCATAGTCGGTTTTATTCTGAGGCTTAATCCTGTTTTAATTGTAACAATTGCAGGGCTGGTTACTGGGTTAGCCGCTGGTATGCCAATTCTCGATATTCTGGAAAAACTCGGCTCCGGGTTTCTTAATACACTGAATCTATCTCTGACGATTTTACTACCCTTAGTCATCATCGGCCTGCTGGAAAGGCATGGGTTAAAAGAACAAGCCCAACGTACAATTGCCCATATCAAGAGCGCCACAACAGGACGTCTATTGATCATCTATTTATTTATACGTGAAACCTCTGCTGCTCTGGGATTAACCAGTCTGGGTGGGCATCCACAAATGGTTCGTCCACTGTTAGCGCCTATGGCAGAAGGGGCTGCCGAGAATCAATATGGTGATTTGCCTGACCATGTCCGTTACCGGATCCGTGCTATGTCCGCTGCAACGGATAATACCGGATTATTTTTTGGTGAAGATATTTTTGTCGCTTTCGGTGCTATTATCTTTATGCATAATTTTATGCTGAACTCCGCAGGCATCCAGACTGAACCTCTGCATATCGCCATGTGGGGTATTCCGACCGCTATTTGTGCTTTTTTAATTCATTCAATTAGGCTATATCGCCTTGATAATCGGCTTGCCAAAGAAATTGCTTCCCTGAACCATGCATCTTTAAACCCGATAAAGCAGGCCAGTAAGGAGGCAAGATAATGTTTCAATTACAGTATCTCTACTATTTAGCGGGTGTTATTTTACTTATTATTACTGTGATGTCCTGGCGCGATAAAGCCAATCCCCGTCGCTTGACTACCGGCCTATTTTGGGGACTTTATGGCTTTATTTTTCTATTGGGAGACTGGAGCTACCGTCTGTTAGAGATCTGGATCAGCAACGAAACTCACGCGACAGAACTGTTCATATCGGAGTAGGAATGCTGGTGGTTGTAATGGCTTTGCTAGCTGGGTTTGGTGGAGTACGTTTAGGTAATTACCACCAATCCACACCAAAACAGCGGCAGGAAAGTGCAGCTCGTCTTGGCAATCGCTTATTTTTACCTGCTCTGCTTATTCCCGTTATTACTATGATTGGCGTGCTGCTGTTCAATCATGTCCCAGGCTTAGAACAAGCAATTTTCGGCGAAGGTAACCATACGACGCTAGTCACACTGTTTTCTATTAGCCTTGGCTGTCTGATCGCATTGGTCATCGCCATATATATCACCCATGAAAAAATCATGCAGCCTATGCAAGAAACTCGCCGATTATTGGACTCTATCGGCTGTGTGTTCATTTTACCGCAAATTCTGGCAACTCTCGGATTATTGTTTACTGCCGCAGGAGTGGGCACGATTATTTCTCATCTGACAGAGAGTTATCTGGCTGTCGATAACCGATTTATCGCTGCAATGGCTTATGTATTTTGCATGGCGTTACTGACCATGATCATGGGAAATGCTTTTGCTGCTTTTCCCATTGTGACAGCGGGGATTGGTATTCCTATTCTGATCTTGCAACATGGAGGCAATCCGGCAGTGATGGCAGCAATCGGGATGTTTTCCGGCTATTGTGGTACGTTGATGACACCCATGGCAGCAAATTTTAATCTCGTCCCCGCCGCGCTATTAGAGTTACCTGATCGAAATGCCGTTATTAAGGCACAAATTCCTACGGGATGTATCTTGCTGATTACCAATGTTTTTTTGCTCTATTTTCTGATGTTCATATAAAACAATTAGTTATAAATACATATTTATAAAATAACGACAGGAAACAGCTATGAAAACAATTTTAATCACTGGGTTTGAGCCTTTTGGGAACGAAACCATCAATCCTTCATGGGAAGCAATAAAACCACTGCAAGGCAACCAAATTGCCGATGCAAGTATTGAAACTCAGCAACTCTCCTGTATTTTTGATACTTCACTGGAACAGCTTTACGCCGCCATTGATAAGCATCAGCCGGAAATGGTGATTTCCGTCGGGCTGGCAGGAGGCAGGCCAAATATCAGTGTAGAGCGGGTTGCAATCAATATCAACGATGCCAGAATTGCTGATAATGCAGGTAAACAGCCAATTGATACCCCGGTTATTGCCGGAGGGCCTGCGGCTTATTTCTCCAGCCTCCCTATCAAAGCAATAGTCAATGAACTGAAGACAACAGGTATTCCAGCGTCTGTCTCTCAAACAGCCGGCACTTTTGTCTGTAACCATGTGATGTATGGCTTATTACATTATCTGTCACATAAATACCCTGCTGTTCGTGGAGGATTTATCCATGTTCCTTATTTACCGCAACAAGCAGCAGAGCATATAGAGATGCCAAGTATGTCTCTGGAAACAGTGACTATCGCATTGAAAACAGCCATTGAAATAGCCTGGAAAAATAAATCGGATATTGTTGTGACAGGTGGTACAACTCATTAAGTTTGCCACTACGTTGTATGCCCTCTATTTCAAGCTGCAGCTTTGATTGGCTGCAACTTGAGGCTTATAAGCTATACAGGTTTTTAGGGATCAAGTGTGAAAATATAAACATTAATCCGACCAGAACAAGGACAATAATAAACCCTTTTTCGTTAAATATATCCATTGAGATACCCGTCATTAAAGGTCCCATAAGACTGCCAATGCTCCAAATAATGCCAAATAGAGAATTTATAGTAATTAGTGTCTGGCCTGAATATTTTTTCCCTGCTCTCACTAATGATAAGGTATAAATCCCGCCACCGAATGCTCCCATGATGATAATATCAAGCCATAAAAATATAGAATTTACAGTAAATGGTAATGCTAATAAGGTAAGAATAAAAACCACTCCACAAATAATATGCATTCTTTGATGATTAGTTTTATCTGCAAGCCACCCTATAGGAACTTGAAAAATTGCATCACCAAGAAAAATTACTGTTATCAGAGTAATGGTGACTTTTTCTTGAATTCCCAATGAAAAACCATATAGTGGAAACATGGATAATGTCGCTGCATCAAAAAACGAAAAACAAAAAACACCAATCATAAGACAGGGCGCAGACATAATTAATGGCAAGGCAGAATATTTTATTTCTTGATTTTTTTCTGTCCGTTGTGATAAGGATGCTGAAGGATTTATTAAAATAATTACAATACAAACAATGGAGAATAAGCTCAGTAATGTTGCAGGAATAAGTGAGATAATACCAACGATAGAAATCAATAATGGCCCCAGTAATTGACATCCGGTAAATACTGAGGTGTATAATCCCATCAATGTTCCTTTATAGTTATCACTAGCATTATCGCTGATCCAGGATTCTCCAACCACCACAATGATACCACAAGCAAACCCCATCAAGAATCGGGGAATAGCAAGGTAATATACTTGGTTTATGTAAGTGGAAAATAAAGTAGAAACGGCAAGTAATAATAAAACAAAAATCAATAAATTATTTAATTTAAATAAACGAGTCAATGTTGGAATAATCATAGAAGAAATCAGCATTCCCACCGCAGGTAATGCTGACACTATACCCAAAGTCGTTGAAGCGTGATTTTGTCCTGCCAGCTTTAAACTGACCATTGGCAATGTATATCCCATTGCTAATCCTACGAGAGATGCTCCCAATATAATGGATACCATATATGATTTATTAATGCTGGCAGTCATTTTTACTTTTTTACCTGTTGTACGGTTCAACCAAATACTGATATATATCCCTTTGCGGCAATGTACTTCCATTAATTCTATTACCATCATACCAAAGGCATGATGCAGCGGGTCCCTGTCCACCATATGGAAGATAACCATGTTCCTCCAAATGTAAATCAGTATTGTGGAGAATACTATCCGGTAAGTGTAACTTTTTGCTTAATTCATAGCTAATATAATCGCTTGTACCAAATAAAGAAATGTACATAGCATTAGCAGAGTAACTTGGATGAGAAAAATAATCTATTAATTCTTGATCTAGCTGATATCTTTGCAAAAAGAAAACAGGAGCAAAAAACTCTTTGTAATTACCGCCTAAAACGAGAGGTTTTTCAAATACAGTCGGTTTTATCATACCATTTATAGGATTTATTTCTCCACCATAGGTACAATAACTTCTGTTCATTTTAAATATTGATGCAATCTTTATACTGTGATCAATATCACTGTTAGGGCCTACTATATTTTCATAATCAGAATAAGGACCTACTTTATCTTCAATTCCTTTCAAACTAAAAATTAATTTATCCTTAAACACATCATATATATCATTGTGTACCAATATAGAATTGGGACCGGCACAATCTTGCCCTTGATTATAGAGCACAACTCGTTTGGCACTTTCGATAGCTAAATCTATATCCGCATCCTTTGATACAATAAGAGGATTATGTCCTGCCCCATTTAAGATAAACAATGTGTTTTTTCTAAAATGTTTGCGAACTTTAATTGCATTCTCTGGTGTACCGGTAAAAATAACAGCATCGGTTATTTTTACTCTTTTACTTAAAAATAACTCTTTATCTTCATAGGAAACTGAAAATGATTCAGATATTTTCGATAGATCAATAACATTTTCAAATTTTTTATAATGGGGATGCATCGCTGTAGGTGGACGAATACAAATATTTTCAGCCATAAGAGAAGGTATAAAACCAAAACACACAGAAGCATAAATTGGTTGGTTCAGAGGAAGAAATGATGTAATGCCGTAGACTTTCTTTTGAAAAAATTTTTCGTTTTTTTCAATATTTTCTAAAAGATCTACTGCGCGATAAATCTCATCTTCAGTGACGATTTTACATTGGTATTCAGAAAAAGCGTCAATTAGGGAGCTTGTCTGTTTTTTCAACTCATGAGATAAAACATTACATTTTTCCCTAATTTGATGAAAATTAATTTCACCGAATAATTTTGTCATATGTGGTTTTTCATCCTTATACAAATTTCTTACAATAGATGATTCTGTTTTTATCGCACCACTTTCTTTTGTTTCATTTTCTTTTTTTATTTTTTGTGGATTATCAAAACATTCAATTATTTCTTTTATATCATTTACTGCTATCCATGTCTTTATTCTTGGGCCACAGATATCACCAAATAACCCCCTATAAAGTAAATTCCATATTTGTGGTTTATCCTTTTCTGGGAAATGATTTTCGTAGGTATCAAATATAAGTTTTATTATATCTTCCTTACAAAAGTATTTTCCTGATTTTATCGACTCTGTGATAACAGAAAAATACTGCTTCTCTTTGTTTGTTGTTAACCCTCTGTTATCATTTTTATTGGTTTTTAAGTAATAATTATAGCTAATTGTTAGTTCATTTTCCGATATAATTTCCCCATCTCTTTTATATAAATCAAGAAATTTTCTTGCTGATGCAAGGCTGGTTGGCTTTGATGCTTTTAATATCCTGGATATCTTTAAAAAAGATAAGCGTTTTTTATTTTTGTTCAAAATATTTACTTGATCATTCAATCCAGGAAACTGTTCTATATAAAATCTAGTGGCTTTTTTAGGATCTTTTGATAAATAAATTTGAATGGCGTCTTGTGTAAGGAGATTTCTGACATCACTCAGAGAGAAGCCATTACCTTTTGATTTAGATATTTTTTCCCCAGAAGAGTCAAGAAAAAGTCCATATTTGTAAAAACGTGGAGTAGGTTTATGTAATGCACTGAAAATCTGACGAGCAACAACTGCTGAACCTGTCAGGTCTTCTCCATGCATTTCAAAATGAATATTTCTATGCAGCAAACGCATGCTCCAGTCAGCTTTCCATTGGAGTTTAGATTTGCCATTTAATATTGAAATTGTTTGCTCTTGATCTAATATTTCATCCTGATAAAGCTCTCGAAGTTCTACACCATATTCATACCCAGGTTTATTCACTATTTCTTCTGAAGGTATATAATAGGTTATCTCTCCATCATCTGGATTTACATTTGTTATGACAATATGCTCAAGTACTTTCCCTGTTTTTTCAGAAATAGGCATTATGATGTTATATGTTCTCTGCCTTAAATAACCTGTAGACCCTTTGCATATCTGATTGATAATTGAAAAATTTCTCAGAAACACTTTAATTGTATCGTTATAGTCTCCATTACTATAAGCCAGAGAATTATTTATTATATTGCAATCTATATCATACTCTTTGACAAATTCCAATAATCGTTTTTCCGCCATCTCCGAGAATGAAGAGTATACGCCGAATGGGTCTGGAACTTTATTTACCGGCAGACCTAAATAACTTTTTAACTTTTCTGAATTAGGTACATTAGTTGGTATTCTTCTGAACGGGTCAAAATCGTCTGAAATAAGATAAAAATTAACTTTTCTACCCAATTTGTTGAGTTCTTTTTTTACTAAATTGGTACGAATTATTTCACAAAGTGTTCCTATATGAGGAATTCCTGTTGGACCAAATCCAGCACCAATATTGATTTCCTTTCCGTAGGGAATTGTATCATGTATTTCTGATGCTTCCGTAACATACCATTTCATAAATAATCAACTCCTATACGAATGATTATATATTTTTTGCAACGGATATAAACTAGATTAAAAATACGATTATTTCATCCTCAAACCATTTTCGATGAAAATAAATATAACAAAATTTAATAAGGTTGTTGTGGTTTGGATTCAACTGAAAAAAATAATACGCCTATGATTTTTGAAGTCAACGAGTTATTTGTCTTTTATTATTGTTATTTTATAAGATAGTTTATTTTTTGATAACCTGATTCGAATGAAAATTAAGAACATAAAAAGATTTAAGAAATAATTTCTAAGAAATAAAATAACAACAAATTATATTTAACAGAATTGATAATTCCTAACATCCTTCAACTAAAGAATAAGACAAATGTTAGAAGTAAATTAGCCACTGCACACAGTGGCTAATCAATTAGTTATCACTACACTAAAAATGGAAGGTTCAGAAAGGTCAATAGTTGATAAAAATTCAGCCACCAGATAACAATCACGGCAAAAATCGCTGCGATAATATCATCCAGCATAATACCAACCCCACCTTTGACGTAACGGTCAAACCAGCGAATTGGCCACGGTTTCCACATATCGAAAACGCGGAATATCACAAAAGCCGTTAAAACCCACTGCCAGTTGAGGACAGGGATCGCCATTAATGTGATCCACATTCCGATGAACTCATCCCAGACCACACACCCCGGATCTTCAACCTGCATAGCATCGGCTGCTTTCTGGCAGATAACACAGCCAATAATTGTGCCTAACAGAATAGCCAGCCAGATCCCCCATTGAGGTAACTGTACCAACAATAACCAGAATGGGATAGCAGCAACTGAGCCCATAGTGCCCGGAATAATCGGCGATAAACCACTGCCGAATCCGGTAGCCAGCAAGTGCCACGGATTACTCATCCTCAAACGGCGTTTTGCATCATCCATGAGTTCCCTCCGTTTGGTCATTCTTTTCACGCTCAGATGCCTGGCAATCTTCTACCGGCTTTTTCTCGGTTTTAAAATGGTCGAATCCTTTCAGATCCAGCTCGATCTCTTCATTATGATTAAAGTAGCGAATACCTTCTGATTCTGGTCTGATCTGCCCGATACAGCAGAAACTGGCTCCTGTATGTGCCAAAGCCATATTTAATGCACCACGGTTCAGTTCAGGCACAGTAAAGCACAACTCGTAATCTTCACCACCGCTTAATGCCAAACTTAATGCCTGCTGTGGCGGGACATATTTCTGCATCGCCTCAGAATAAGGCAGTGCATCCAGGTTAATACGCGCACCACATTGACTGGCAATCAGAATATGGTTCAGATCAGAAATCAAGCCATCGGATAAATCGATAGCAGAAGAGGCTAAATCACGCAATGCCTGTCCTTGCAAAACCCGAGGTTGTGGACGGAGATGACGCTTGAGAAGCCAGTTTTGGACTGCTGTCTCTTCGATTGTCAGGCGATCCTGCAATAAGGCAAGCCCTGCTGCACTATCACCCAAAGTTCCTGTCACATAAATCCAATCACCGTTTTTGGCACCGGTACGACGTAATGCTCTGCCAGCCGGAACCAGACCATGTACAGTCAGAGTCAAACTCATCGGGCCTTTGGTCGTATCTCCACCAATTAACTGCATTCCGTAATAGTTCAGTTGTTCAAACAGACTATCACTAAACCGCTTTAACCAATCCTCATTGATAGCCGGCAAAGTCAGCGCCAACGATGCCCAGGCAGGATCTGCTCCTACCGCAGCCAGATCGCTGATATTGACAGCCAGAGCCTTATACGCCAGATCTTCCGGCGCAATATCAGGAAGAAAATGAATACCAGAAACCAACGTATCCGTTGTCACTGCCAGCTCTTGCTTTTCTGCAACGGTCATCAGCGCACAATCATCACCAATCCCTAGATTCACATCACGTCGGCGGATAACATGGCGATTGAAATAACGTGCAATGAGGTCAAATTCACCACATGCCATAATAGAATTCCAAAAAGTGACTGACGATGTGTACATAAGGCCGGGGAAACCGGCCTTATGTTTAAAATCATCTAGTTATAATAGGGGCTATTGGCAAGCAATCACTTTTTTTTACGTGCTACCGGGCCAGCTTTGTCCAATACCCCATTCACGAATTTATGACTATCTTCGGCACCAAACGTTTTTGCCAATTCGATACCTTCATTAATAGCCACTTTGTAGGGAACATCATCACGAAAGCTTAGTTCAAACATCGCAACGCGCAAGATAGCTTTTTCCACCTGACCTAACTCTTCAAGCTGGCGGGAAAGATACGGAGCCATCAAGGCATCCAATTTTGCAGCATTCACCGCGACCCCGGACAACAATTCACGGAAATAGGTGACATCAACACCGGTTACATCCTGCTCTGACAGAAACTGCAATTCAACATCAGCGATGCTGTTTTTGGATAATTGCCATGAATAAATTGCCTGAACAGCACACTCACGAGCACGACGACGAGCAGCAGGTTTCACAAAATTCCCCTTAATTAAAACTAAAAAACTTAAGCCTTAATGGCTTTAATTACATTAATCATTTCCAATGCGGTCAAGGCAGCTTCAGCTCCTTTATTGCCCGCTTTAGTACCCGCACGTTCAATCGCCTGTTCAATATTTTCGGTTGTCAGAACACCAAACGTGACAGGAATATTGCTGGACATTGCCACACTGGACAAGCCAGAACTACACTCACCGGCAACATATTCGAAGTGAGCCGTACCGCCACGGATAACAGTGCCCAAAGCAATAACCGCATCATACTTTTCGGATTCAGCCAGTGCCTTAACTGTCAACGGCAGCTCATAAGCTCCCGGAACCCATACTACGGTGATATTGTCTGAAGAAACCTGACCGATGCGTTCCAGCGCATCCACGGCCCCTTCCAGCAGGCTGTCATTAATGAAGTTGTTAAAGCGGGCAATCGCAATCGCAATGCGTGCTTCAGGAGCTGCAACAACACCTTTGATTATGTTCATAGCCTTCCTTATATCTTATTAATATCCGCAGGGGGGCGGATCTTATCACATTCTTTTTCTCTGCGTCTTGATTTATGTTCAAAGTTAAATCAGAGCACTTAGCGCGGTCGTAAACGAAGACGCACATCAGGCCCAACCTGTTGTACATCCAGCAGCGTAAATTCTGGCGCATCCGATAATTTTTGTAGTTCAGGGATAGCAAACAGCCCACGAGCGCTGTTTCCCAATACTTTTGGAGCGATATAGAGGATCAGCTCATCAACCAAGCCCAAAGACAGCAAAGCACCTGCCAGCATTGGCCCACATTCAGCCCAGACCGAATTTATCTGACGTTTGCCAAGCTGCATCATCAGCAGAACCAAATCAACACCAGCGCCGTGTGCCGGCAATACTATCCTTTCAATAACCCGCTCAATATCTTCAGGCCAGCACTGTTCATCTTTTTCAGAATCTACCGAGTCAGTATGCACTAACCAACATTGCCCTGATTGTTGAACAACTTGATGTTGTGGCATCACACGATTTTGACTGTCCACAATAATACGGACCGGTTGACGCAAGAGTTCTTGAGGATAAACAGACTGAGTTTCTGCATCCAGTTCATTCCAGCGAACCGTCAGTGAAGGGTCATCTGCTAACACCGTCGCGCTGGAACTCAGGATAGCACTGCATTGTGCGCGCAATTTCTGTACATCCTGCCGTGCTTCCGATGAAGTGATCCATTTACTTTCACCCGATGCCAATGCAGTACGCCCATCCAATGAGGCTCCCAGTTTTAATTGCAGATAGGGAAATCCAGTGCGCATACGCTTGAGAAATCCTTTATTCAGTATTTCGGCCTGTTCCATCATTAAACCATGTTCAACCGCAATACCTGCCTGCTGCAATTTATATAAACCACGTCCTGCAACTTGTGGATTAGGATCCTGCATTGCCACCACAACACGACTTATACCTGCGGCAATCAAAGCATCAGCACAAGGAGGAGTTTTACCATGGTGGCTGCATGGCTCAAGGGTAACATAGGCCGTTGCACCTTTTGCCTTGTCACCAGCCATGTGAAGAGCATGAACTTCTGCGTGAGGTTCACCCGCACGTAAATGAAAACCTTCCCCTATTATTTGGTCATCTTTGACAATGACACAACCCACGTTCGGGTTCGGGGATGTCGTAAAACGCCCCTGATACGCCAGTTCCAGCGCCCAGGACATATATGTTTCATCAAGAGTCATAGTGATGGCCTTTAATCTTGTAGTCTGGCGATCTCTTCACCAAATTCCCGAATGTCTTCAAAACTACGGTAAACAGATGCGAAACGGATATAAGCCACTTTATCAAGTTTTTTCAGCGCATCCATTACGAAATTGCCGATCATTTTAGACGGAATTTCACGCTCTCCCGTAGCCCGAACCTGTGACTTAATGTGGCTAATCGCCATTTCCACATCATCAGAGCTGACAGGGCGCTTTTCCAGTGCCTTCTGCATGCCACGACGCAATTTCTCTTCGTCGAAAGGCTCCCGCATATCATCACTTTTTATGACTCTTGGCATCACCAGTTCTGCAATTTCAAACGTGGTGAATCGTTCATGACATTCGAGACACTGACGGCGGCGGCGCACTTGTGAGCCATCTCCTACCAGACGGGAATCAATAACTTTAGTATCAACGGCTGCGCAAAATGGGCAATGCATATTGTTTCCTGACAGTTAACCGAACAGATAGACAGTTTACCTTGAAGTGATAATGAAAAACACCCTGTCAGTAAGTACTCACAGGGTGTTTGAATAAGACAAACTATTTCATTAAAAACCGCTCATTAAAAGCTGGTCATTAAAAACTAGCCAGTAAGAACTATGTCATCACAAAAACTATGTCATCACAGAAAAAGTGATTAAGGAAGAATGGAAGGTTGATCTGCCCCTTCTTTCTCCACTTTCTGCACAACAATATGCTCGCGCTTCATACCGAGTTTCAGCGCCAGCGCAGATGCAACATAGATAGAAGATGCTGTACCAATGGAAACCCCAATTAACATCGCCAGTGAAAAGCCTTTCAGCATCTCGCCACCGAAGATATAAAGCATCAGCACCACCAATAATGTTGTTGCTGAAGTCATTATCGTACGGCTCAAAGTCTGAGTCAGAGAAACGTTTACGATCTCATATGACGTACCACGGCGTATCTTACGGAAGTTCTCACGAATACGATCCGAGACAACAATACTATCGTTCAATGAATAACCGATAACGGACATCAACGATGCCACAATGGTCAGGCCAATTTCAATGTGGAATAACGACAATATACCTAATGTAATGATAACGTCATGAGCAAGCGCAATAACGGCCCCTAACGCCAGACGCCATTCGAAGCGGAATCCGACATAAATCAGGATACAGATCAGTGCCACCAATAGCGCCATTGCCCCAGTTTGCGCTAACTCGCTTCCCACACTTGGGCCAACAAATTCAACTCGCTTAACAGCCGCATCTTTATCAATCTCTGCGTTGATGACCGAGATAATTTTATTGCCTAGCTCCTGACCTGCATTACCAGTCACTGGCGGCATACGAACCATTACGTCACGGCTGCTGCCAAAGTTTTGCAGAAGTGGATCTGCAAAACCATTTTTCGTCAGGCTCTCACGCATTTTATCCAGATCAGCCGGTTTACTCAGGTTAATCTCAATTACCGTACCTCCGGTAAAATCAAGCCCCCAGTTAAACCCGCGAGTTGCTATCATTACGATAGAAGCAACTAACAGCAGAAACGAAACAGTAAAGGCAACGTTGTCCCAGCGCATAAAGTCGATGACTTTACGCCCATAGTTTAATTGTTCAACAGAGTAATCCTGTGCCACAACGTGCTCCTTAAATTGACAGCTTATTGATACGCTTACCACCATATAACAGGTTCACGATTGCGCGTGTTCCTACAATGGCAGTGAACATTGACGTCGCTACACCGATGCTGGTTGTGATCGCAAATCCTTTGATAGAACCCGTTCCTACTGCATACAAGATAACGGCGGTAATCAGCGTCGTCAGGTTGGCATCAATGATACTGGAAAAAGCACCTTTATAACCTTCATGGATAGCCTGCTGTACGCTACGCCCGTTGCGCAGTTCTTCTTTGATACGTTCGTTTATCAAAACGTTCGCATCCACCGCAACAGCCAAAGTTAATACAATACCTGCAATACCCGGCATCGTCAGTGTCGCCCCCGGTAGCAAGGACATGATACCGACGATCAAGACCAAGTTTGCCAACAGCGCACTACTCGCTATCAAGCCAAATTTACGATAGTAAATCACCATGAACAATACAGAAGAAATCAATCCCCACAAACAGGCTTCAAGACCTTGCTCAATATTCTGCATACCAAGAGTTGGCCCAATTGTGCGCTCTTCCACAATCTGGATTGGGGCAATCAGAGCACCTGCACGCAGCAATAATGCCAATTGGCGCGCTTCATTCGGGTTATTAATCCCGGTAATACGGAAATTATTACCCAAACGGGATTGAATAGTTGCGATGTTGATAACTTCTTCGTGCTTAGCCAGAATTGCCCGGCCGTTAGCGTCTTTCTTACCGCTGTCTTTATACTCCACAAACAGCGTTGCCATAGGCTTCTGTAAGTTATCTTTGGTGAAGTTAGACATTGCAGTACCACCGGCACTGTCCAGGGAGATATTAACCTGGGGATACCCGTTTTCATCAGTACCCGATGTTGAATCGGTAATATGATCACCCGTCAGGATAACACGCTTGTACAGCACAGCAGGGCTACCATCACGGGTATATTTTAGTTCTGAATCACCCGGAATACGGCCTGATGCAACAGCGCTTTGGTCAACGTTGGTATTTACCAAACGGAACTCCAGCGTTGCAGTTGCTCCAAGAATTTCCTTCGCACGGGCAGTATCCTGAATACCTGGTAATTCAACGACAATACGGTCAGCACCTTGACGCTGTACCAAAGGTTCAGCAACACCCAGTTGGTTAACACGGTTACGCAGGATAGTGATGTTCTGCTGTACAGCATAGGAACGAGCTTCACGCAAACGTTCATCACTCATGACTGCTTTCAAGGTACTGTTAGCGCCTGTCGAAAACACCAGGTCGCGGTGGCGGGGTACAAGATAGCTTTCTGCTTTCGAGCGGGCATCATTATCACGGAAACGAATTTCTACACCGTAATTCTCAGCCTTGCGGATAGTGGAATAAGCAATGCCTTGGTCGCGCAGTTCAGAACGCAGACTATCAATATTCTGTTCCTGAAGTTTACTCATGGCAGT
Source organism: Xenorhabdus siamensis (assembly GCF_037996745.1). Lineage (NCBI taxonomy): Bacteria > Pseudomonadati > Pseudomonadota > Gammaproteobacteria > Enterobacterales > Morganellaceae > Xenorhabdus > Xenorhabdus siamensis. The sequence goes on from NZ_JBBMXE010000020.1 coordinate 37,107, forward strand.
GTCCATATCCACTTCCATCAGGAAGTGGACTCCTCCGCGCAGGTCTAAGCCCAACTTCATCGGCTCAGCGCCAATTGTGTTTAGCCAGATTGGGGTCGCAGGGGCAAGATTTAATGCCACAACATACTGTTCACCCAATGCAGAAACTAAAGCTTCACGAGCACGGAGTTGAATATCCTGGCTATTGAAACGAGCAAGAATTGCCCCATTTTCCAGTGCAATGGATTTGCTCTTGATCTGTTCTTTATCTAAAACATTACGGACTTGGTCCAGCGTTTTTTCACTGGCGGCGATACCTCGTGCGCCAGTGATTTGCACAGCCGGATCCTCACCATAAAGGTTGGGAAGTGCATAAAGCAGACCGATGAGGATCGCAGCGATCAGCATCAGATACTTCCACAAAGGATAACGGTTCAACACGGCAAGTTCCCTTCGGGAAAATCGGAAAATTAAATAGCCTTCATTGTACCTTTCGGCAAAATGGCAGCGACGAAATCACGTTTGATAGTTATTTCTGTAGTGTCATTCAGGGCAATTACAATGTAGCCAGTTTCAGACACTTTAGAGACACGACCAACCAAACCACCAGAAGTCAGTACTTCATCTCCTTTGGAGATGGAATCCATCAGTTTTTTATGTTCTTTGGTGCGTTTTTGTTGCGGACGCAGAATCATGAAATAGAAAATCAAACCGAAAACAACCAGCATGATAATCAGAGAATATGGGTTTCCCTGAGCTTGCGCTGGCGCACCAGCAGCTGCCGCAGCTTCAGAAATAAAAAAACTCATCAAATATCCCTCATTGTTATCGAAAACATCATTTGCGAAGCATGTATTTTAAAAAATAGTTTTCAAAAACAAGTTTCAAAAAGTGGTTTCCGAAAAATGGTTTGCGAAAAAATAGTTCTCGAAAAATTTGCCATCGAAAATCGATAATGGCTCGATCAAAAACCAGCCCAATATGCTACACACATTGAGGCTGGTTAGTCACGCCAAATTATACATTTAACGCTGGAACGGGTTTACCGATCCGCTGATAGAACTCTTCAACAAACTGTTCCAGTTTGTCCTCTTCAATGGCTTTACGGATCCCGGCCATCAAGCGCTGATAATACCTTAGATTATGTATTGTATTCAGCCTTGCACCAAGAATTTCGTTACAGCGATCAAGATGATGCAGATACGCACGGCTATAATTTCGGCAAGTATAGCAATCACAATGCTCATCTAATGGAGATGTATCTTCTTTATGTTTCGCATTGCGGATCTTGATCACACCGTCTGTCACAAAAAGATGACCATTTCGGGCATTACGAGTTGGCATAACGCAGTCAAACATATCGATACCGCGACGAACACCTTCAACCAAATCTTCTGGTTTACCCACTCCCATCAAATAGCGTGGCTTATCTTGTGGAATTTTCGGACAAACATGTTCTAAAATGCGATGCATGTCTTCTTTTGGCTCACCCACAGCTAAACCACCCACTGCGTAACCGTCAAAGCCAATTTCCACCAACCCTTTGACAGAGACATCACGCAAGTCTTCATAAACACTGCCCTGAATGATACCAAACAGCGCATTTTTATTGCCTAGCTCATCAAAACGCTGACGACTGCGTGCTGCCCAGCGCAATGACATTTCCATAGAGCGTTTGGCATAATCCCAATCCGCAGGGTATGGTGTACATTCATCAAAAATCATGACGATATCGGAACCCAGATCGTATTGGATTTCCATCGATTTTTCCGGACTGAGGAAAACGGGCGTTCCATTGATAGGATTGCGGAAATGCACGCCTTCTTCCTTGATTTTACGCATTGCCCCAAGACTGAAGACCTGAAAGCCGCCAGAATCAGTCAAGATCGGGCCCTGCCACTGCATAAAATCATGCAGATCGCCATGCAGTTTCATGATTTCCTGGCCTGGACGTAACCACAAATGGAAAGTATTTCCCAACAGGATTTGAGCTCCTGTCTCTTTAACCTCTTCCGGTGTCATGCCTTTGACTGTGCCGTAAGTTCCCACAGGCATAAACGCTGGTGTTTCTACTAAGCCTCGATCAAAAATCAGGCGACCACGGCGAGCGTGCCCGTCCGTCTTTTGTAACTCAAATTTCACTTAACCTCCAGACATCAGAAAAACAGTCCGATGCGATGTTTAAAAATTGTTCAAACCAGCAGAGCTGGAGTGACGAAACTTTTTTTTGCTACTATTTTTTTGAAGCCATAATTTATTTCTTTTGGAGCCATCGTTCTTTTGCAGCCAGAGAATTACGATTAATAAACATCGCATCACCGTAACTAAAGAAACGATATTTCTCAGCTACTGCTGCTTTGTAGGCATCCATGGTATTTTTATAACCCGCAAATGCAGAAACCAACATGATTAATGTAGATTCTGGCAAATGGAAATTAGTAATCAGTGCATCAACAACCTGATATTCAAATCCCGGATAGATAAAGATTTGGGTATCATCGAAAAATGGAGCAATAAGACCATCCTGACAAGCACGGGCTGCACTTTCCAACGAACGAACTGACGTTGTTCCCACTGCCACCACTTTATTGCCACGCGCTTTGCACGCCAGTACAGCATCAACAACGTTCTGTGGTACTTCTGCATATTCAGCATGCATAACATGGTCTTCGATTGTCTCTACACGTACAGGCTGAAAAGTTCCTGCTCCCACATGCAGGGTGACAAAAGCCATTTCTACGCCTTTTTCACGCAAGGCAGCCAAAAGTGGCTCATCAAAGTGCAACCCGGCGGTTGGTGCAGCAACCGCTCCCGGACGTTCATTGTATACCGTTTGATATAATTCCCGATCCGCCTCTTCATCAGGGCGAGCAATGTAAGGCGGTAACGGCATATGACCGATTTCATCTAAAATGGTCAATACATCTCGCTTGTCATCAAAACGAATTTCAAATAAAGCATCGTGGCGTGCCAACATTGTCGCTTTGATGCCGTTATTTGCCCCAAAAGCATTCTCACCAAGCGCTTTATCCTCGCCAAGGATCAACTCTGCACCTTCTTTTGGTGCCTTAGATGCACGAACATGAGCGAGTACTCGCTTATTATCCAGCATCCTTTCTACTAAAACTTCCAATTTGCCACCTGTTGCCTTACGACCAAACAAGCGGGCAGGAATAACTCGGGTATTATTGAAAACCAACAAATCTCCCGCTTCCAATTTATCCAGCACATCAGTAAAAATGCCGTGTGTCAGCTCGCCTGTTTCCCCGTTAAGGGAGAGCAAGCGGCAGCCACTGCGCTGTGATTGGGGATAATGAGCAATCAGCTCTTCTGGCAGTTCAAATGTAAAATCAGCGACACGCATTTTATCTGTATCATTCAAAAAAACAGGCGGACTAGTCTAGTGCTGCACAGACAATGGTGCAAGAAAGAAGCATATTAGTTTCACTATTTACGCTATACTCTTCCCCATGAATTTTCTCGCACACCTGCATTTGGCAGCATTATCCGAAAGCTCTTTACTGGGTAATTTAATGGCAGATTTTGTCCGTGGTTCCCCAGAAGGCTTATTCAGCGCCGATATTGTATCGGGTATTCGTCTGCACCGTAGAATAGACAGCCTGACCGATAATCACCCTTTGGTCATCGAAGCCCGGACGTTATTCCGTAGTGAATATCGGCGTGTAGCACCTATAACTCTTGATATCACCTGGGATCATTTTCTATCCCGACACTGGAATAAACTTGAAAAAAATTACTCTTTACCGGAATTTGTTCACCTTGCCCACCACCAAATAAAGCCCCATCTCGATTCCACTCCTGAAAAATTTCAGGAATTGAACCAATATCTCTGGTCACAAAATTTGTTGATCCGTTACGCTGATCTGACATGTATTGCTAATGTCCTGCAAGGTATGGCTAGGAGACGACCGAAATTATCAGCACTGGCGGGATCGTACCAAGATGTTGAACATCATTACTCTGATTTTGAAGCACTATTTTGGCAGTTTTACCCTCAAATGATGGTCTTAGCCGCAGACAAGCGCTTACTGGAACAGAAAATTTCTCCAGAACCTTGCACTTTTACCAAATAGTTTTATCTTATTGTAGGTGAAAAGGAATTAAAAATAGATTATCAATAGGTAAAACCTATTATATTAATTGGTATTTTATCCTTTATTGCTATAACCTAATTCCTTATGCTGTAGCCCGTTTCCACAAATACCTAAGGGTAGAATCTTTTAAAATCACAGGAGTCAATTATGGTTTTAGTAACCCGCCAAGCCCCTGACTTTACAGCTGCTGCGGTTCTCGGTAACGGTGAGATTGTTGATAACTTCAACCTGAAAAAACATCTGAATGGTCGTCCAGCCGTTATCTTTTTCTGGCCAATGGACTTCACTTTCGTTTGTCCTTCAGAGCTGATTGCTTTCGATCACCGTTATGAAGAATTCCAAAAACGTGGTTTTGAAGTTATCGGTGTTTCTTTCGACTCTGAATTCGTTCACAACGCATGGCGCAAGACCCCAATCAACGAAGGCGGTATCGGCGAAGTCAAATACCCAATGGTTGCTGACATCAAACGTGACATCATGAAAGCATACGGTATTGAGCACCCAGAAGCGGGTGTTGCTTTACGTGGCTCTTTCCTGATCGATAAAAATGGTGTTGTTCGTCATCAGGTTGTTAACGATCTGCCACTGGGCCGGAACATTGACGAAATGCTGCGCATGGTTGATGCGCTGCAATTCCACGAAGAACATGGCGAAGTTTGCCCTGCACAGTGGGCCAAAGGTCAAGAAGGTATGGGCGCTTCCCCAGAAGGCGTAGCTAAATACCTGACCAAGAATGCTGACAAACTGTAATCTCCGTCAGTATTCAATCCGTTAATAGCTTCACATTGTTAACGGAGCCTTCAAACCAGCCGTACTATCGGCTGGTTTTTTTGACAGGCGCTCAAAAATTCACCTTCCCAAAATCCCAGGTTTTCTATAAGGTAATATCACAAATAATTAACAAAGACCTTATAATTTTTTAGGGCTTTTATTCAACAAACCGAAGATAAGGAGCAAAAATGTCCAAGACATGGAAAATCCCGCTCATCGCTGTCTCGTTATTCGTATCCTCTACTCTTTATGCTGCTTCCGAACTTGCTGTTGAAGCCAAACAAGGCATGGTAGTCAGTGCACAACATCTGGCATCACAAGTTGGTGTTGATATCCTCAAAATGGGAGGTAATGCTATTGATGCCGCGGTTGCTGTGGGCTATGCAGAAGCTGTGGTCAACCCCTGCTGCGGGAATATCGGTGGAGGGGGTTTTATGACCATCCATCTGGCAGATGGTACAGATACTTTCATTAATTTTCGTGAAACAGCACCCGCGGCTGCCAGTGCCGATATGTATCTGGATAAAGAGGGTAATGTTATTAAAAGTGCCAGCTTATATGGTTATAAAGCCATCGGTGTGCCCGGCACAGTTATGGGACTGGATACCGCACTGCAAAAATACGGTACGTTAACCCGAGAGCAAGTCATGGCACCGGCAATCAAGCTGGCACGTGAAGGTTATATCCTGACCCGCGGTGATACGGATATTATGGACACCACTGTCAAACGCTTTACTCAAGATCCAGAAGCTGCCCGCATCTTCCTGCGCAAAGATGGAACACCTTTTCAACCAGGAGACAAACTGGTTCAGACTGATTTAGCCAACACGCTGGAGATGATTGCCAAACAAGGGCCAGATGCTTTTTATCACGGTAAAATTCCACAAGTCATTGAGGAAACCTCAAAGAAATCTGGAGGGATCATTACAGCAACTGATTTTGCCAATTACACTATCACCGAAACCACACCCGTCACCTGTAGCTATCGCGGATATAAATTCATCTCTCCTCCTCCTCCCAGCTCCGGTGGCGTCACACTGTGCGAAATATTGAACATTGTTGAAGGTTACGATCTCAAATCCATGGGATTCAACTCTGCCGCCTATATCCATACATTGACGGAAGCTATGCGTCACGCCTACATAGACAGAAATACTTACCTTGGTGATCCTGCGTTTATCAAAAATCCGCTTGATCGTCTATTAAGTAAAAGCTATGCAGAATCTATCAGAAAAGCGATCCAGCCAAACAAAGCAACACCGTCAAAACTGGTTCAACCAGGTATTGGCCCACACGAAAAACCAGAAACAACCCACTATTCTGTCGTAGATAAAGATGGTAACGCAGTATCAACAACTTATACCATTAATGGGCGCTTTGGTGCTGTTGTCATCGCTCCAGGTACTGGCTTTTTCCTGAACGATGAAATGGATGACTTCACGACTAAGGTTGGGGAAAAGAACATGTATGGATTGGTTCAAGGAGCAACCAACTCCATCGCCCCTGGTAAGCGCCCACTATCATCCATGAGCCCGACACTAGTGACCAAAGATAATAAAATCTTTCTGATCTTAGGCTCTCCGGGTGGTTCAAGAATTATCTCTATCACCTTACAGGCTGCCTTGAATATCATCGAATTTGGTATGCCTCCACAAGAAGCGGTTAATAGCCCACGTATTCATCATCAATGGCTGCCAGATGAAGTCTATTATGAACAACGTGGCCTTTCGCAAGACACCTTAAATTTACTGAAAAAAATGGGGTACAAAATGGTAGAGCAGACTCCATGGGGTGCAACTGAATTAATTATGATAGGTTTACCGGGTGCTGTCGGTGTTTCTCCAGCCAATTCATCAGGCAATGATTCCTCCGTCTCAGGCAAAGTTCGTGAAGGATATATCTATGGTGCCAATGATGTACGCCGACCTGCTGGCGCAGCTATTGGCTACTAATTATTAGCAACTAAAGAAGAACAATTAATAAATTATTTTAGGGGCAATAAATGCCCCTAAAATAACGAATGAACTTCAATCAGATTGCGACCAATTTAGTTAGACCAATTTATAGTTTTATCGACTGTCAAAGCTGCTCCTGCTGAACTTCATGCTTTGGGATTTTTGTTGAGCCTACGACGCGATCGTAGATAGCAAACACCATGACAGACACCAGAGTCGGCATTAACCATGCCAGCCCTTGCTCTGCCAATGGCAAATATTCTGCCCATGTTGGCGATAAGTGAACCAGATACTCAGACGCTTTAACCGCATCCAGGATCCCAAATACCAGGCTAACCAGCATAGCGGGAGCCAGAATACGGGTAAAGTTATTCCACCAACGATTTGTAAAACTCAACAATATCAGTGTAATACAAGGTGGATAAATTGCCGTAAGCACCGGAATTGAAAACGCAATCAGATGGCTCAAACCCAAATTAGAAACCAGCATAGAGAACAATCCCAGGCTTAAAACTAGAGTACGATAAGAGAGCGGCAGATAACGGCTGAAAAACTCAGCACAAGCACAGGTCAAACCGACTGCTGTTCCTATACAGGCAAGGAAAATCAATATCGCCAGTAAGAAGCTCCCATAATTTCCAAAAGTATTCTGAACATAAACATGCAGGATCTCGGCACCGTTTTGAGCTGTTGGTATTAACGTTCCACTCGCCTCCCCCAATTTGAACAAAGAGAGGTAAACCAGAGTCAGACAAAGCCCCGCAATCAAACCCGCATACATAGCGTAACGGGTCAACAATACAGAGGATTCCACTCCTCTGGAACGCGCAGCATTAACGATAACAATACCGAATACCATTGCCCCCAGTGTATCCATAGTCAAATATCCATTCACAAAACCATTTGAGAATGGGATTTCCTGATAAGTATTAGAGGCAGGGATAGGGCTACCAGCAGGCCACAATAATGTTGCAATACCCAGGATAGCCAGCGCTAGCATTTTGACAGGTGCCAGTATACGTCCGATATTATCCAGTAATCTCCCCGGATAAAGTGCAATGAGGATCACCAGCAGGAAATAGATGGCGCTATAAATAAAAAGCGGAAGCTTACCGTCTCCTGTCAGCGGTGCAATACCCACTTCAAAAGAAACAGTTGCAGTTCTTGGTGTTGCAAACAGCGGTCCAACAGCCAGATAGCAAACAGTCGCCAGTATTAAACCCGCTATTTTACCGATAGGAGAACTCAGCGTTTCAATTCCGCCCCCCGCTTTCGCCAGAGCAATAACGGTGATGACTGGTAGGCCTACCGCAGTAATCAAGAAACCAGCAGCAGCAATCCAAACATGCTCACCCGCCTGCAAACCAACCATAGGCGGAAAAATAATATTCCCCGCTCCAACAAACAGGGCAAAGGTCATAAAACCTAATGCCAAAATATCTTTAGATGATAAACGATGTGCCATAGTGTTTGATAATAAATTATTGTTAAATATTAAATATGAAATAGTAAATGCTATATATTTAGTTACGCATGTAAATAAAGTAACTATCGCAATTACTGAAATTTTCATTGGTGAGACTAAATTCTTACTTTAATGTGGGGAGCGTTTTATATTCAATGATACCCGTAAGATACAAAATGATAGTAACAACTAGAATCGCCAATAACTGACCATAAGTAAAGCTTTTATATCGCCAAAAGACAAGTGGCAAACCAAAAAGCAGAATAATATCCTAAACTAGTTTTTAAAAATAGTGATTATTATTATCTATAATTGAATACATAATATATGATTTGCATTTTTTATTCATTTTCATCAATAACCCCGAATTTACCAACCAAGCATCTTCTAATAATTATTGAATTCATCAACAACAAATTTATTAGATATATCTAGTGGAATTTAGTTTTATATTTATTGATAGATATTGTTATTACTTTATAGGAAAGACAGAGCCAACAGGCATCAGAGCGGCATTGATTTATGCCGCCCGAATTATTTTCTTACAGAAGAATTAATAATTAACCTGAATTCTGAAAGTTTTGGTGAAAGCCTAAAACGACTCCGGGGAGGAACAGGCCATGGACAAGTTAGTTGAAATTTTCTGCGATGTCGACGACTTTTGTCGTCTTTTCATCCCCCAGTGGGCGCAGTTTTGTCTCGATAACGGATACCGCCTGCGCCGCAGACAAGGCCGCATGTATCCCAGTGAAATCATGACAATTTTAATCCTCTTTCAGCGGTCGCATTACCGTGATTTTAAAAACTTTTATTTGGAGCATATCTGGCAATACCATCACCGCGACTTCCCCTCCTTGCTCAGTTATACCCGTTTTATCAGCGTTGCCCCGTCCGTTTTGGTCCCCTTATCCAGTTATCTGACTCAATTAAAAGGAAAACCGACAGGCATTGCTTTTATCGACTCCACGAGTTTGCGCGTTTGTCATAACATCCGTATTCCTCGTCATAAGGTCTTTCAGGGCATAGCGCAACGCGGAAAAACCTCAATGGGATGGTTCTATGGGTTCAAATTACACCTGATTATTAACCATCTGGGCGAAATTTTAGCGCTTAAAGTGACCCCGGGTAATGTGGATGATAGGGAGCCTGTACGCGAATTATCAAAAGATCTCACGGGTTCTCTTTACGGCGACAAAGGATATCTGAGTCAGGAATTGGCGGATGATTTAGCTAAAACGGATATCACCTTTATCACGAAAAAGCGCCGCAACATGAAAGCGCTTGCACTGGCTGAGTGGGATAAGGTTATGCTTAAAAAGCGTTTTATCATTGAAACGATTAATGGACAATTAAAAAACGGCTCTCAATTAGAACATTCTCGTCACCGAAGTATAACCGGTTTTTTGTTAACCATTTTAACGGGATTGATTGCTTACTGCCTTAAAGAGAAAAAGCCATCACTGAAAATTTTCTACTCAGAAGAAGATATTTCAGTAATAGCTTAAGCGGAATTGGGGTTAATTAGTATATCAACATTATCCCCGCTGGATTTCATGCTTTGGAAGTTTGCTTTCTCCCGCAATGCGATCATAAATAGCAAATACTACCACTGACAACAGAGTCGGTATTAACCATGCCAGCCCTTGATTTGCCAACGGCAGATGAGTTGCCCATTTAGGCAGTAAGTGTGATAAATACCCAGATGATTTAATGGCATCCAAAACCCCAAACACCAAGCTGACCAGCATAGCGGGAGCCAGAATACGGGTGAAGTTATGCCAACAACGGATCGTAAAACTCAATAATATCAGTACAATACAAGGCGGATAAATTGCTGTGAGCACTGGAATTGAAAATGTAATCAGATGGCTCAAACCCAAATTGGAAACCAGCATGGAAAACAACCCCAGGCTCAAAACCAGTGTGCGATAGGAGAGCGGCAGATAACGGCTGAAGAACTCAGCACAAGCGCAGGTTAAGCCTATTGCGGTTACCATACAGGCTATGAAGATCAATACCGCAAGGAAAAAGCTTCCATAGTTACCAAAAACACTCTGAACATAAGCATGCAGGATAGTCGCACCATTGTCAGCTTTTGGTACTAATATGCCGCTACCTTCCCCCAATTTGAACAAAGAAAGGTAAACCAGAGCCAGACAAAGCCCTGCGATCAAACCAGCCCACATGGTATAGCGGGTCAGCAATGAAGAAGATTCCACCCCTCTGGAACGCGCAGCATTAACGATAACAATACCGAATACCATTGCGCCCAGTGTATCCATAGTTAAATATCCATTCACAAAACCATTTGAAAACGGAATTTCCTGATAAGTCTCAATAGCAGGAATAGAATGGCCCGCTGGCCATAACACGGCTGCAACGCCCAGAATTACCAATGCCAGTATTTTGATGGGTGCCAACACATGTCCAACGCTATCCAGTAATTTGCCCGGATAAAGTGAAACCAGAACCACCAATAAAAAATAGATTATGCTGTAAATGAAAAGCGGAAGTTCTCCGGAACCTACTAACGGAGCGATACCTACTTCAAAAGAAACGGTCGCAGTTCTCGGTGTTGCAAACAACGGGCCAACAGCCAGATAACAGACAGTCGCTAGTATTAAACCCGCAGTTCTACCGATAGGGGAACTCAGTGCTTCAATCCCGCCCCCTACTTTCGCCAAAGCAATAACGGTAATGACAGGTAGACCTACAGCAGTAAGCAAAAAGCCAGCGGCAGCGACCCAAACATGCTCCCCTGCCTGCAAGCCAACCATAGGTGGAAAAATGATATTTCCCGCACCAACGAACAGAGCAAAAGTCATAAAGCCTAATGCCCAAATATCCTTAGATGATAAACGGTATGTCATAGTGATTGTTAACTTATTGTTACTGAAAGAATTGCATATGCAATAGTAACTATTGCAAATACTTGAATTTTCACTGGCGAAACAGGATCCTGGTTTAACAGTCAGTGATAAGTATCATATTCCTTGATACTCGCAAGACACAGAATGGTAGTGGTAAGAACAGCCAGAATCGCCAACAACTGCCCCCAAGTAAAACTTTTATAGCGCTAAAAGGCAAGCAACAAACCAAAAAGCAGAGTAATATCTCAAACTAATTTTTAAAACTAGTGATTATTATCATCTATCATTGAATACACACTATATGATTTGCACTTTTTTTATTCACATTGATTAATAAATCATTTTTTTGCCCGTGTTATTACCATTAAATTGCATTAACCTTTTGATTTTTTAATCAGTTTACCTATATCAGAGACAATAAGCGGCTGAGGCAACAAGAAACTAAATGTTGAGCCTTGCCCTACAGTGCTTGAAATATCGAGATGTGTATTGTAATGATGCAAAGCATGTTTCACGATCGCCAACCCCAACCCACTTCCACCTGTTTGTCGTGAACGAGCACGATTAACCCGATAAAAACGCTCAGTCAGGCGGGGTAAATGCTCTTGGCTGATCCCTTGACCATTATCTTCGACTTTGAACAGTGCTCCCTGAGAGGATCTAGACCAACTAACTACAATACGAGTACCTTCCACTGTGTGGTTTATCGCATTGTAAACGAGGTTCGACATTGCACTTCTCAGTTGTTCTTCATTCCCGAAAACCCGCAGTTTTTCATCGATATCAAACGCAATATCATACCGATTATCTGCCAGTGTCAGCACTTCCTGCTGCAATAAAGCCAACATAGCAGGCACATCAACAACATCATGCATATCCACCTGCGATCCGATTTCAATTCGGGAGAGATGCAATAGTTGTGTAACCAGACCATCCATTCTTCGGATCTGTTCCTGCATTATCCTGATCGCTTTCTGGTTTGTTTCTCTACTCAGCTCCTGATCCTGCATCATTTCCAGATAACCTTGCAGTACTGTTAATGGTGTTCTCAACTCATGACTGGCATTGGCAAAAAAATCGCGTCGGAAATTTTCCAATCGCCGCTTTTGTGTAATATCACGGGCAATCATCAATAGTAGCCCTTCTGCATATGGCATTAACTGAAATTCCACCAGATGACTATTATTTAATTCGATGGAAAGAGGGTAAGTAAAATCGCCCGCAGTCATATAGCGACTGAAATCAGGATAGCGAAGCAAATTAAAAATAGGCTGCCTATTATCTTCAGGCCAACGGAACCCCAATAAATGTTGAGCTAAGCGATTACACCAGAAAATATTACCTTCCACTGTCATCATCACCAGTGCATCCGGTAATGATTCTGCCCCGCTACGGAACCGTTTTATCAGTAATGCCAACTCGCGACGACGCTTACGGTTACGTTGCTGCAACTGATAAATGCCGTAAAATATGGGTTCCCACCCTCCACGACCTGATGGAGGCAACATACTGCGATCCAGCCAGAGCCAGTCTGATAATTTCAGCAAGTTGTAACCATGCCATACCAGAGCCAGCAATAATGCAACCACCAGCAACCACGCCAGACGACCAATAAAGAAAGATAAAATAATCGCAGGCAGACAAAAAACAAACAGCCCCAGTACTAACTGCTTCCAGGATAACCGCTCCAGCACGTGACTCTCTCCAGCATGAAATTAAATGCTTATCATAATCATTTGGTTTACTTAGATTTTTACCTGATTTTTTTCATCTGATTTTGTTCACTAAGTGATATTCAACAAATCTGCCCACATAAAACCTATCCACATAAAACCTATCCACATAAGATCTATCCACACAAAATCTATCCACAAAAATCCAAGCGATAAAAACCAGACAGATTAATAACGGGTGGAGAAACGATAACCTGTACCACGAACAGTTTGTACCATTTTATCGTGTCCACCGGTTTCAAGCGCCTTACGTAATCGACGGATATGCACATCAACAGTACGATCTTCCACATAAACATTCGCTCCCCATACATAGTTGAGTAACTGTTCACGGCTATAAACACGTTCAGGATGTGTCATGAAAAAGTGGAGCAGTTTGAATTCTGTTGGCCCCATATCCACATCCTGCCCCTGACTAGAAACTCGGTGAGATACGGAATCCAACATTAACCCGTCCATATTGATAATATCTTCCTCTGCCATGGGAGATATACGACGCAGCACAGCTTTAACACGAGCAATCAATTCCTTCGGAGAAAATGGCTTAGTGATGTAATCGTCTGCGCCAACATCAAGCCCACGAACCCGATCTTCTTCTTCCCCCCTTGCAGTCACCATGATGACAGGAATATCTTTGGTATTATTGCTGCGCTTCATTTGTTTAATAACTTGTATTCCTGAGCCACCAGGCAGCATCCAGTCCAATAACACTAAATCAGGGTAAGGCTCCGACAGACGCCCGATAGCTGTATCATAATCTTCTGCTTCAACAGGTTCATACCCATTCTGCTCCAGCACAAAACACACCATTTCACGAATAGGGGTTTCATCTTCAACAACCAAAATACGTCTAACCATGGTTAATCCTGCCAATATTATTGACGTCAGCAAAACTCACAGTAATTCATTGTGAGTCAATTTTATTACAGTTTTATGAATTCCTTCTGTCTTCATCATAAAACTGTAATCAACATTGCAGGGAATTTATTACATAGCTGCCATATTTCATTGTGATTGCGAAGCTGCTCGAAAACCTGCGAATGAAATCGTAATGACACACGACATCCTTTGAGCACTCATTATAATTAATAGCCGGACGGATAAGCGGAAAGCTGAAACAGCAAAACAAGAAAAGTAAGAAGAACAGAGTAAAAAAACATGCGAATCATTCATACGTCAGACTGGCATCTTGGGCAATATTTCTTTACCAAAAATCGTGCTGCAGAGCATCAGCACTTCTTACAGTGGCTTATTGGGCAAATAAATGAATATCAAGTTGATGCCCTGATTATTGCCGGAGATGTTTTTGATACGGGCTCTCCACCCAGTTATGCCCGTGAGCTATACAACAGGTTTGTCGTGGACTTACAACCCACTGGCTGTCAGCTCGTTATTCTTGGTGGAAATCATGATTCCGTCGCCACACTCAATGAATCAAAGACCTTATTTTCTTACCTGAATACCACCGTCATTGCTTGTGCAGAAACTGATATCCAGCAACAAATTAAGTTACTGAATAACAAAAATGGTCAACCTGGCGCCATTCTCTGTGCCATTCCTTATCTGCGCCCACGGGATATCATGATAAGTCAAGCGGGGCAATCAGCCATCCAGAAACAGCAGGCACTACAAGATGCTATCACGGAACACTATCATCAGCTCTATCAGCAGGCTCGTCTATTACGGGAACAACTCGGTCACCCTCTGCCTATTATCGCAACCGGGCATCTGACCACTGTAGGGGCTTCTACCTCGGATTCTGTCCGGGAGATTTATATTGGCACACTGGATGCCTTCCCCGCTCAGGCCTTTCCTCCTGCTGACTATATTGCTCTGGGGCATATTCATCGCCCACAACTGATCAATCAGGCTGAACATATTCGTTACAGCGGCTCACCCATCCCCTTAAGTTTCGATGAAGTCGGTCAAGAGAAAAGCGTCTGTTTGGTTGAATTTAAGAAGGGCAAGTTCAATGGAGTCACCCTGTTACCCATTCCTGCTTATCAGCCCATGCAATTAATTCGGGGGAATTTGCAGCAAATAGAGGAACAATTACAAACTTTCAGTGACTATCAGGGAGAACGTCCTGTTTGGCTGGATATTGAAGTTGCAACTCAAGATTATCTGCATGATATTCAGAAACGCATTCAGTCTATGGTTGTCGATCTGCCTGTCGAAATTATCCTGCTACGGCGTAGTAAAACCACACGGCAAATCTTACTGTCGGAAAAAAACAAAGAGACACTTACCGAATTGAGTGTATACGAAGTTTTCGAAAGACGGCTGGCATTAGCTGAAATTGACGATCAACCGCAGAAACAACGCCTGATAACCCTGTTCAGGCAAACACTGGACGATATTGCTCAGCAATATACTCAGGAACAGCAATGCAAAAACTATAGCTCGGAAACTAGAACTCAAAACAATAGTTCAAAACAATAGTTCAAAACAATCGCTCAAAAACAATGGCTCAGAAAAAATAGTAGGATGCAATAGTATGAAAATTCTTAGCTTACGGCTAAAAAATATTAATTCCCTACAGGGTGAATGGAAAATTGATTTCACAGCAGAGCCTTTTGCCAGCAACGGATTATTTGCTATTACTGGTCCGACAGGTGCAGGAAAAACTACCCTATTGGATGCTATCTGCCTCGCCTTATATCACGAAACCCCGCGGCTCAACACCATTTCAGCCAATCAGAATGAATTAATGACCCGCCATACAGCCGAATGCTTGTCAGAAGTTGAGTTCGAAGTTAAAGGGGTTGCTTATCGTGCCTTCTGGAGCCAGCGTCGTGCCCGCAATCAAGCTGACGGCAAACTCCAGCCCCCGAAAGGAGAATTAGCAGACAAAAAAACAGGCAAGATTCTAGCTGACAAGATACCGGATAAAAAAGAGAAAATTGCTGAAATAACGGGTCTTGATTTCGACCGCTTTACTAAATCTATCCTCCTGTCACAAGGTGATTTTGCTGCATTCTTAAATGCAGATGATAAAGACCGTGCCGATTTACTGGAAGAACTAACTGGTACAGAAATTTACGGCATCCTGTCGCAGGAAATTTATCAACGCCACAAAGAAGCCCAATCTGAATTAACTATCCAACAAGCAAAGGCTTCTTCAATTGAGTTATTAACGCCGGCACAGATCGAAGAATACCAAAATCAGCAACACCAGCTTATCGCTGCAGAAACTCATCTCAACCAACAACTTAAAGACTTACAGACAACTGAACATTGGCTCGTACGACAACATGAATTAGAGCAAGCATTAACTAATAACAAATTACTTTTTCAACAGGCGGAGCAGGCTATGCAAGATGCCTACCCCCAATTACAACAACTGGCTGCCAGTGAACCTGCCGAAAAACTTCGCCCATTGTGGGATGCTCAAAATCGGGCTTTTAATGAAAAGCAGCGGCTGGATGAGCAACACAGAAAAATAGCACATAAGATTGAACAACAATGTTCTTTATTACAACCAGCCCAGCAAAAGCAGGTTGAACTGGAAAATGCCCAAAAAGAGCATATACAGCATCATATGCGACAGGAAAAACTGATTGCTGAGCACATTGTGCCACTCGATCATAAGATTGAAATTCAATCGAAAGATTTGCTCACTCAAGAGAAAGAGGTTACTGCATATAATCGTGAACTGACAGAAATATTGTCTCAATATCAAGTGACGGAAACTCAGTACATCACACTGAATAAAGAACAAAAAACGCTGGAAACATACTATGAAGAACACGCTTATTTTCGTAAGCTGGAGAGTAAACTACCTGAATGGAAACAGCTCTTTTCTCGCCAGAAAGAAAAACAAATTCAGATAACCAGACTCAGACAAAAAAACCAGCAAATTACCACTGAGCTAACCTGTACGAATGAGCATCTGAATGCCTTAAATACGACGCTGGTACAACAAGCTGCACAAAACCAGCCATTACAGGATGAACTGATCCTTGCCGAAAAAGAACTGAGTAGCTTGCAAGCAATTCACCCATTGGAACAATTACAAAAACAGTTATCAGATTACCAATCACAACTCAGTTCACAAAACCAACTGGAGATTTTGCAGTCCCAGATCCAGCAATTACAGGCAACGATTTCAGATAATCAGACACAACTCGCACAAACTCAGGCATTACTGGAACCTTTACCCACTCAGATAACCGCTCTTGAACTGCAATTAACAGAAGCACAGCAACATCATCAGGATTTGGCTGAACGTATTCGCCTGGAACAGCGGATCATCAGCCTGGAACAAGAACGCAACCAATTGAAGGAAGGCGAAGCCTGTCCGCTTTGTGGGGCAACACATCACCCTTTGATCACCGAATACCAAAATATCACCCTGCCAAAATCAGAAGAGCGCTTGAAAGTTCTGAGCCAGAAAATAGAACAGCTACAAGGAGAACGCTCTGCTTTACAGCAAAAACAGCAGCTTCAGCGAGAGCGAAGTGAACAATTACAGCAATCCATTGCACACCTCACATCTCAACTGGCAGAGATAATTAAACAATGGCAGTACCATTATCAACAGCTACAATCCTCTGAATTTACAGTAGATGAATTATCAGCAGAAACAGGGGATATAGGTCATTTTATTGATCAACGGAAAGCGGCTTATCTACAACACCAGAAACAGTACGAAGCACTATTACAAGCTGAAAAACAGTATCAGGCTGCGGAAAAATCACTATCGAATCATCGTGAACAGTACAAATCGTACGAGCAAGAAATCGCGCTGGAAAGGGTCAAACAAGATACTTATCAGAAACAATTAACGGAAAATACAGATGAACTGCGCCAGACAGAAGCAGAATACACAGCCACAACAGAACAGCTAACCTTCGAATTACATGATACGCCATTTGTATTACCGGAACCGCCGGAGGCTGAGAATTGGCTACAGCTACGTGATAACGAATTAAAAAACTATCACACTTCGCGAGAAAAGTGGCAACAATTACAACGGGAACAGGCAGCCCTGCAAAGTAAACTTGACGAACTGAAAAAGCAAAAAGATAAACTGACCGATAAACTGCAAGCATTGAGTGAACAGCAACAACAGCAAAAACTGTTATTGCAAAAAACACAACAAGAGCGTTATCAATTATTTGGTGAACAATCCATCAGTGCCGCCCGTCAGGAATTACAGCAAAAGACGAATAAATTGGATACCGCCTATAAACAAGCGACGACAGCTTTGCAGCAGTTACAGGACAAAATGAATCAATTAACGGGTGCAGCCAGTGAAATTGAACGAAGCTGTCACACTGCCGAAACCGAGTGTAAATTAACATCCAACGCTTTCCAGCAAGGGTTGCAACAACAAGGTTTTTCTAATCAAGCTGCTTTTGCGCAAGCTTTACTGAAGCCTGAACAGCGAGAAGCTCTGCAACAATTACAAGAACAACTTACCAAACAGAGCCTGCAAGCTAAAACACGATATCATGAATCAGAAGTTATATTACAACGGCATAGAGAAAAATCACCGTTACTGCTGGAACAATACGAACCGTCACAAGTAACCGAACTCTTGGCTAATATCGCCGATGAACTGAAACAAAATAATCAGCTACAAGGCGCAGTAAAAAACCGGCTCAACAGCGATACTAATCGTCGGCATCAGCAACAGGAACTACTGACACAAATTGCCCTTTCACAACAAAATTACGACGACTGGAGTTATCTCAATAACTTACTCGGCTCCGCTGATGGTGCCAAGTTCCGGCGTTTTGCTCAAGGGCTAACATTGGATCATTTAGTCTATCTGGCCAATATTCGGTTAGAAAAATTACACGGCCGCTACTATTTACAGCGTAAACGACAAAGCAAAGATGATGGTGGATTGGAGTTACAGATTGTCGATACCTGGCAAGCCGATGCAATTCGAGATACCAAAACCCTCTCAGGTGGTGAAAGTTTCCTCGTCAGTCTGGCACTGGCATTGGCTCTGTCTGATCTGGTCAGCAACAAAACTCAGATAGAATCCCTGTTCCTTGATGAAGGCTTTGGTACTCTGGATTCAGAAACCCTTGATATCGCTCTGGATGCACTCGATCACCTGAATGCAACAGGAAAAACCATCGGTGTTATCAGCCATGTTGAAGCGATGAAAGAGCGTATCCCTGTGCAGATCAAAGTAGAAAAAATGAATGGATTAGGGGTCAGTAAGTTATCGCCAGAATTCCGTGTTCATTGCCATAACAGGAGTTGATATAACAAGACCATAAGGGAATTTGCCTGCCGTAAAACCCGTCCAGAGACGGATTTTACGGTGCAATATTGATAATTGTTCTGAATATTAGTTATACACCCATCGTCAGAACCGCCAGACAAAACCGGCATTAACACTATTGTCCTGATGAGCGGAAGATAACAATCCACTATAACCTAGCGTAAAGGACACATGTTTGCCTGCTGTCATTTCAGCATTTGCCTTCAAGACAAGGCCATCACGCGAAACCGGAACACTGTGGGTAACAAACGTTTTGTTACTTCCACGAAACGCTGAACTCACCGCGCGTTCACGCTCACCATACTGGTGTTGCCAACCTAACTCACCATGCAGGGCAACAGTAGCTCCCCACTTGGTCTGCCAATCATGGTTAGCACGTAATCCCAGTGTGGAAAGCGTTGCTTCTGTATGTTGTTTATCGGCCTGAAGCGCTACGGGGCCACCATTTTCGTTAATACCATTATTACGGAAACCAACATAAGAAAGATTCATAAACGGTTCCAGATTTACCGGAGCTATAGGCAGATTGTACGCAGCTTCAACAAATAACTGTGCCGTCCGACCACCATATTTTGCTTCCCCGCGATCGTGCTGATAGCCATAGTTGACAGGACGATTGGTATCAATGCGATGCCAGGTGTATCCACCTCCGGTACGCAGTGTCAGATCACCAAAGCGACGATCACCATAAAGAGCGATGTGATAATTATTACTGTCGGCACTGGTATGGTAGCCACCATCAAGAGAGGTACGGGTATAACCAGTAGCGATACCAAAATGACTATAATTATCAATCGAACCGTCAGTTCCGAGTAGTACTCCATAAGTGGAGGACTGATAGCCAGTAGCATTAAGCGTACCGGAGCCATGGCTCCATGCCCCAAGCAAACGAACCCAGGCTCCCTTATTCTCTCCGTGATTACCATCTGCATGATTACTATCTACGTTATTATTCTCCACATAAATACCGGATGATAACGAATGACCTTCAGCCTGCCTCAATCGGGCATTCAGGGTATCACGCAAGTAACGGCTTTCATTCACCAGAGCAGAAGTTATGTCCGCATGGATCTGTCCATCAAGTTGTTTGAAAGCAGGACGAACCTGATCAGCAGAAGTAGAAGGCAAAATACTCTCGTAAACCGGATTACCAGCACCGAGGGAATCAACAGCACCAGCCACAGAACGTTCATTCTGCGTCAGTGCTACATCGGCAAAAGCGGTATTATTACGTACTATATTGAGCGTCACTTTACTGGGTTGATATGACAAATTAGTGTTCAAAAATAGATAGTTAGAATCAACTTTATCAAAACGCCCGCTGACATCTTTTTCTGTGCTGAGAATATTATACTGCCGACCTGTCAGGTTATGCGCTTTATCGTCAGCAAGATTATCGCGGGAAAGAAGGTTATTACTGTTCAGAAGAGCGATTTCTACCTTACCGCCGTTGATTTGTACCTTATCCCCTGCATGGATGCTGTCATTGCGTCCATCAGATGTGATTTCAATAGAATAACGGGAGCCAGACTCAAAGGTAACTTCACGGGAAACATTGAGTTTACCAATAGAATAACCTGGACTGACCGTTCCTCCACGCTGAACCGCAAGGGAACCGATAGTGCCATAGCCACTGAATACACCGTTATCTTTTACCAGAACTGAGGAAGCCAGTGAATCGCTGATCCCCAATAATCCCTGTTTAACTAATGTCGGGCCAGAATAAGTATTCTTGCCAGTGAGAAATAACGCACCACTACCCTGTTTGATTAACCCACCGTGGCCACTGATATCATTACTCCAGATATCAGATTCACACTGTCTGCCTTCACAAACACGTTCGGTCGGTTTGCCTTTGTCGAGAACAGCACCAACACCGGGAATATCAACGATAAACTGTCCATCCCCATAAATAACACCCTCTGGATCAGGAATACGAAAAGTCGTTGGAATATCCTCTGCCGTATAAAACATGCCAGGGCCATTTATCGCTTTACCGAGGTTAATCATTCCCCAACCGTAAATCTCATCAATGCCTGGCTTGCCCATATCAGTAGCAGTAGTACGGAGCACAGAAGAAACCTGAGCACCATTCATATACGGGAAACGCTCCATCAGAATAGCAATACTACCGGCAGCATGAGGGGCTGCCATTGAAGTGCCACTGAATTTTTCGTAATCGGTTTTTAGCGTATCCACACTTGTTCCATTTATCACTGAGCTATATATGTAACTACCAGGCGCACTGACACACAAACTGGCGGTATAACCACAGCGGGATGAAAATCTACTGATACTGTAGGGAATTTTATTGCTGCTATTAGCATCCTTCTGCACACTGGCAACCGTCAACCAGTTTGGTGCAATATCTGGTACAAACCAGGCCAAACCCGCTATAGCGTCCGGTTCATTATAGTTACCACTGTTACCCGCAGCAAAAATGGTCACAATGCCACTACGCCCGGCATCAATTGCGCCCTGATACGCACCACCCGGTTTTGTTCCTAATATTGGTTTGATTTGATCGAACTGTTTCTGGGCATGTTCCAGATGGAAATGTGGTCCTCTGGGATCCCTCCCCGCATCTTCAAACTTTTTATCAATACCAATGCCCCAACTGTTATTGATAATACGGGCGCCACTTGCTATCAGTGCATCCCAGCCAGCTTGATATACACCGCCGTCGTTACCTAAAATAATGCCGTCCTCAGGGCCGGGATCGCCATTTTCAGCACTAATGATCTGGGCATTATAGGCCACACCATGCATTTTCCCGCCATCACGGCTACCGGCAGCAATACCAGCAACATGAGTACCGTGATTTCCTAATTTGCCTCCCAGTTGTCGGCTTGGTGTACCGTCGTAAGAGAAGGGATCACCTTTCTTCACCGCAATATAGGGATCGGTATACTCACGTATTCCGAAGGTGTAAAGATTGATCACCTTATCTTTTCCCACAAACTCAGGATGCTTAGCGTAAACAACCTGATCAAATATTCCTAGTTTGATCCCTTTGCCAGTATAACCTTTTGCATATGCTTCATCTGCGTGAATCGCACCAAGCCCCCACTCTGCAAGGAATTCACCAGAGTGCCAACTGGCAGGATCGCCCAACTTGCCAGTTTCAATATAATTTTCCGCATATGCTCCGACGCTGCCAGCCGCAAGACAACAAGCTACGGCATAGTAAAGTGCACATGGTTTCGTTCTGAATAAATTAGTTTTGAATAGATTAATTTCGGATGGGGTATTCTTAAATAGACCTGTCTTTCGCTTATTCATTTCAATCACTGTCCATTGTTGATTTGCCAAAATATCATTGCCATACCGCAAAAAAACTCTGTAACGAACTCAAAGGGATTGACGAAAATAACGCTGCGATATTTTTCTCTGCCAATAAATCCCACATGAATCAATAATGACACACGCAGAATTGCACAATTAATTAACAATTAATATTCATTTGTGTAACTTTATTTAATAGGGTGTACCAACGAATAACATTTATAATGGAGAAGTTTTTTTCTAAAGGAGGAAGGAGATCTCCCGCTACTGGCAGAGATAATTCTCAATAAAGGAGGAGCAAACAATGAGATATATTTCATAGCTCACACAATCTTGATCTATAATATTGCTCCTTTTGCAACATATTTAAAACACCATGGAACGATTTATAGAAAACGCTATGTATGCCTCTCGCTGGTTACTTGCACCAGTTTATTTTGGTTTATCACTGGCCCTGTTTGCTCTGGCTATAAAATTCTTTCAGGAAATTATTCATATCCTGCCACATATCTTTTCGGTTGCTGAATCAGAACTTATCCTGACCCTACTTTCTCTGATTGACATGGCACTGGTTGGTGGGTTGTTGGTAATGGTTATGTTTTCCGGCTACGAAAACTTTGTTTCCACACTGGATATTGAGGAAAACAAGGAAAAGTTGAATTGGTTGGGAAAAATGGACGCGACGTCACTCAAAAATAAGGTTGCAGCTTCTATTGTTGCCATCTCATCAATTCATTTACTGCGTGTCTTTATGGATGCCCGCAATGTTCCAGATAATAAATTGATGTGGTATGTCATTATCCACCTCACTTTTGTTATATCAGCATTTGTGATGGGATATCTGGATAAACTTACACGCCACCATCATTAACAAGGAACTCTATTCAGCATGTCTCTCCCCTGATGCCAGCCTGATATCATTTGCTGGCATTACGGGAAACTCCTTTTTTTCGTGATGAATGGTTACGGGCTGTTTCTTTCTGTAACTCCTCAATAAACCTGTCCACAACCATTTCAACCGTTTCACTTCTGGTCGCACCGAGCCTGTTGGACAGCCCATCTATTTTTCTGATAACAGACATCCTCAACGACAGAGAAATCGATCTTTTTTTCTCCTTATCAAGGTATACATGGCTGGTCGCTTCCTTAGATTTAAAGTTGTTATGCTGAGCAAGCAGTTCTTCAATTCTGCGAACTTCTTTCCTGGTTAACATCCCCTTATCAACTAATTGGTAAGTGTTTCCCATTTTGCTAAACCGGATGTCAGCACAATAGTGATCCTTCAATTCTCTTAAGGTGCGAGTCAGTGTCGGTTCAGAACAACTGAGTGCCTCGATCACCTTCACCTTACTGACAGGCTTTTCATGCGAAAGCAGCAAAGTTAATTTGAAATTTCTAAGTTGTTTGGGGCTAAGTAACATCGTTTTCAATTACCAGGTCAGGAATACTAATTCCTAATATCAACTATAAACACAACATCCAGCATAGCTTTTCGTTTTGGTAAATCAATATTAAAACAGGTTAAAAGTTCCATAGTTTTCTCCACCAGCTCCCGAACAGAGGCCGTGATATTTCGCCCTTTCCAGAATATTCACCGCCCAACGCCAGTGCGTAGCAGGTTCACACATTGCCCCCTGGAATTTGAATACCGCCTGATTTGAATTGAGGATCTGTAAAGCATCATCGTAATCACGAGTATTTACCATCAAGGCCCGATGAATATGTTCTATTTGCCCCGGATGAATAGCCGTTTTCCCAACAAGGCCATGAGCTATGTCCAGTGCCAGCTCTTTCTCAAGCAACTCCAGATTATCAATATGCTCACAAACTGGTGCAGTTAAATAAAAACCCCGCGAGCCAAAAACAGCGACCAGCATTTTGATCACATACCCCATCGGGCCATCATATAAAGTAAGGTTACGCGAGCGCCGCATAGAAATCAGGTTCATCAGATCGTTACCACCAATACGTAAAGCAATAATACGCTCATAACAAGGGTGAGATTTAAGCTTATCGGCGAGCTGATTCATTTGTTGCACATCAAAAACATCTTCAGTTTCCAATGTCGGCATGATCCCAAGATGGGTTGCAGCGATAATCTCCCACCACTCAGATAATGACACCTGCGTAAATTTAGGCAAAACCAAGCCAGCGACAGCGCTAAGATTAACAGTATCGACCAAATATCGTCCCATTGATTCATTGCGTGGACGGATAAAAATCAGAGGATGATGTTTAATATCGGCAACAGCGTTCTTTGACTCTGCCAGTGCCTGTAATACAAACACGAGATTTTCGATAGCATGGGGGATATCCTGTTCAGTGACTGAATCCTCCAGACAGATCACCAGAGAACGCAGCCCTATAACTTTATTGTGCAGCACAATTTCAGTAATGTTCTGGCGGGTCGCTGGCATATACAACGTTGCACCAAGCTGATTTGCGGAAGGGATCGATTTCATCAGACTACCTTTTTCATGCTACTTTTTTTATAATCGTTACCGCGCGATATTGGCCTATTAGATCGCCCACTTCTGTAATAGCAACATTTTTCTGCTGCGCTAAATAAACCAGCAAAGCGATATCAGGATCATGCAGTGATCGGACAAGTACCTGTTCCGGTACACGCCGCAAGACCGCGCGGGTTGCTTCTGCAATTCCGGGTTTGATACGGTTAATACTATCGATCTTATAGATGTCAGCAAGAGTTGAAATTACGGTCTTACTCAATTGCAGCAAAGCCATTTTTTCCTGCGGTTGCCAATCCGCTGCTGGTACGGTCGCTAAATCTAAGCGATCACGGTATTCCGCGACAGTATCAACTAACAACCTGCTGCATTCAAACTCACTCAGATGACCACATTTCACACAACCGTGCAACCCTTCTTCACGCCAAATTGAACGCGATATCAGCCCAGATACAGGGGCCCCCATGATGCCGAAAGGAATTAACCAATCATCATCACAAGCTGCCAGCCATGAACATCCACAAGGATCAGCCAGCACCACCAAACGGGGAATCGCCGAATAGCCAGCTCGTCCCACCAGCGAGCGGGATAATTCTGCCATGATTGCGCCCTTGCCTGTCCAGCCATCTACAAACACCAACCCTTCCGTGCCATGCTGCTGTTCTATAAATGACAGTGCTACATTGTCAATACCACGATCCCGTATGATACTGATCCCATAGTGGTAAGAGCGTTTTCCCATCTTCCGCAAAGCCTGATGCAGCATGACGCCTAAAGGCACTCCCGCCCTGACCAAACTCGCCAGCACAATCGGTGTATCACCAAAACGTAATATCAGAGACTTGGCAAGCATTACAACTTCCGTCGCCAGTCTGGCGGCTCCCAGTTGCAACGCTTTATCGAACAAATCCAAATGATAAGAGGTTGGCTCTGGTTCCTGACTCAACATATCGGAATAATGACGAGCACCAGATTGAATTAACTGCTCTTTAACCTCAACCAGGGTCATTTCAATCTGAACAGGTTCTAGCAAAAATTGAATATCATTGGCAGCATATGACCCAGAAAAAGGAGCAAAGCCATTCATTTATTTTTAGTTCCGGTCGTTGTATTAAAAACTGGTTTAATCATAAGTTACAATTTCTACAGAAGGAGCGACAAGAGATAATTGCGCGATTAACATTGGATCAACCGAGGTTTTCGGTGTTTCAAGGCAAAGCAGTATACGATCGAACTGTTGGTGTGCAACGTTATAGAGGAAATTTGGTATCCCTAATCCGTAATTATCTGTAAATGCCATAACAGACTGAATTGCATGCCCGCAGGAGATAGGAGAACGGGTTGTCGAGCCAAACTTCACAGATGCACCTGCCTGTTCAAGCCGTTCCGCCAGCAAAAATGGTTGCCAGACAAACTCGCTGGAACCAAGTACCAGCACCTTCTCACCAGCTTTGGCCTGAATGTCAGTACCAAGATCATACTGAATATTATCCAATCCCAGACGTCCCCAGTTTTGAATACCAATAATATCGACCTTTCCCCGTGCTGTGATATTGACTTGAGGCATGACAGGAACAGGGGCAGAACTATCTGCCTCCCACTGCCAATTTCCCTCAATCAAAGAAACAGTAGAGACAGGAAGCGGACAGCGTCTTATGATGCTTTGACCACTCCAGTCCGTCAGTGTCACTGTGATGATATGTTCTATTTGATCCAGCCCGGCATGACACAAAGCCTCGAACAGATTAAGAAAGGTATTACCGGTAGTCGCTTCATCATCGATCAGAACAAGGGTACGGGCACTGCTTACCCGTTGACGCAGATGATTTTCTTTCGGCCAGTAAATCAGATGATCTGTTGCATGGCTATGATCCTCTTTAAATTCACACAACAAATCACCTTCTACCGGATGGCGTGTTGATGTCAGAAACACCGGAGAAGCCACTTTTTGCCGCGTCTCCTGAAAAACGCCGGCGGCCAATCCGACCGCCGTTTCTGCCATACCGATATAGAGCACAGGGCCAGGCAAATTAATCGGAAACTGTTCTGACAACTGTCGATAAACAGCCCGCATAATAGATGGGCTGACGGGAATATGGCGGCCTAATACTTTGCTGACAAATAAGAATGCTCTTTTAGGATTACGGCGTTCAGCAATATCAAACAATGTTTCCAAAGACGTTACCCCACGTTCAGCCATGACAGTCAAAGTTCCACTATTTAACTGTTTCTTATAGAACTGGCTGTTATCAACCTGAGATGGGTAACACTGAAGATGATTACATGCTGTCATACAGAGAAGCCTTTTAAAAAAATTTCAGCCATTTCAAGAAATGGTGCGGTAACAGTTGCGATGCTTTCATAAAACAAATTTCCCTTTCATAAACTCAATCTTGTTACTCAAAAAATGCCTATTGCTAAATTGCCGTTAGTCACAATGGATACATTCGTTTTCCGGTCTAAATTCGGCGAAATATGCATCGCAGTCTAGAACCGAGATTCTGTTTATGTCAATCATAATATGATTTTTTATGATCAAATTTTGTTTGACTTTTTATCACGGACAAGAAATCATAAAAAGCGAAACCAGGTTGTTCTCTATCATGCATTTAATGGAAGTATGCAATTTGTGGGGATCATAATATGACAAGATTTTAACCATATATCTGGTCATATTATGATTTTTTCCATAAGTGAAATTATCGCAATTCATTGATAATGATTTACGATAAAAACAATTCACCGATAAAAGCAATTCACCGATAAATAAGAGGTGTTATTAATGGTTTCATTAAGTAAAAATCAGTCAGTCTCTCTCAGCAAACAGAGCACTTCACTGGATAAAATTGACTTTGGTCTGGGATGGGATCCTATAGCTCCCAAAAAAGGTTTCTTGTCACGCTTATTCAGCGGAGACAATAATGAAATCGATCTGGATGCAAGCTGTATCCTGCTTGATAAATCCGGTAATACCATTGATGTTGTCTGGTTTGGTCAACTGAATTCAGAATGTGGTTCTGTCAAACACAGCGGCGATAACCTGACTGGTGAAGGTGACGGAGATGATGAAGTCATCAGCGTCGATTTGATCAAGCTGCCTGCCGATGTTGAATATCTTGCCTTTACCGTTAATAGCTTTCGAGGCCAAACCTTTAATGATGTTGAAAACGCTTTCTGCCGCGTTGTTGATCAAAACGGTAAAGAGCTGGCGCGCTATCAGTTAAACGAACAAGGCGCTCATACTGGCATTATTATCTCTTCTCTGTGCCGTAACAGTGGTCAGTGGGATTTTACCGCACATGGTGTTGCTTGCCGTGGGCGTACCATCGAAGATATGTTTCCACAAATCGTTGCAACGGTGGTGCGCTAATGAACCTGACTCCGGGAGGAAATGCCCCCGTTTCCAACCAGGCACTGACCATAAGGGTACTTTCCGGATCATCAGTCGATGTCTCCGCTTTCCGTCTTTATGCTAACGGGAAAGTTCAGGGGGATCCGGACATGGTGTTTTATGGTCAGCCCAATAATGACGATAACACCATTCGTCTGTCCGGCGGTAATACCGATACTGCGTTTTCTGTTAACCTGCCAGCTCTGCGGCAAGAGGTTCAGAAAGTGGCATTTACTGCGACTTGCGACGACAATCAGACCATCTCCAACCTGCACAATCTCGCTATTCAGGTAGAACTGAACGGAAGCGTGATCTTACAAGGACATGTTGAAGTTCACGGTCGTTCAGAAGCCGCCTTGATTCTGGGGGAACTTTATCGCCGCAACAGCGAGTGGAAATTCCGCTTTATTGCTCAAGGATTTAATGGCGGTCTCAAGCCCTTAGCTGAGCATTTTGGTGTCGATATTATTGATGAGGCGCCAACATCAACACCGACGCCTGCTCCTAACAGCGTTAATCTGAGTAAGGTTTCTCTTACCAAAGAAAAACCAGCTATCAGCCTGAATAAACGTGATAACTACGGAGAGATACGCATCAATCTGAACTGGAATCAGAGCGCTGCTCCTGCTAATCGGGGAATGTTCCAGAACATCTTTAACACCAACAAAGGCGTGGATCTGGATCTCGGTGCATTCGTCCGGCTCCGTAATGGTACACGTGAAGTTATACAAGCATTAGGAGAGAGCTTTGGCGCTTACCATCACGATCCCTACGTACAGCTACAAGGGGATGATCGTACGGGTAATGTCAAAGACGGTGAATGGCTCCACATCAATGGCCTTGAATGGAAAAACATCAGTGAAGTTCTGATCTACGCCTTTATCTACGAAGGTGTACCTAACTGGAACAGCACTGACGGTATTGTCACAATTTATGTCAATGGGCAACCTCCGATCGAAACGCGTCTGACGGAAGGCCACAACCGCAAAAATATGTGTGCCGTTGCCCGTCTTGTTAATGAAAATGGTGCCATCAAAGTAGAACGCATCAACCAATACTTCAGTGGGCACAAAGAAATGGACAGAGCCTTCGGATGGGGTTTTCGCTGGACATCAGGCAGTAAATAAGACTCATGCTGTGATATAGGCGCTGTTATATCAATCAGTTATTACATAATTGGAGGGATTTATGTCCTTTTTAAATAAAATTAAGTCAGCTTTCAATGCTGGTCGCGAAGAATTAACCAATCAAGTTGGCCGTTTCAAAAACAGAAAATTCATGGAAGGTACTGTAGCGGTATGCGCACACGTTGCGATGGCAAGCAATGGTGTCAGCTCTGAAGAGAAACAAAAAATGGTGGGATTTATCAAAAACTCCCCCGAACTAAAAGTGTTCGATACCACTGAAATTATCGAATTCTTCAATAAGCTGGTCAGTAGCTATGAATTTGATGCTGATATCGGCAAAGGTGAAGCCATGAAATACATTATGGCGTTGAAACAGCAGCCGGAGGCGGCACAACTTGCTTTACGCGTCGGTATTGCCGTTGCCAAGAGTGATGGTGACTTTGATAACGATGAAAAAAATGCTGCCAGGGAAATATGCACATCCTTAGGCTTTGCTCCAGCAGATTTTGAACTGTAATCGCAGTTAATTTAAGAGGCTTACTTCATGGTATCCACGCACATTGGTTTTCCGATGGAAACCGTTGCTGTATTTATCCTTCTGTCGGTTGGTGCGCTCTTTATCGACCTCTTCATGCATCGTCATGACAAGCCAATTTCGTTGCGCAGTGCCGCACTCTGGTCTGTTTTCTGGGTCGCCATTGCTTTTGTTTTCGCGGGCTTCTTATTTGTCCATCACGGTGCTGAAGTAGCAAGTCTGTTCATTACCGGCTATGCGCTGGAAAAAGTACTTTCTGTCGATAACCTATTTGTCATCATGGCAATTTTCTCTTGGTTTGCGATCCCGGATCGTTATCGCCACCGTGTTCTTTACTGGGGCATTATCGGGGCCATTATCTTCCGTGGTATTTTTGTAGCTATCGGGACAAGCCTGCTGATGCTAGGGCCCTGGGTTGAAATGGTCTTTGCTGTTGTGGTCGGTTGGACGGCAGTGATGATGCTGAAAAGTGGTGACAATGATGATGAAATTGAAGACTACTCACAGCATCTTGCCTACCGTTTGGTGAAGCGCTTCTTCCCAATCTGGCCGAAATTGCGTGGTCATGCCTTCATACTCAGCCATAAAGAAGTCAATACGGAACTGGCCAAACCGGAAAACGCAGATGTAGCTATTGATCAAGAAAAAACGGATCGAGAAAAAACAGGTCGTGCTGGCAAAGCAGCATTTTATGCCACTCCACTACTGCTGTGCCTGGCCGTTGTTGAACTGTCCGATGTCATGTTCGCTTTTGACTCTGTACCTGCGATTATCGCGGTCAGCCGCGAGCCTTTAATCGTTTACAGTGCCATGATGTTTGCTATCTTAGGCCTGCGTACACTCTACTTTGTACTGGAAGCATTGAAAAAGTATCTGGTGCACTTGGAAAAAGCCGTGATTGTGTTGCTGTTCTTTATTGCTATTAAATTAGGGCTTAACGCATCTGAACATATGTTCCACCACGGTTATTCCATTTCGGCAACAACCAGCCTGTTTGTGGTGCTTGGGGTTCTGGCTGCTGGTATTATAGCCAGCCTTCTGTTTCCCCAGAAAGAAAAAGCAAGCTGAATCCTGTATACCCTATGGATTCCAAGCTACAGCCAACAAAGCTGCAACTTGAAAGACGACGGGAATAAATAACTATTTAATCAGTGAGGAAATAATAATGGGTGTATCTCTTTCTAAAGGTGGTAACGTTTCTCTGAGCAAAGAAGCTCCAACTATGAAAAATGTTCTGATCGGTCTCGGCTGGGATGCCCGCGCGACTGACGGACAAGATTTTGACCTTGATGCTTCCGCATTCTTGCTGGCAGCAAACGGCAAAGTACGCAGTGATTCCGATTTCATTTTCTACAACAACCTGAAATCTGCTGATGGCTCTATTATGCACACTGGCGACAACCGTACTGGTGAAGGGGATGGTGATGATGAAACACTGAAAATCAAACTGGACCAGATCCCTGCTGACGTAGACAAGATCGTCTTTGTTGTCACTATCCATGATGCGCAAACACGCCGTCAGAGCTTCGGTCAAGTTTCAGGGGCTTTCATTCGTCTGGCTAATGATGATACGCAAGTTGAAGTTGCTCGCTATGATCTGACAGAAGATGCTTCTACTGAAACGGCTATGCTGTTCGGTGAACTGTATCGCCACAATGGCGAATGGAAATTCCGTGCAGTTGGTCAGGGTTATGCTGGCGGTTTGGCTTCTGTTTGCGCTCAGTATGGCATTAACGCAGCCTGATCCTAGCCGATCTCAATCTAAGGACTTTCAGGTAACGAGCTTCAATATAAAGCCATTAATATCGTGAATTAATTACCATATCGTGATTAAATCACACCGTACTTAAAAACCCTGTCTGATAATATTGGCAGGGTTTTAACTTATCAAACGGGGTTAACGTTTTCTCACAACATGATTTTCTCAGAACATAAAGTACTGCTAAAGTATCTCCACATATCCAAATAACACAAGGAACGTCAAATGAGTCTTCATGTTTTATTTCGCCATGATAATGATATCCCTGAATTAATTCTGCATGGTAGCGCTCTCAACGAGGCTGGATTTATTGCTGATTCATTATTCCATATCTATCAATATTCAGATGGGATAATCATCTCTCTACTTACTCCTCAGACTGATCTTGCCAGCCTGATCAATGAAATTGAAAACAAACCAGAGCAAGGAATAGACAATATTCGAGAAAACGGTGAACTCTATATTGCAGGTGATTGGCTAACTGACAGTCAATTGATAGAACAGCCAATTAATATTGAAATAACATCTGGAAAAATTATTCTTAAGCCCAAATTAGCAGAACTGTTAGCCTGAGCAACAGCTCGCCGTCTTTTGTCAAAAATCTCTTGGAGATATCAACCGGAAAGATTATCCATTCTTTTCCGGTTGACTGTTTAATCTTAAACAGCCGAAAAAACCTACTTTCCTCCCGCCAGATCCATGAAATTACCGGTTACATACGATGCTTCATCAGACAATAACCACGCAATGGCTTCTGCAATTTCTTCTGGCTGCCCCCCTCTTTTCATTGGTAGGGAATTTTTAATACGCTCGATCCTATCCGGCTCACCTCCATCTGTATGCATTTCTGTATAAATAAAGCCGGGCCGAACCGTATTCACCCTAATCCCTTGTGCTGCAACTTCTTGAGATAATCCGATAGTCAATGTATCAACAGCACCTTTTGATGCAGCATAATCAATATATTCATAAGGGGAACCCAACCTTGCAGCCGCCGATGAAACGTTAACAATCGCACCTCCTTTACCTCCATGACGAAAGGCCATTCTTTTGACAGCTTCGCGGGCACAAAGAAAATACCCTGTCACATTGGTGGCAAATATGTCATTCAACCGTTCCGCTGTTAACTGCTCAATGGTAGCCTGAGGCTTTAAGATACCGGCATTATTCACCAGCCCGGATATATAACCCAGTTCCCCTTCTACCTTTTGGAACAAGGCCACGATCTGTTTTTCATCTGTTACATCCACTTGAACAGAAATTGCCGACTGCCCCAGATTTCGGATCATATCCACAACTTCATGAGCACTGTTTTCACGAGTACGATAACCAATACCAATATGGTGCCCTCTCTTTGCCAGACACAAAGCTGTCGCTTTACCAATACCACGGGAACCGCCTGTAATAATTGTGACTTGCTGCATAATAAACTCTTCCTCTTTATTTTTCTGATGTAATTCCTTTAATTAACTGTGACTATGATACGCTGAGGAAATCATGGTCACGTATTCAATCCGTTGATTTGTGTTAAACATAGTATTCACGTTCAATGAAAGTCCCGATGACTTTATCATGCATTTCCGGTGACTTCGAATAACCCAACGTCTTACGATTGAGTCGTTTAAGTCGGTTGCGCAATGTCAAATTCTCCCGCTCAATACGTTGAGTGAAGGTTTTTCCGACAAGATGCTGGCTTTTAGGTAATAGATTGTAAGCCTTGAAATTATCTGTACACCAGAAAACAACATTGAACGAAGCCAGTTTTTTGAGGAGTTTCTTGAGGTTTTTTTTTGCTTCTCGCTCCAAACGTATGAGCGATGATGCGTTTTAAACGAGGCTCCCAAGCATACCATAACCAACGTTGGCATTTTTTATTCCCGACAAATGACCACACTTCATCAACTTCACAAATGAGTTGAACGTTGACATTATCCAGTGGGAGTGTCGTTACGCATCGTGGTTTAAGTTTTTTAAAACACGGACAACCGCATTGATACTGATATGTAATGCACGGGCTGTATCACGGATACCCGCATTATTCATGGCAAGATCAACAACGTGTTCTTTTATACCCGCTTGGCAGGCGCGATAGGCGTAATCCAGTTGGAAGGTTCGTTTGCAGGAGAAACAACGATAGCGTTGATGTCCGGCCTCACCTTTGCCGTGCTTTTTGACGTATTCAGTTTGCTGACAAAACCGACATTTTACTTCAACAGTCGCCATGTGATTTCTCCGAAAAAATGGCGATTATACACAATCATCAACAGGTTGAATACGTGACCGACCATTCATATAATCAGAGCCTGTTTGCACAGGCTCTGAATTTTTCCTAATGTTTTATTATATAAAGATCTTTCGTCGAAATATAATCCATTAGGGTAACATAAAATCCACCGACATAGGGTTTTACCAACTTATTACTGACATAATAGTAGACAGGAATAGCAGGAGTATCATTGGTTAAAATATCTATCGCCTTTTGATAATACATAACATCATTAGTTTCACCAGCTTTAATTACCATCTGATCGAAATCACTATTTTCATAGAGAGGAATATTTTGACTATTTCCTGTCAGGAACGTATCCAAAAATGACATCGGACTATTATAATCTGCTGTCCATGCATATCTGACTACATCAAATTTATTTTGATGCATATTGTCCAGCATGACTTTCCATTCTTGATTTTGCAAAGCGGCTTGAACACCAAGATTTTTCTTCCACATTGAAGTCACTGCAATAGCTATTTTTTTGTGGGTTTCTCTTGTATTATAAAGCAGATTAAATTTCAGTGGATTATCTTTATTAAAACCAGCCTCATTTAATAACTCCCTGGCTTTTTTAATCCGTTGTTCTTGTGTCCAGGAAGCATATTCAGGTAGTGTTAAACTTAATCCGCCAATATTAGGCGGAATAATATCATACGCAGGCAATTGCCCCTGCCCTAAAACCTTATCCGCAATAATATCTCTATCAATAGCTAAACTTAAAGCCTGCCTGACTCTGATATCATTAAATGGTGGTTTCTTAGTATTAAAAACATAATAATAAGTAGATAGCATGGGAATAATATGCATTTGATCACTAAACTCTTTTTTTAATGATGTAAAAGAGTCTAATTCAATCGTTTTAGTTATATCGACTTCCCCTGCCAGATAACGGTTCAGATCTGCTTTTTCTGATACGATTGCAAGATAAGTAACTTTATTAATGACTGTATTTTTATCATCCCAATATTGAGGATTTCTGACACCAACGACTTTTTCATTTACCCGCCACTCTGAAAGTTTAAAAGCCCCACTACCAACAAAAGTCTCTGGTTGTGTCCATTTATCACCATATTTCTTCACCACTTTTTCGCTGATGGGAACCAGAATCGGATGGGTTAGCATCTGTAATAAATAAGCAACAGGCTTATCCAATTTCACTTCCAGTGTAAAATCATCCAGCGCTTTTACACCAAGCTCTTCTACTTTTTTCTTGCCAAGTAATACATCATTTGCATTTATCACATGAGCAGTTGCAAGATAGCTGCTATAAGGGGACCCCATAGTTGGATCAAGTAGTCGCCGCCAACTGAATACCACGTCATGGGCAGTAATCGACGTACCATCAGACCACTTAATGCCTTTTCTTAAATGGAAAATCCATGTCTGGTTATCAGCCGTTTCCCAACGCTCTGCTAATCTCGGTTCGATATTTCCCTTTCTATCGGTGTAAACCAAGCCATCAAAAAAATCATGGATAATATCTAACTCAGTATTACTTTCTACTTTATGCACATCCAGAGAAGCAGGAAATGAGCCGTTATTGCGCACAATTTCCTGTTTCTCTGCTAACTCTGTACCGGGAGGGATAACGGCAGCCTGAGCCAAACTGATACTGCCCAGTATAATTCCTATCGGGCAAGTTAATACCTTAGATATTTTATTTTTTATTAGCTTTACCAACATTTTTTGCATATTAGTGCTCTCCATAACTGTTTTTTATTATTGAATTACTGTCATATTTATAATTACTATTTTTATTATTAACCATTTAAAAACATTACTCTTACTTGTAATATTCTTACGTAATTTGAGTAGATTAAAGATATAAGTGCAACGCATAATGATTAGGATTGCACTTACTACTTAAAACAATAAGAAATCTACCATACTGTTTCGATGACAGTTTTATCTACAGTAATATCTCGTATCTATAATCATCATCACATTATCTCTTTAAATCACAAATCAAGGTATCAGCAGTCAATGATGTTGCCTGCTCCGTCGAACAGGCATCAATACAGTTAAGGTTTATTTTTTATCAGTTAGATCAATTTGATAAATTGCAAACCCAATATCATCATTTTTCAGGTATTTCACCGGATATTGAGCCTGTTCTTTGATAAACTTTGCGGCCTTTTCTGATGAAGAAGTTTCAAAGCGAATATCCAGTTTCTTGTCTGTTTTGATTGGCAGGAATGACCAGTTATTTTCCGCCTGTGTTGATACCACACCTTTCTCTTTGGTCATTCTGGAAATGTAGGCAGCCAGAATAGAGCGGTTTTCATCCGGTGAAGCGAATGCAATATGGCCTTCACCTGTTCCTGCAAATTTACCACCGTAACCTCGGTAGTTATTGGTGGCGATCAGGAATGTCGCTTTTGGATCGATAGGCTTACCCTGATAAGTAACGTCCTTAATACGGTTCGCATCTTTGTTGATCAATTGGCAATCTGTGTCGTATTTCGCTGGCTGAGTCAGATCCATCTTATAATTGATACCACTGATGGTATCAAAGTTATAAGTTCGAAAACCCTTCCAGTTCAATAACTCTTGTGGTTTGGTGGAGTTAGGATCTATCTGGTTATACATGCCGGCTGAACATTCCAGCCACTCCACAACATCAGCCCCACTCGCTTTCACCACAACCAACGTGTTCGGGTAGAGATACAAATCAGCCGCGTGACGGAATGTCAGGTCACCTTTTTCTACTTCCACAAACTCAGCCGGTGCATTTTTACGTCCACCCGCCTTAAATGGTGCAGCAGCTCCCAGAACGGGCAGATCTGCCAGATCAGGATCACCCTGAATAAAACGCCTAGTGTAATCAACCTGAGCATCGTTAACGATTTGAACCGTTGGATCACTTTGGATCAGCGCAAGATAACTGTACATATTGGCAGAGGCTTTACCGATGAACTTGCCGACGAAATCACGGGTTCCCTGATTGGCTTCTTCAATAATCGCTGCCAGTTTGTTATCACTTTCAACCAGTGCTTTCTTATGCGTTTTATCATAGATAGGACGCGCCTCAGCTTTAGTCGATTCTACTTTCCATTCACCGCTGCTATTGTTGATAACCATATCAACAACCCCCAAATGGTCTCCCCACTGGCCCGGCATTACGGCAGGAATGCCATTGACTGTACCATTAGCAACATCAACACCTTTAATACCTTTATACTCCTCGCTTGGGAAAACCCCGTGCGAATGGCCGAACATGATGGCATTAATACCGGGAACTTCACTCAAATAATAAACAGAGTTTTCTGCCATTGCTTTATAAGGCTCTTGAGAGAAGCCGGAATGCGGAATAGCAATAATCAGATCAGCACCCGCTTTCTTCATTTCAGGTACGAATTTTTTTGCCGTCTCAGTGATATCGTTGACAACGACTTTGCCATCCATATTGGCCTTATCCCAAATACTGATCTGCGGTGGAACAAAACCGATATAACCGATCTTAATTATGTGTTCTCTGTCTTCACGATCTTTAACCGGGGTATCAACGATAATATAAGGTGTGAAGTAGTTTTTGCCAGTCTTGGCATCCATAATATTGGCGTTAATGTAAGGGAATTTAGCCCCTGCTATCACCTGTTTCAGATAATCCAGACCAAAATTAAATTCATGGTTACCGAAGTTACCCACGGTATAATCCATTGTGTTCATCAGTTGGTGAACCGGATGGACTTCATTCTGTTTGAGTCCTTTTGCCACGATGTAATCTGCCATCGGGTTTCCCTGGATCAGGTCACCATTATCAACCAGAATTACGTTAGTAGCTTTAGATTTAGCGGCTTTAATTAAACCCGCAGTACGGACCAGACCAAACTGCTCAGTCGGTTTATCCTTAAAGTAATCGAAATCAATCAGGTTGCTGTGAATATCCGATGTTTCCATAACCCGTAAATCAACGGTTGCCGCATTGACATTAAATGCCACCAACATCGCCAACGTTGAAATTCTCAAGCCATACTTCAACATGTTATCCCCCTTCTATAGATAGAGTTTCCAGAATGGTTTGTTTCTTATCTCTGTGAACCGGATTGTCACTGCGGGCATCATCATATGCCGCTTCAACAAACAGACGTATACTATTGTACTGATTGTTCATTTATGTCTGATATTACTCGTAACATAGAAACGGAATTCGCTCACAAAATCAGAAAATTAACTTAAATCAGGTTACAGATAGATATGCCCTTCATTTTTCGAATAAAAATGAAGGGCAAAAATAGAGGGTATAGTTATTTATTAGGCCACAGCCACGCCGCACCACGCACTCCGCTGGAATCACCATGCAGTGCTTTTCTAATCGGTGTTGCACACTCGCCACCAAAAACCCACTCACTCACTAAACCCGGCAAGGTCTGATAAAGGCGATCAACATTACTCATACCGCCACCTAGCACAATGACATCAGGATCAAGTAAGTTAACAACCTGTGCTAATGCCCGTGCCAGACGCCTTTCATAACGCTGGATGGCTAGTTCGGCAATTTTATCTCCCTGAGCTACAGCCTCCATAATTTCATGGCCTTTTTTGTGCACGCCACTCAAGCGGAAATAATCCTTCATAAAACCGGTTCCCGATACAAACATTTCGGTACAGCCTGGTTTACCGCAGAAACAACGAACCTCTTCCTGATATGCCCGATCTTCGTCATCCATCCACGGTAATGGGTTATGCCCCCATTCTCCAGCCAGACCATTACCACCTGCATGTACCTTGCCATCAAATGCCAGACCTGAACCACAGCCAGTCCCGATAATAACGGCAAACACCATTGGCATACCTGCTGCTGCACCATCAGTCGCTTCCGAAACAGCCAGACAGTTTGCGTCATTGGCAACCCGTACTTCACGCCCCAGAAAAGCGGAAATATCTTTGTCCAAAACCTGACCGTTCAACCAGACCGAATTAGCATTTTTCACTTTTCCGGTAAAAGGTGAAATCGCTCCCGGAATGCCAATTCCTATTGTGCCTTTCTGCCCGGTTGCCTGTTCCGCATCCGCTATCAAACCCGCAATGGCGGCCAGTGTTTGCTGATAGTCATTGCGGGGAGTATCCACCCGTTTCCGAAACAGTTCTTCACCCTGATCGCCCAATGCGATCACTTCAATCTTGGTTCCACCAAGATCAATACCTATACGCATAGCTTACCTTTTTCTCTGTGGTTTACCGTCAGCCGAATTTTTTTCAGGCTATTGAATCGTGTTGTCGTAAGATCATTGCCTGAGCAGCATTAACAATCAAGAACTATAACGTCACTTTGTTTTAGGAAATGGGCGTTTTAGATAATGAATGAAATTCCAGAAAGGAAATAGATGAAGTTCTAGGGCTTCGCCGCATGATTCGTTATCATGCGCAGCTATGCTTTTCAAATAACGTTTCATATGACATTTGTCATAATGCACAAATATGGGGTAACAGCATGTTATGGTTCAAAAATTTAATGATTTACCGTTTAAACCGAGAAATTTCACTTTCCACGGATGAACTGGAAAAACAATTAAGCCCATTGGCATTCACCCCATGTGGCAGTCAGGACATGATGAAAACGGGTTGGGTTCCACCAATGGGCGCCCATGGTGAAGCATTAACTCATGCTGCCGGTAATCAGATCTTGATTTGTGCACGCAAGGAAGAAAAAATGCTGCCTTCTCCGGTCATTAAACAGGAACTGCAAACCAAAATTGCCCGTCTGGAAGGAGAACAGCACCGGAAACTGAAAAAAACCGAGAAAGATTCACTGAAAGACGAAGTGATCCACACTTTATTACCAAGAGCATTTAGCCGTTTTAGCCAGACTTATATCTGGATAGATACCGTTAACAATCTGATTATTGTTGATTCAGCCAGTGCTAAACGTGCCGAAGATAATCTGGCTTTATTAAGAAAAACACTTGGCTCATTGCCTGTTGTTCCCCTGACTTTCAAAGATCCCATTGAGCTGACATTAACTGAATGGGTTCGTTCAGGTAATTTACCTGCCGGTTATGCTCTGATGGATGAAGCTGAATTAAAAGCTATTCTGGAAGACGGCGGGGTTATTCGCTGCAAGAAACAAGAGTTAGTATCTGACGAAATCGCGGCACACATTGAGTCCGGGAAATATGTCACCAAACTGGCACTGGACTGGGAAGAGCGTATCCAATTCATGTTGTCAGATGATGGTTCTTACAAACGTATTAAATTCAGTGAAACATTGCGTGAACAAAATGATGATATTGATCGTGAAGATGTTGCTCAACGATTCGATGCTGATTTCACGCTGATGACGGGTGAATTAAGTGCGCTGATAAAAAATACCATTGATGCGCTGGGTGGTGAGGCAGAAAGATAATGTCTTATCTACCCAATAGATTTCAAAAAGCAACTAACAACGCTATTGATATAGACAGAACTTGATATAGACAGGATATAAAAAGGATACAGCCTCAATGGTATTTCCATTGAGGCTGTTACTATGGCTATCGTTATTTCACACAATTAGAAACGGTATATCAAGCCAACACCCATGACATTATCTGTTTTAATCTTAGCTGTTTTAGTAAAGTCATTATTTTTCAGCAAGTTGATCTTATATTCAGCATAAGTACCCATATTTTTGTTGAAATTATAAGATGCTCCGATAGAGATATACTTCACCAGATCTTCAGATCCTTTGGTTCTCAATAAATTGTTCTCGCCCAAATCGTTGCCTAAGTCTTTGCCTCTGGAATAGACATAACCAATAGACGGACGCAAGCCAAAATCAAATAGATATTGCGCAGTTAACTCAATATTTTCCGTTTTATTCGCAAACATCACATGATTATCTACAGCGCTGCCGAATCGGGTCAAATTACGAGCCTGACCATACATCGCTGCCAGATAGACATTATTTCTATCGTACTTAGCTGATACCAACCATGCTTCAGCTTTGTTCCCTTTCGCCAGTACCTTAGCTGATGGCGTGCCCTGTTTTTGTGCCTGAGTACGACTAGAATTACCATAAGAAGCTGCAACAGTCACACCATTGCCAAAATCGTAAGAACTGGAAAGGCCAAAACCATCACCATTCTGCCGCATAACATCATCACGGGCATTTTTAGTGCCACCATCATTTTTGGCCTGATATTGCAGGGCAAAATTCCACCCGTTCACCAGGCCAAAAAAGTCAGTATTACGATAAGTTAATAACCCTGTCGAACGCCCCATCATAAAATTATCAGTTGCCGCCATGCTATCGCCACCAAAAACGGGAAGCATATCTGTAAACGTGTTGGCATCATATACCACGCCGAAATTACGACCATAATCCAGGGTACCATAATGACCCAGTTTAAGGCCGACAAAAGCCAGACGTGTTCTTGCAAATTTGCTGCTTTCAACTTCGGTGCTGTTGGCACCCAGATTGAATTCCCAACGCCCAAATCCTGAAATGGTGTCTGTAAGTTGGGTTGTCCCTCTCACACCGATACGGCCGCTGGAGTTATCACCTGCTTCTTTGCTTTTTGATTTAGCAAAGTAGTGTTGAACTTCAGCCTTTCCATATAAATCAATTTTATTACCATCCTTATTATAAACTTCGGCCGCATTTGCAGCCCCAGCGATAAGGAAAACCGGAATCGCCATTGCTATTACGTTGTGTTTTATCATTATTATGGTCCTCACTAGTGTTGTTATTACCTTTTGTCACCTACCTTTTCCACCGACAGGAAATACATTTTCTAAGAAGAAATAGTTAGGCGGATTAACATTTAGCAATACTTGTTACTTTACAGTTAATTTTGTAATCAACAATAGCGATACTAAGATGCAAATTAACGTTTTGCTAACAAAATTTAACCAAAAGTGCTACCCTGTGAGACAGATCACATAGTAAGCATATTTTCAATAATTGAATAACATCAATTATGATTATTAGTTATTAAAAACAGTAAGTTATAAATAATAATAGAGTTGATGAAAAATAAAAGAAGTGTTCTGAGCAGCATTTTTTACTGCTAATTACCATAGATAATGTGGCAATTATTTATTTTAAATATTGACAAGTGACTGTAAGTTCTGTATTTGGTGGAAATTGATAAATTTCCATTTATTTCAAGTAAACATTTCTTCCTTATTAATGGAATAAAGCCAATGCGGTACATTAAATATCGACAACTTATAAGGTGCTAAAATGGCA
The DNA here is from genome assembly GCF_037996745.1 of Xenorhabdus siamensis. Taxonomy (NCBI): domain Bacteria; kingdom Pseudomonadati; phylum Pseudomonadota; class Gammaproteobacteria; order Enterobacterales; family Morganellaceae; genus Xenorhabdus; species Xenorhabdus siamensis. Next base: position 79,249 of record NZ_JBBMXE010000020.1, read on the forward strand.
GAAAATCATCCACGCCCACGAGGTCGCCCGTCAATTCCCGAACAAGAAATACGTGAGAAAATCCATGATATTACTCTTTCTCTGCTGTTAAATCAGGGCTATAGCACAACCACCATGGATGTTATTGCCCAAAAAGCAAAAATCGCCAAAAAGACACTCTACCGTTTCGTTAAAAATAGAGAAGATTTGATTGAACAAGTTATATTAAAATGGACAGATAACACAGTCCTTCCTTTGACTAAGAATGCCAATAATTACCAACAAATGATAATTTCATTGGGAAATTATTTAATGGGAATCGCTGAAAAATCCTTATCTAAAGATGCCGTCGGATTATTTAAATTATTACAGTCTGATTTTCCTCATCGGGATACCTTCTTAGAAAAATATCAACAAGGCGGTATTGAAAAAAACAAAATTATTTTAGCAAACTGGCTAGAACAGCAATATAAACAAGGATTATTAAAAGAATTTAATTATAAAATATTCAGTGAGTTGGCTATCTCTATGGTGATTTCAGAGCCGCTCAGACAAATGGCATTGGGGCAAACGCCACCTTTGCCAGAAACTGATATTTCCTACCGCATTACAGCAATAATAAATTTACTTAAGTCTGGATTACCTGAGAAATAAGAATTTTTTCTCACAACAATAAATAAGGCGTTGAGTTCATGATAATCACTCATCGCCTTATTTCTATTTATAATAGACAATCATATTTTAAACATTATCATCTATAACTTGATATTTGTTCGTTCCGATCAACATTTGCCGAAAGCGTTCAAAACAAGTTATTTTATGCAGTTGATTAATAATCTTATCATGGCTAAAGACATCTAATAACGCATCATAACACTCTGCAAAACATACCTTGTCTATCCTGTTTATTGCTATTAAAAAAATAACATGCACACGTTCATCTTTCCCCCAACGTATCCCTTTCGGACTAATAACAACAGCAACACCCGTTTTTATCGCATCCATCTTTACTGAATGAGGTAAGGCCAGAATACCAAAAGCCGTTGAGGAAGCATTTTCACGCTGATAAACATATCTGACAAAATCAGATTCAACATAACCTTTGGCAAACATTGTCTGACAAAGATCATCAATAAGTACATCTCTGTGCTGAAAGCCAGGTTCAAACCAAAACAGACCTTGTTCAAAAAATAGATCAAAATTACGTTGTAGCGTCCTCTTCTTCCGGTTTGCATTAGCAATATCAATTTTTCTAATCAACTGCGCGCGCTTATTCCGTAACTGAAAAGGAGAAATACATACTATTTCATAATGATGGCTGGCAGGAATATTTATTGTTGTAATCAATAGTTCGAACTCCAGAGTCTCCAATTCAGAAAGCTGGGAAATCCGCTTAATCACACTTATTTCATTACCAAAATCACACAATAACTGATGATAGATTTTATTCTCAATACCCCGGTAGCCGGGGCATAAAAGCACTGCCCGTACTTTATTATCATGACTTTTCTGCCGTTCAAATTCAGCACCAACATGCAGGGCAATAAAAGAAATTTCATCTTCATTCAGTTTCTTCCCGAAAAATTCATTTAATTGTAAAGAGATAAAAACAGCGATATCAAAAATTATGCGACACTCCTTTTTTATTACCTCCAACATAGGATTTTTAGTATAAATATTATATTCCAGCCGGGTTTTCAGCCCTGATATATGCAGAGAAAATAATGAGATAAAATCATCTGTCCCAAAATCAATCAGATAGTGTTCCTGTACAGATTCAGTAACTTTTTTTGTAAATCGGTATAAGTCAGCATCCACTAAATCAATTGATTCACTATTTTTAGTATAATTAGAACTGATGTTGATTTTCAACAAAGTATAACAGGCGCTCCTTTCATTCTCTGATATTGAAACATTAAATTTATGTTGCAGATTATCACATAACTCATCAGTTATAGAATGTAATTGATTATTCCCGAAAAAAGTTAGCTGAGTATCTAAACACTTATCATGCTTTAACCGATTTATCAGTATCAGAAAATGTAAGACAAGATTAGTATAAGAGAGATCATAAACAGAATATCCCCATTTATAAAATATCTCCTTAATAAGATTAGATACCATTTCTACCTGTTGAATACCAAATATGGTTTCCAATGTTTTTAATTCATTGAAACGATAATCTGTTTGTTCGATAATAGTATGATAAATTAACTCTCTTAATTTTTGTTCTGCCCCCAAAATTTCAATATGGTTATTCCTGCATAAGAACCTGACATTAAATTTTTCAAATGAACTATTCATTTTATATATCAATGATCTTAATGTTGAGTCACTGATATACAAATCAGCACTGATATCATAAATATTATTACTTTTCTTAAATAACAGAATAGTCTTAATCAAAAAACAGGCCCTTTCCTGATAGGTTTTCGGCTGATTACTGGTTTGGTAGTGTAATTTGATATTTTTATCAAGTGATAAAGAATATCCTGATCGACCAGAAAGAATAATTTTCTCGCCATAGGCTTCATTAATTTCCGCTACATAATTTTTTATCGTTCTAATGGAGACGTTTAAGATCTGAGATAACTTTATTGCCAACGTCGGGGTATTTTTATTCAGTAAATAGTCCAATAATTCTTTCTGCTTAGGTCTTAGCATTATAACCCCCTGTTAAATGAATAAATAACACCTTGAATGTACTTAGATAATTAAGTTATAAAAATATAATTTTGCCCTCTTAAAGTGAAAACACATAATTGAATATAAAGTCAAAATTCAAGATAGTAGTTTATATGTCAGAAAACAAAAATCAATTAGCAGCAAAATAATAAGGAATTCATATGAAAAATATTTTTATTATGTTGTGTTGTGGTGCAGGTATTTCCAGTGGTATGTTAGCAACAAAAACCAGAAATGCTGCCAGACAAAAAGGTGTATCAGTGACCGTCGAAGCCAGAAGTGAAAGCGAGGTAGCAGAATACTTTTCAGTTATCGATATCCTATTTCTTGGCCCTCACTATGCTTCGCAAAAAGATGAGTTCCAAAAACATGCTGATATTTACAATATTCCTGTGCTTGTCGTACCCCAAAATATTTATGGAAAATTAGACGGAAAAGCATTACTGGAATTAGCCATAACCACATTAAATCATTAGTTTTACTCTTTATAACACCAGGGATTTCACTTACTCAGAATAGACAAAGACAATAATAAAGAGAGATGCGAAATGAAAGCATTTATGTCGTGGTTATCTGACTCGTTTGCACCCGCGATGCAAAATTTTACTAAGCGACCGTGGGTAGCCGCTATTTCTGGCTCCATGCAGAAAAATATTCCTTTTATTTTAGCGGGATCACTTATATTTTTTTATAATGTATTTCGTGCTTATCTTCCTTTTTTGCCCAATCTTGGTCGGATTGCCGAATATTCTTTTGGTATGCTCGGTTTAATTACCGCGTTTATGGTAGCTAACCAGATGATGGAAAAACTTCATCATTTTCGCTATACCCTAATTGCCGGTCTGACTTCCATTTGCATCTATATGATGTTCATCAAGCCGGAATTTTCTGATGGCAACATGATTGTCAGTTTTGAACGATTCGGCCCCGCAGGCATTTTATTGGGTATTGTCACTGGTTTGTTTGTTTCCTATCTGTTTCATCTATATACCAAAATGGGTTTATTGAAAGAGAGTTCCCTGCCTGATTTTGTTGTCGGCTGGATACATGCCATTATCCCGATTCTGATTTCCATTGGCGCAGGAACATTATTGGTATTCACCTTTGAAGTTGATGTCTTCTCCCGGCTACTTTCTCTCTTTTCTCCCATTGCTGTATTCGGGCAAACACTGCCGGGATTCATACTCATGGCATTAATCCCTGCTATCGCAATGTCGATGGGGATTTCAGTCTGGACATTTACCGGCCTGCAAATGCCTATCTTTATGCTTGGTATCAGTGCCAATATTACTCTGGTGGCAGCAGGGCAGTCCCCTACCAATATTGTGACCTATGAAACCATGTATACAGCGGCTTTGATTACAATGGGAGGAACCGGTGCCACTCTCGCATTAAATCTTTTAATGCTGTTTTCTAAATCCAGAGAGCTTAAAGCCACGGGCTATATCTGCATAGGGCCTTCTTTCTTCAATATCAACGAACCGCTGGTGTTTGGTACACCGATTGTCCTCAACCCACTGTTAATGCTTCCCATGTGGATTAACGCAATCACCAGCCCCATTATCGTCTGGGTATTCATGCGCTCAGACTGGCTGAATATTCCCGCAAAAATGATTCAGGTCGGTCAAATACCTGCCCCGTTCTCCAGTGTCATGATTACGGAAGACTGGCGGGCTGTCATCTGTTACGCCGTACTAATGGCTGTATTCCTGATTACCTGGTATCCCTTCTTTAAGGTGTATGAGAAAAAACGAATTGAGGAAGAGAGCACCAATGCAGCATAAGTTATATATCCAACTCCATTACAAGGAAAATAACCATGAACAGTGAGGAAAATATTCTAATTCCTATTTCTATGGAAATAATTCTCGATGCAGGTAATGCCAGAGAAAAAAGTGAAAAAGCCATGAAATATGCCCGTGATGGTGATTTTGACAATGCGCGTTTATATATGGAAAAAGCACGCAAAATGATGTTATCTGCCCATCAGACACAGACTGAAGTTATTCAGAAAGAGACTCAAGGAGATAACTTTCATTTAAGTCTACTGTTTATTCATGCTCAGGATACATTGATGGCGATACGCAGTGAGTTAATTCTGAGAGAAGAAATGATTAGCTTATATAAATACCTTCACACTACGAACAATAATAAAGAGGAAAAACAGCATGTCGAAAAATAATACTCTGTTTCCTGAAAATTTTCTTTGGGGAGCTGCAACCAGTGCCTATCAGGTTGAAGGAGCAGCAGAAGAATATGGCAAGAAATTATCACAGCAAGATATTCTCAATAATAACCCCGGATTAGCAGATACTCATATTACCAGTGACCATTATCATCGCTATAAAGAAGATGTTGCATTAATGAAAGAGCTAGGTTTGAAAGCCTATCGTTTCTCCATCGCATGGTCGCGTATTTTCCCTGATGGGATCGGTAAGCCTAATGATAAAGGCGTGCAGTTTTACCACAATCTTATCGATGAACTATTGGAAAACGGTATTACGCCAATCCCGACACTTTACCATTATGATATGCCTATGGCATTGGTGGAAAAATATCATGGTTGGATCGATAGACAAAGTGTAAATGATTTTGCCTATTACGCTGAATTTGTCATCAGAGAATATGGCAGGAAAGTCAAATATTGGCTGACCATCAATGAACAAAGTATTATCGTACAATTCTGGACGAAAAAGTGCTTTATCCCTGAGCAATATCTCCACAATGAGCAGATTAAGTATCAAATAAATCACCATATGAATCTGGCTCATGCAATTGCCTGTAAGTTAGTTCATCAATGGGTGCCTGACGGTCAGGTCGGCGCAGCATTAGGATATTCCGCTATTTATCCGCTGACCAGCAAACCGGAAGATAATTTGGCGGCCCAAAACGCCAATGATCTACGCAATTACTATTTCACCGATATCTATCTGAAAGGACAATATCATCAATCCGCATTGAATTACCTGAAAAAGCATGGACTGGCTCCCAATATCGAAGACGGCGATATGGAATTAATCAGAGAGGGCTATTCTGATTTTCTGGCACTCAATTATTATTGCAGCCATACCGCTGCCGCAGCGCCGGCACATGCTCAGAGACGAATGGATGGTTTTAATCCAACAGGTATCAAAGGACAAATTGACGGCTATGAGATCCAACCCGATTACTATCAGATCCATAAAAACCCACAACTTGATACCACAGACTGGGATTGGGCGATTGACCCACTTGGGCTTGAATATCTGTTACGCGATTTATATACCCGTTATCAGAAGCCATTGATGATCACGGAAAATGGTTTCGGTGCTGATGACGTACTGGAATCTGATGGCACCATTAATGACAGTTACCGCATTGATTATCTGGAAAAACATCTTCAGGCTATAAAACGGGCGATGGATTCGGGTGTTGTGGTTCTCTCTTATAATCCGTGGAGTTTTATTGACCTTCTTTCCACCAGCAATGGTTACAAAAAACGGTATGGCTTTGTTTATGTTAATCGCACTGATGACGATCTAAAAGACCTCAACCGTTATAAGAAAGATTCGTTTTATTGGTATCAGAAAGTTATTCAGACACGTGGCGGTTCATTAACTGAATCCTGATTTTCTTTAGGTAAATTTATGATCGAATATTCCGTCGTAGTCACAGCCCCTTCGGGGCTGCATACCCGGCCTTCTGCCCAACTTTGTAATTTAGCCAAAACTTACAATGGCACGATAGAAATTATCAGGGGAGATAAGAGTGCCAATTTAAAAAGCATGTTCAAAATTATGTCAATGGGAATTAAAAGTGGCATGGAAGTCACTATTCGGGTTGAAGGAGAAAATGAAGAGGAAATGGCACAATCAGTTGTGGATCTTATTCGTAATATTAAAGAATAAATTCTACATCTTATCGGTTGCCTATTGGAGATATCTTATGATCTCTTTTGATGAAATGGAAAATATCGCACATCAACTTATTTCCCCGACACAATTAAATAAACATGTTAAATATGGTCATGTAGTTGCGGTTATTCAATGTGAATCCGGGCATATTTATACCGGTATGAATATTGATACTGCCTGTTCAATGGGATTTTGTGCAGAACATGGTGCCATTGCAGATATGATAAAACATGGAGAAAACCGGATAGTGAAAATTATCGCGGTTAATCAACGCGGGGATATTATTCCTCCTTGTGGTCGCTGTCGGGAGTTTATCAGTCAGATCAATAGAAAAAATATCCACGCCGAAGTGAAAGTAAACCAAGAGTTAGTTTTATCGCTTGGCGAGTTACTGCCGTTTGATTGGAAAAACGCGTAGGGTATTTTATTATTATTTTGTGTCTGGCCTATTTATGTCTGGCCTAATAGAAAAACTGCCCGATTTAATCATTCGGGCAATTTCTATTATTCAGGTAAGTTAACCACTGATAATGTTATTTAGCCTCTACCGCTTCCATTCCGACCAAACCAACTTTCAGATAACCAGCCTTGCGCAGAGAATCCATCACGCTCATTAGCGTTTCATAATCCACAGTTTTATCCGCCTGGAAGAAAATTATGGTTTCTTTATTGGATTGAGTTGTTTGATCCAGTACCGAAGACAGCGTATCACGCTCAACCAACTGATCACCAACATACAGTTGAAGATCTGCTTTTACTGTCAGAAAGACCGGTTTCTCTGGTCGCGGTTGTGGTTTGGCTGACGATGCAGGCAAATCGACTTTGATATCAACTGTTGCCAGTGGTGCTGCCACCATGAAGATGATCAACAACACCAACATCACATCAATAAATGGCGTGACGTTAATCTCGTGTAATTCACCGTTATCGTCCAAATTTTCATTAAGACGTATTGCCATAATTGATTACCTTGCTTCTGCTTGTTCCGTTTTTCTGTCAGCCAAATCAAGATCACGACCAAGCAACAGAATTGCCTGTGCCGCCGTATCACCTACTTGCCCACGATATGATGAAATCACGCGGGCAAAAACGTTATAGATAACTACCGCCGGAATTGCAGCGACCAGACCCAATGCTGTCGCCAAGAGTGCTTCTGCGATACCCGGAGCAACAACCGCCAGGTTAGTCGTTTGTGAATGCGCGATACCAATGAAGCTGTTCATGATCCCCCAGACTGTACCAAACAGGCCGACAAACGGTGAAATCGCGCCGATAGTCGCCAGATAACCGTTTCCACGTCCCAGATGACGGCTGATTGCCGCAACAGCTCGCTCCATGCGGAATGAGGTACGCTCTTTGGTGCCATCTTTGTCAGTACTTTCAGCAGATAAATTGCGTTCAGACTGTGCTTCGTTCAATAACAGACGGCTGATACTATTCTTACCGAAATCAGCGGCAATTTTCACGGCTGCATCCAGATTAGCAACATCAGCCAATGCCAGTTGCTCTCTGCGTAAACGGCGACGAGCCATTAATAACTCACTTCCTTTGGAGAAGAAAAGTGCCCATGTGATAATAGAAGCAATCACCAAACCTACCATGACGCTTTTTACTACAACATCCGCATTCTGATACATCCCCCAAACGGAAAGATCCGTTGCAAAACCGCTGGACAAGTTTTCAGAACCTTCCACAGCAATTGATTCCGCTGCGCCTGCTTCTGTTATTTCAGTCACTTCGGTAGTGACTGTTTGCTGTTCAGCCGTCGCTGACGTATCCGTTTTCTGAGCTTCGCCTTGCTGTGGATCTGCTTTCGTCTCCCCTGCTTGCGGAGCCGTGGAAGAGACTGGTGTTGCCGGGGCCGCTACCTGAGTGGCAGCCTGATTTTCTGGCGCAGCAGCCGCTGTTGTTGGTACGGTATTAGCTGGTACGGTATTAGCTGGTGCGGTATTAGCCCACGCTGAACCTGTTAACCCGAGTGCCAATAGAATAGAAGCTGTCAAATTACGCATCAGTTAGCCTTACTCTCTTTTTTATAGATTCTGTTACTTAGCAATGAATCGCATTTACTCATCTTGCTAATCCTAATATATCCTGAGCCATAGCTCGCTTTTCCACCTGATAAGGTTCCGTTTAACCCTATTTCATGCTTTTCATCACGTGAGGGAAAAGTCCATTCCAAATGATATCAGACATTGAGCGATTTGATAGTAATTATCATTACTATTTAATAAAAAAGTGGTAATGAAAAGGGGCGATTGCACCACAACCCTCTTTTTCGCTATCACCGATTACCTTGAATTTTCGTCAAGTTGCAAGAATCTCTTTGTAAAAAACATGACAAATCTTTTAACTTGCAATGATTATTTGAGTAATCAACGTTAATTGAGGGGGAAATCATATGGCAAAAGAAAAGAAACTGGAGACCAAACTGGTTGATATCGGAAGAAAGCATAAATTCACGCTTAATGCTGTCAACCCCATTATCCAACGAACTTCATCCGTCATTTTCAAAACGGTTGAAGATTTGAAACACGCCATAAAACATCGTGCTAACGGTGAACTATTCTATGGACGTCGTGGCACATTGACGCATTTTGCTTTTCAGGAAGCAATGGCAGAACTGGAAGGTGGCGTGGGGTGTGCACTGTATCCATCCGGTACAGCCGCTATTACCAACAGCATTCTGTCATTTGTAGAAACAGGCGACCATATTTTAGTAGCAGGGACAGCCTATGAGCCGACGCAAGAGTTTTGCAATCACATTCTCAAGAAGCTGAATATTGCCACCGATTATTTTGACCCAATGATCGGAAAAGAGATTGCCACGCTCATTCAACCAAATACAACGGTTATCTTTCTGGAATCCCCCGGCTCCCTCACGATGGAGGTTCAGGATGTCCCTGCTATCGTGCAGGCTGCCCGGCAGGTTAATCCTGAAATTGTCATTATGATCGATAATACATGGGCTGCCGGTATTCTCTTCAAGGCATTGGATTTTGGCGTCGATATTTCTATTCAATCCGCCACAAAATATATCATCGGCCATTCGGATGGCATGTTGGGCACGGCTGTCGCCAATAAACGCTGTTGGGATCAATTGCGGGAAAATTCTTATCTGATGGGACAAATTGCCGACCCCGATACGGTTTATTCCGCAACCCGTGGATTACATACGCTGGCTCTCCGTTTAAAACAACATGAAGAAAACAGCCTCGAAATTGCCAAGTGGCTATCCCAACGGCCTGAAGTTGCTGAGGTTTATCACCCCGCTCTACCTTCTTGTCCCGGGCATCACTACTTTCAACGTGACTTCACTGGCTCCAGCGGGTTGTTCTCTTTCCGCCTGAATATTAACCTGAACCCCACTCAACTTTCTGATTATCTTGATAATTTACAACATTTTAAAATGGCGTTTTCCTGGGGAGGATTTGAATCGTTAATTTTGGGTATATCACCTGAATCACTCGCGAGTTTACGCCACTATCATTTTCCCAAACATTATCATTTCCCCAAAAAAGAAAGAACGTTAATCCGTGTACATATCGGGCTCGAAAATCCCCAAGATCTGATTGCTGACTTGGATGCCGCTTTTACCCGCATTGCTGTGCGTTAACATAATAAATAACTTAATACATAATGATCGTGCCCCTGAATGGCTATCTTCCGACTACAGATGGCCACTGTTTTCTTTCCTTATCTTCAATTGATTCTCTTCATGCTAGATCAAATCAACTCCCACACAGCAATTTTGCGGTACACTGGGACACATGTGTTTATTTGATACTTTTTGTTGTTGTTCAAAAACGGTTGTGTGAAGGTATCGTGCAGAAATTACAGGATAAATAATGGAAACGTTAAGCGGGATCGTGTATGCACTTTGGCAGCATGATTTTACCCAACTCACCAATCCCGATGTCATCTGGATTATTTATGGTGTTATCTTTGTCACACTGGTGTTAGAAAACGGTTTGTTACCCGCCGCATTTTTGCCCGGCGATACTCTTCTGGTCCTTGCTGGTGCGTTAATAGCCAAAGGTGTTATGGGATTCTTTCCGACCATCATTTTATTAACTATTGCAGCAAGTCTCGGCTGCTGGTTAGGTTATTTGCAGGGACGTTGGTTAGGCCATACCCGGATCGTCAAGAACTGGTTGGCTCAGCTTCCTCTACAGTACCGCCAACGTGCCAATATCTTATTTGCCAAACATGGCCTGGCGGCGTTGCTCATCGGGCGTTTTCTCGCCTTTGTCCGTACTCTCCTGCCAACTTTTGCAGGTATTTCTGGACTGAATAATAAACGCTTTCAATTTTTTAATTGGTTAAGTGGCTTTTTATGGGTCATCATAATCGTGAGTTTTGGCTATATCTTGAATCAAATCCCTTTTGTCAAAGCGCATCAGGATTTGGTCATGAATATTTTGATGATCTTGCCTGTCATTCTGTTGATCAGCGGTCTTACCGCATCTCTATTGATGTATTGGCGCCACAAAAAAGCGTCATCAAGAAAACGTAAATGAATATATTGGTTATTCATCGCTATTTCAAAACCCTTTGTTTTCTCTGGTTATTAACTTATCAATCTTAAAAGTAAAACAATTAGAGTCCGCTCCGACAGGTATCATGATTGTCAATGATTTGAATTCTAAACAAATTTTGACAGAAAAATTAAGTAACCTTGAATAGAGTGGACTCTGTTACTGCAATAAACCGACATAGACAAGCGACAGCATGTTAGTGATATAGCCAAAAGCTTACATTATTCAGTCAGTAAGGACGGTTATTATGCAAAATCTCACTTTCCATCCTCCTGCCAAAGTCATTTTTGACAAAATTTACCGCATCTTCTGTAAGAAAAATGGGATGCTAAACGTGAAAAACTCCTGCAATATGCTGAACGTATTCGGAATTTCAACTTGATGCCAATCCAATACCGAATATGCTCAGAAAACTAAAACAGCAAGGTTTGATTGTGTTAGATGAACAGCAGGATATTACGCTTGCTGCCAGTAAGCGAACTTACGAAGCGTCCATCTGATATGCCAAATCTGAAGGAGGTAAAAATGGGTCAGCAGACAATCATTAAACTCGTTGATGGAAACCTTATGCCACAATTAGGGCTTGGGGTTTGGCAAGCGAGTAATGAGCAGGTTATTAACGCTATCCACACCGCATTGGAAGTAGGCTATCGTTCTATTGACACTGCGGCAATTTATCACAATGAAAAAGGCGTAGGGAAAGCATTACAAGAAAGCAATATTCCACGCGAAGAGATTTTTATCACAACCAAACTGTGGAATGATCGCCATCAGGATGCACAAGTTGCATTACAAGAAAGTCTGGATCGGCTAAAACTGGATTACGTCGATCTCTTCCTAATTCACTGGCCCGTGCCCCAGCAAGATAAGTATGTTGAAACTTGGAAGCAATTCATTGAGTTGAAAGAGTCGGGGCTGGTGCACAGTATTGGTGTATGTAATTTTCACATTGAACATTTACAGAAATTAATATCAGAAACAGGCGTCGCACCTGTCATCAATCAAATCGAACTGCACCCACTGATGCAACAGCGACAACTTCATTCATGGAATGCCACCCACCATATTACAACTGAATCCTGGAGCCCATTGTCTCGCGGTGGAAAAGGCGTTTTTGATCACCCCATAATTGAAAACCTGGCTGTTAAATATGAAAAAACACCAGCTCAAATTGTTATTCGCTGGCATCTTGATTCTGGCATGATTGCTATTCCCAAATCAGTAACACCTCACCGTATTAAAGAAAATTTTGCCGTTTTTGATTTCAAATTAGAGAAAGAAGATCTGGCTACCATCGCCAGGTTAGATATAGGTAAACGTCTCGGCCCCAATCCCGATACTTATAATCTGACTGTGCTCAATTTAGGATAGAACTCATATAAAATCTTAATGATAATCCAGAACAATAAACTAAAAAATCATGCCTGAATTCTGCTCCCTACAGAGTTCAGGCAGTTTAAATACAAAGTTTTTTATTCATGACTTTTTGTGATAGGTTTTCGTTTATTAATCTACGGTTTGAAATGTATTTGTATAATTTATTGTTTGTATCCGATATGAAATTATACTTTAACAATACTCAGTAGATTTGGTTATTTAATTGATAATGTATCTAATTGATAAAAATATGATTGAGAGGTGCTTATGTGGAACATATCTCCGCAAAGAGGACATATGCAATTTTTAGCTAATTTTATGTCACCTATAGAGGCTAATATTATCCTTGGCAGGATGTTATCTGAGGGTATCCACGCAAAAATAATCGATGAAGGCCTAGTATGGAATAACCATATGTATTCCCATGCGTTTGGCGGAGTAAAGCTACTGGTACATCGTTCTGACCGTAAGCGCGCTGAAGAAATACTTTCTAAGATTAACGATAACAAATATTTATTAGATGAAAAAAAACCTGACCTTGAAGCGCCTGCTTCAACACCACCAAAACGACCACTTTCTGTATTAATCAATTCCTTTTTGGTTATATTATTATTTTTTATGATTGGTATTGCATTACCATTAAAATTTAATTACCAGTTATCAAAACAGAGTTAAATATAAAATACCCCTGTATAATTCGCTGCTATATCAATAATTAAAAAACCAATCAAACTTATAAGAAATATAAATAATAACTATGTTTACTATCTATATACAAACCACGAGCTACTCTTGCTTTATTACTTTAAATAACAGAAAAAATAAACTGATCGGTGAAAACGTTATTTATAGTGATAAGCGTCATAAATATTTCCATGGTGAATTTTTAAAGAATTTTTAAATAGTATCAGGGTAAATGATAATGACTTACATAATAATTTCTCTATTAATGTTGATTCCTTTTTTCTTTATAGTAAAACGGTTCCTATTATCAAGCCATGTCCATTACAATGTTTTCGGAATTATACTAACGATATTAGCTATCTCTTTTCATATGTATGTTTTCCGTTTTGGGCATCCTCCTCTTGTTCATTCGGCACTTCCACATCATGCCATCATTTTTTATGGCTCCATCGCAGCAGCACTATTACATTGTCTGATCTATTCCATCTGCTTCAAGCTGTATTACGATGATAAGGATTTTTACGATGATCACTAAAAACAGCGCCATCCTGAGTCATTTCGCTCAGGCAACACCCTATCCTTCACCCCGAATTGTTTTCTGTTTTGGTATCCAACCCGGCTAGCGGGTGGAATTATCTACTCTGTCTTCTCCATCCGGTGATTTGGTATTAGCAGTCAGCAAATAAGGTGATTGCTGCCAACGGCTGGGGGCAAGTTGTAGTAAGTTATGAGCAAGAATAATCCCAATCGCCAATGCTAACAGCAGCATAACCCTGAGCAAATTAGTTGTGTTATCTACTTGCTTGGCTTCTGTTGCTAATCTGTGGGTATCCAACGTCAAACGGAGAAAACCTTTGGGTTTATTTTTGCCCGGTATGGGAACAACAATTTGTTGGTTAAAATAGCTGCCTGCTTTTTTACCATCCAAAGATAACCGCTCACGAACAGAGACAAGTTCACCACTTCGTGCGACCTGTGTTCCATTTTCCAGATAAACACTGGCATCCAGAATGCGGCTTTTGTTAGTCAAATAGTTCAGATTATCCATAATTTTCTTATTATTAAGATCCTTGCTACCGTTATCCATATAATCAGACAGACTGAATGCAACCTGTTTTGCCAACGTATTCGCTAAATCTTCAAACTGATCTATATGGGCTTGTTGCTGTGAACGGCTAAAATAGGAAACACCCTGCATCAGCAATACCAACAGGGCTATACATATTAAAATAATTGCCGTCTTGTGCAGCCGAAATTTCAGTTTTGCTTTACTCATAATTATCTCACTCCCAAACTCGTAATATTCCAATGTTGCCAGATGTAGTAGTGATAGGATAGTTTGAAAAGCATTTTTTACCTGCCAAAATTACATGGAATTACAGGAGCCAATATTCATGTCTAACAATCTGGCCTATCGTTATTTACCCGATGAAATCCATAAATGGCCGGGATTACCGTTATCCCTCAGTGGGGATGAAGTTATGCCACTGGATTACCGAGCAGGAGACAGTGGCTGGTTACTATATGGTCGTAACTTGGATAAACAACGCATCAGTGATTTCCAGCATCGTCTGGGAGCCGCCATCGTTGTCGTCTCCTCATGGCGCATTGATGATTATCAAGTTGTTCGCATCGCAGGAAGTCTTTCCCCACGCATAAAACGATTAGCAGATGAGTGTCATCTGGATGTTGTTCCATTGGGACAAATCCCACGCTTGCGTTCGCCAGGGTTATTAGTCATGGATATGGATTCAACCGCTATTCAGATTGAATGTATTGATGAAATCGCACGACTGGCTGGTGTTGGTGACAAAGTCGCTGAGATTACAGAACGGGCAATGCAGGGAGAATTAGATTTCTCAGAGAGCTTACATCAGCGGGTTGCCCAACTGGCTGGTGCTGATGCCACTATATTACAGCAAGTTATGGATACACTCCCCCTTATGCCGGGTTTGACCAGCCTTGTCCGTAAACTACAATCTCTGGACTGGCATGTCGCCATTGCATCCGGGGGTTTTACCTTCTTTGCCGATAATCTTCGCCAGCAATTACGCCTTTTTGCCGCAGTTGCCAATCAGCTCGAAATAAAAAATGGCAAATTGACAGGCAAAATCAAAGGGCCAATTGTTGATGCAAAATATAAAGCCACCACCTTGCTACGGCTGGCAAAAGAGTTGGATATTCCACTTAGCCAAACTGTGGCAATCGGGGATGGTGCCAACGATTTGAAAATGATCCGCAAGGCAGGATTGGGTATTGCCTATCATGCAAAACCGAAAGTATATACACACGCTAAAGTGGGTATTCGCCATGCGGATTTGATGGGTGTTTTGTGTATTTTAAGCGGCGGCTTAAAACACGAAGAGCGTTAAAATCATTTTTTATCTGCCCAGAGCAGTCATATCAGGGAGTCTACAGTGGCAAAAGCAGCAAAACGGGCGTTTGTCTGTAACGAATGTGGGACGGATTATCCTCGCTGGCAGGGGCAATGCACTGCATGTCAGGCATGGAATACCATTACAGAAGTGCGTTTGGCCGCAATTTCATCGTCTTCCCGCAATGATCGTTTCAACGGTTATGCAGGAGATACCGGAGTCAGTAAAGTACAAAAACTTTCCGAAATCAGTTTGGAAGAGCTGCCTCGTTTTTCCACCGGGTTTAAAGAGTTTGACCGTGTTCTGGGCGGTGGAGTCGTACCCGGTAGTGCCATTTTGATAGGTGGTAACCCAGGTGCAGGCAAAAGTACCCTGTTACTGCAAACCATGTGTCAACTATCTGAGCAGATGAAAACCTTATATGTAACGGGTGAAGAATCGTTGCAGCAAGTGGCAATGAGAGCACATCGGCTAGGCTTGCCGACGGATAAACTGAACATGTTGTCGGAAACAAGCATTGAGCAGATTTGTCTGATTGCCGAACAGGAGCAACCTAAGCTGATGGTTATTGACTCCATTCAGGTTATGCACATGGCTGATATCCAATCTTCACCTGGCAGTGTGGCACAAGTCAGAGAAACAGCGGCTTATCTGACCCGATTTGCTAAAACTCGCGGTGTTGCGATCATCATGGTTGGCCATGTGACAAAAGACGGTTCTCTGGCTGGTCCAAAGGTATTGGAGCACTGTATAGACTGTTCGGTGATGCTGGATGGTGAAGCCGATTCTCGTTTCCGTACTCTCCGTAGTCATAAAAACCGTTTCGGTGCAGTCAATGAATTAGGGGTATTCGCTATGACCGAACAGGGATTACGGGAAGTGAATAATCCCTCCGCCATTTTCTTGAGTCGTGGTGATGAGATCACCTCAGGCAGCTCCGTTATGATTGTCTGGGAAGGCACTCGTCCTTTACTGGTGGAAATTCAGGCTTTGGTTGATCACTCTATGATGTCTAATCCTCGTCGGGTAGCCGTAGGGCTTGAGCAAAACCGCCTGGCAATTCTATTAGCGATATTGCACAAGCATGGTGGTTTGCAAATGGCAGATCAAGATGTCTTCGTTAATGTGGTCGGTGGGGTAAAAGTCACTGAAACCAGCGCTGACCTTGCATTACTGCTCTCTTTGGTTTCCAGCTTTCGTGATCGCCCTTTATCCCGTGATTTAGTGGTATTCGGTGAGGTTGGGCTGGCCGGGGAAATTCGCCCTGTTCCCAGTGGTCAGGAGCGTATTTCAGAAGCGGCCAAACACGGTTTTAAACGGGCAATTGTGCCTTATGCTAATATGCCGAAAAAAGCATTACCGGGAATGAAAGTCTTTGGAGTCAAAAAACTGACAGATGCTTTATCTGTTCTTGATGAACTGGATGACTAACCATGAATATATGAGGAAACAGACGATATAATTTTTTATTTAATCATCGTCTATTTGCCTCATTCCGGGAGTAAGCTAGAAATTTAATTATTACTAATTTTATTTTTACCTTTCACAGTAAGCATGCTATGTTGTTTAGTATACTAAACAAGGAGGGTATATGGGACAGTTTGACTATTTAAAAGAGGTGATCAAAGAGGCGAATCACACACTACAGCAAATCGCTGATGCATGTGGTATGACAAAAGGCTACTTAAGCCAACTTATTAACGGCAAGATAAAAAGTCCGAGCGCACAGAAATTAGCATCTCTTCATCAATATTTAGGATTGGCGTACCCTATGGAAAAGAAAACTATCGGTGTCGTGTTTGGTAAATTTTACCCGTTACATACCGGGCATATTTATTTGATCCAACGAGCATCCAGCCAAGTCGATGAATTGCACGTCATTCTCTGCTATGACGAGTTACGGGATCGGGAGTTGTTTATCAATAGCTCAATGTCTCAACAGCCTACGGTCAGTGACCGTCTGAGATGGCTGTTACAAACGTTTAAATATCAAAAAAATATCCACATCCATGCTTTTGATGAACAAGGTATGGAGCCCTATCCACACGGTTGGGGATCCTGGAGCCAAAGTACAAAACGATTTATGGCCACAAAAGGCATCAATCCCGACTATATCTATTCCAGCGAAGCACAAGATGTCCCCTGCTATAAAGAGCATTTTGGTATTGAAACTATCCTTATTGACCCACAACGCTCATTCATGAATATCAGTGGAAGTCAGATACGACAGGCTCCTTTTCATTATTGGGAATATATTCCGACAGAAGTGAAGCCGTTTTTTGTGCGTACTGTCGCTATCCTTGGTGGTGAATCAAGTGGGAAATCTACGTTGGTAAACAAACTGGCGAATATGTTTAACACGACGAGTGCGTGGGAGTATGGGCGTGAGTATGTATTTTCTCATTTAGGGGGAGATGAGATGGCTCTGCAATACTCCGATTACGATAAAATAGCTTTAGGTCACGCACAATATATTGATTTTTCAGTAAAATATGCCAACAAAGTTGCCTTTATAGATACTGATTTTGTAACAACACAAGCATTTTGCAAACGCTACGAAGGGAAAGAACATCCCTTTGTTCAGGCAATGATTGATGAATATCGATTTGATCTGGTCATTCTCTTAGAAAATAACACTCCCTGGGTGGCAGATGGACTGAGAAGTCTGGGCAATGAACAAGAGCGTAAAGAGTTTCAGCAATTGCTTAAGAGCTTGTTGAAGAAAAATAACATTGATTATGTATGTGTTAACTCACCTGATTATGACCAACGTTTTCTTCGTTGTGTTGAACTTGTTCAGGAAATGTTAATGATATAATTCATGTTTATATCAATAGATTTCAAGTAGCCGCAATGGCAGATAAAGCAGATAAATAAGCACAGATAACCAAGCGGCAACTTGAAAAATTAGGACATATATACTAATAACTTGAACGGTTACCATATAATTATTAATTAAGATGATTTATTTTCTATAGTAATTTTTATTATTTCATGCTTTATTCTAAAACACTCTATAATTAAATATTTCATTGTGTTATTTTTTCGTCAGTAACAAAATAAATTGTGATAATAATATTTTTTGATGCTTAGGTTTTACTGTTTAGGCTTGAATTGTCGAGAAATAAGTCATTTAATTAACGGACCTATTGATTTATCTATATAAAATTCATTTATTATCAACAAAAACCACATAATTTCCGTGTGATTTTTATTAAGGATGGAGGTGATGTAAAAATATTAGCCTTTTAACATGAGTAAAATGACTTTTTTCCTTATTATAAAATTGGAATAAAAACAGAATAATTTATACCTTTTTATTTATGTTATCTTCTTCTCAGTAATAGCGGATATCATTAACAGTTGGCTCTAAGACTAAGAAATATCTCATTTATTATATAATAATTGTAAATAACAATTGACATAAGTTTTGTATTGTCGAGATATTTCATGCGTGAACTATTTAAATTTTCACAATGTCTTATTGATATTAATAAGCCGCCAATAAATTTAGATAACATATTTAAGGAAAAAGCTTTAACTTTTTAACCTAATTGTGTTGAGAATATGAACTTAAATCAATTTAAATCGATTGAAGTTATCAATATTTCATATGGTCTAACTGATAATACAGTTAATTATGAAATGATTTCAGACATCACATTTTCTATTATACCAGGTGAAATTACTTTGATAACAGGGCCGAAGACATCAACTAACAGCATATTGTTATCGATTGCTTCGGGTATGTTACAACCAGATCAAGGAGATGTATTAATCAATAATAACAAGTTAAAACTAATGAGTGATTCCGAGTTAGGTCAGTTTCATTCGGAAAATAGTGGTTTTATTTTTCAGGGTTTTAATTTATCCAGTGAGCTTACACTGTTAGATAACTTGTTATTATCCAACTCTTATGGGTTATCTCTTTCTCAAGAACAAGCAGTAAGAATTGCTCAGAAATCGTTAGATATTGTGAAATTAAGTGACAAGAGTGGTTACTATCCAGGAGAGCTTTCTGAAAACGAAAGACAACGAGCGGCTATGGCAAAAGCACTCATAAGAAGACCTGAGTATCTATTTGCAGATGAACCGACTCGTCACTTAAGCCATCAGGAATTAAAGATGTTTGTTGATATCTTTAAATTTATCGCACATGAGCAGAAAGGCACAGTAGTTATCGCTTCTCAAGATAAGCGCCTGATCCAATACGCTGATAGTATGATTACTCTAGAAAGAGGTAAAGTCATTAAAACTTATGAATCCTTTCAAGAGCAAAGAGTTATGGTGTCATAACTGTATGTTTCCTTAAAAGAGCAAAAACGGCCTGATATCAGGCCGTTTCTTATCTTAACTGAATATACCCGTCGTCTTTCAAGTTGTAGCTTTGTTAGCTTCGCTCCCTTGCCATCGCGCTGCACCTTGAAATCCATAGGGTATAAATCTTATTTACTGATTTTCTTATACTTAATACGATGAGGCTCCAGCGCTTCAGCACCCAGTGTCCGCTTCTTGTAATCTTCGTATTCGCTGAAGTTTCCTTCAAAGAAACTCACCTTACCTTCATCTTGATAATCAATGATGTGTGTTGCGATACGGTCAAGGAACCAACGGTCATGGGAAATCACCATTGCACAACCTGGGAATTCCAACAGCGCATTTTCCAGTGCGCGCAGAGTTTCGATATCCAGATCATTGGTTGGTTCGTCCAGCAACAACATATTACCGCCTACTTGCAGAAGTTTCGCCAGATGCAGACGACCACGCTCACCACCGGACAACTCACCAACGCGCTTGCCTTGATCCACGCCTTTAAAGTTAAAGCGGCCTACATAAGCACGGCTTGGGATCTCAAAGCTACCGATGCGCATAATATCCTGCCCACCGGACACTTCTTCCCATACTGTCTTCTTGTCATCCATGTTATCGCGGAACTGATCAACGGAAGCCAGTTTCACCGTCTCACCCAAAGTGATTGAGCCGGAATCCGGTTGTTCCTGACCAGACAACATACGGAACAGAGTTGATTTACCCGCACCGTTCGGACCGATAATCCCAACAATCGCCCCTTTTGGCAGAGAGAAACTCAGGTTATCAATCAGAACTCGATCACCATAAGATTTAGTCAGGTTACTCACTTCCAGTACCTTGTCCCCCATCCGTGGCCCAGGCGGAATGAACAATTCACTGGTTTCGTTACGTTTCTGGTATTCAACGTTATTGAGTTCTTCAAAGCGAGCCAGACGAGCCTTACCTTTGGCCTGACGTCCTTTCGGATTCTGACGAACCCATTCCAGTTCTTTCTCAATGGATTTACGACGAGCAGCTTCTGTTGAGGCTTCTTGTGCCAGACGAGCATCTTTCTGCTCCAGCCACGAAGAATAGTTACCTTCCCATGGAATACCTTCGCCACGGTCAAGCTCTAAGATCCAGCCCGCAACGTTATCGAGGAAGTAACGGTCGTGAGTAATAGCAACGACAGTACCTTCATAATCGTGCAGGAAGCGCTCCAGCCATGCTACAGATTCAGCATCAAGGTGGTTGGTCGGTTCGTCAAGCAATAGCATATCTGGTTTTTCCAGCAACAAGCGACAAATCGCAACACGGCGACGTTCTCCCCCGGACAGATGCTCAATTTTAGCGTCCCATGCTGGCAAACGCAGAGCATTAGCCGCTCGTTCAAGTTGGTTATCCAGATTATGACCGTCATGAGACTGGATAATCGCTTCCAGTTCGCCTTGTTCTTTAGCCAGTTTGTCAAAATCCGCATCTGGATCAGCATAAGCAGCATAAACTTCATCAAGACGTGTCAGTGCATTTTTAATTTCACTGACGGCTTCTTCCACCGCTTCACGAACGGTATGTTCAGGATTGAGTTTAGGCTCCTGCGGCAAATAACCAATTTTGATGCCCGGTTGTGGACGCGCTTCCCCCTCAATATCTTTATCAATACCAGCCATGATACGCAGTAAGGTCGATTTACCAGCACCATTCAGACCAAGAACACCGATTTTTGCTCCAGGGAAAAAACTTAAGGAAATATTTTTCAGAATATGCCTTTTCGGGGGAACAATTTTTCCAACCCGGTGCATACTATAAACATATTGAGCCAAAGTAATGTACCTTTTTGATAATTAAGGAAATATTTAATATTAGTTTACGCTTGTGGGGCTTGGATGGGGTATTTTACCTCAAATTTAGCCGATCGTGTTGCTACCTGTTTAGCATTATGTTCAATTACGTTCATCGTTGTGATAAATCACATCAATATTATTATAATTAAAACAATTTATATCTCGTTCACTATCGGTCAATCTTCTGGAGGAGTATGTGGCTATAAGTAAATGGCAGCATTTTATAATGACTGTTAGTCTGGCTTCTGTTATTGGAATGGCCCATGCAGATTCTCTGGAAGCGCAACGGAAGCGCTATCAGGCAATAAGACTCGCGTGGGATACGAAAAATATGGCAGAAGTTGATCGGTTGATGCCAACATTAAGGAATTACCCTCTGTATCCTTATCTGGAGTATCGCCAATTAGTTCATAACCTGAAACTTGCTTCTCCTCAGCAAGTTCGCCACTTCATGACCACTTACCCGACCTTGCCACCCGCTCACTCTCTGTCATCCCGATACATCAACTCCCTGGCAAGTGACGGAGATTGGTATGGCATTCTGGCATTTAGTCCCAATGCACCCAATACCGTAGCAGCACGTTGTAATTATTACTTTGCTAAGTGGGCAATCGGAAACCAGAAAGTTGCCTGGAAAGGCGCTAGGGAAATTTGGTTACGTGGCAGCTCATTACCCGATGATTGCGATAATTTGTTGAATGTCTGGGAACGCTCCGGGCACTTATCCGTAAGTTTAATATTACAGCGTATCGAGTTAGCAGTAGAGGAGAATAATACAACCCTCGCGAGTTATCTTATCAAGCGCTTGCCTTTGAATTATCGCAATTTAAAAACTCATTTACTGAAATTGCAAAGTGATCCTGCAACTGTTGAACACTTTGCCAGGACAATAAGACCAACTGACTTCACCCGTTCCATGGTCACCAATGCTTTTTCTCATTTTGCCCGTAAAGATGCTGAGCAGGCCAGACTCAGTCTCACCTCCATTGCACGGGCACAAAAAATGAATAACCTGGAAAGACAGAGATTAAAGGACATCGTGGCATGGCAATTAATGGGGGATATTACACCAGAGCAAGCAAAATGGCGGGATAATGCAATACAAGGTTCACACTCCAGCGCCCTGATTGAACGCCGTACTCGTTTGGCACTACGGGATGCCGATAAAAAAGGGCTGGCGGAATGGTTAAACTTATTACCTAAAGATGTCCTGCAAAAAGATGAATGGCGATATTGGCGTGCGATTGTCCTGCTGAATACAGGTAAGAAGAAGGAAGGAGAGGCCATATTACGTCAGTTAATGGAGCATCGTGGTTTCTACCCCATGGTAGCAGCACAGAAATTACATATGCCCTATCCTCTGGTGATCAATAAGTCAGAAAGACCTGATGCTTCCATCACGAAGTTACCGCAAATTAAACGGGTGCGTGAATTAATGTATTGGCATATGGATGATCTGGCCCGCTCAGAATGGATCAACTTAGTTTCTTCACAAAACAGCACTAAACAAGAACAACTGGCTCGTTATGCTTTTGAGCAAAATTGGCCTGCGCTGAGTGTTCAGGCAACGATCGCCGGCAAGATGTGGGATCATCTTGAAGAACGTTTTCCTTTAGCGTGGCAAAATGAATTTGCTCACTTCACTTCAGATAAAAGTATTTCACAAAGTTATGCAATGGCTATTGCACGACAGGAAAGTGCATGGGATCCACAAGCCCAGTCTTCAAAAGGAGCGAGCGGATTAATGCAACTGATGCCCAAAACGGCAGAACATACGGTAAAGAGCAAAAAAATTAATGGCTATGTCAGCAGCAGCCAATTAATGAACCCGACCATAAATATCAAAATTGGAACTGCATATCTGGAATCGATATATCAGAGTCTTGGTAATAACCGTATTCTCGCCAGTGCTGCCTATAACGCAGGCCCCAGAAATGTCGAACGTTGGTTAACCAATAGTGCGGGAAACATTGATGCTATCGCTTTTATTGAAAGTATTCCTTTTTCTGAAACACGCTCTTACGTCAAAAATGTGCTGGCTTATGATGTGTTCTATCATAATTTTATGGGAAAATTATCTAATGTATTGACTGATGCTGAATGGCAAAGACGTTACTAATTTCAGATCTAATTGTGATATGATTTTGTACTAGTTAAATAGTATGGCTATAAATTATGACACAAAATCATTTGATTGACCCGGCACTTTCCCCGGAAGATAGCGATGACTGGCTTGCTTTTGTCAAGTTATTACAAACGGCATTTGAACAAAATTTGCAACATCAAATTTTACAGTTATTATTGACCCCCGATGAACGTACAGCGTTATCAACCAGAGTTCGGATTATTCAAGAGTTGATGCGTGGACAAATGAGTCAACGCGAACTCAAAAACGAACTTAGTGTTGGGATTGCAACAATCACTCGTGGCTCAAATAGCTTGAAATCAGCGTCAGCTCACGTCAAAGAGTGGTTGGAGACGCAGTTATTGAAGTAAATCAGCTATGATAATAGCTGTTCTGACGATATCTGTTTTGGCAATGGCGGTTAAGTAATCAGTAACAGAGGCCATATCATTATGGCCTCCGGTAGCTATGCTATTGTCATTATGCCATTAAGGTTGATTGTTCAATTCTTTATAAATTTCATGATGGATAGGAACGAGAGCCAGTATCAGTGCCTGACGGTAAACACTAGTACGAGTCAGGATGCCATTGGTGAAAAAGCCAATGGCCCCACCTTTTTGTTTGATGTTATCAACACCAGTCAGATAAGCCATTTCGTGACCAAGCTCACGTCCCTCACGAATGCCTTCCAGTACCTTTTCAGGCAGCATCAGACTGGCAGAACGCGATTCACCCCGGATTTGCTTATACTCGATAACCATCCAGGCAAAAGTCATGTCATCTTCGATTCCGGCTTCAACACCGACCCAGAAATCGGCTTCCGGCCGAACCTGACGAGCTGCCATAACCCGATGGCGAGCGCCAGTACGAGTTTCGGTATTACCCATTGGCTGTTGAGGGACACTACTGTCTACATTGACATCTTCTATACGGTATGTTCCCGCGCCAAAAACATCATCAAATGCAAGGCTAATCGCTTTTATTTTCGCAGGGTTAGTTGTTGCAGCAATAACATGATACATAATAAATAAGTAATCCTTTGAACTATTTCATGATGCAGTATAACGGAAAATAACTATGTTACAGGTATATCTTGTTCGTCATGGCGAAACAGAATGGAACGTGGCTCGTCGTATTCAAGGGCAATCTGACAGCCCATTGACTGAAATTGGGCGGCGTCAGGCACTTTTGGTAGCACAAAGAGTGCAGTCAGAGAACATTACACATGTTATCACTAGTGACCTTGGTCGAACACGCGAAACCGCAGAAATTATTGCAAAAGCCTGTGGCTGTGAAGTGATATTAGAGCCACGCTTGCGGGAAATAAACATGGGTATTCTGGAAAACCGTGAACTGAGTTCCCTGACACAAGAAGAAGAATCCTGGCGCAAAAGTCTTGTCGATGGAACACCAGAGGGACGGATACCAGAAGGTGAATCAATGAACGAGGTATGCAGTCGTATGCGTGCAGCACTGGAAAGCTGTCTTGACCTACCAGCAGGAAGTCGTCCTTTACTGGTGAGTCATGGCATGGCGTTAGTCAGTCTGATTTTCTCTATTTTGGGATTACCAGCCAACTCTGAACGTCGCCTACGGCTGAGGAACTGCTCTATCTCAAGGGTAGATTATCAGGATAGTCCATGGCTGGCTTCTGGTTGGATTGTTGAAACAGCGGGCGATATCACACATCTGAATATGCCCGCATTAGATGAACTACAAGGCTAACGTTGAATTGGGATGAGGTACTCAAACTCCACAACATGGCTTTGGGACTCATCTTCCAACTTCTTCCTTTCAAGATTAGTAAGATAGTATCGCTCGACATCGTATCCCTTCCTACGAGTGATATTCAGTTGGGGTAAACAAACAGTATAGATATTGAAGAGAAACTCATTGAGATGATCTTCTTTACCAAAATAACTGAATGAAATGTACTCCCCTCCGGGTAAAACAACCGGCTGACTATCTTTGGTGTCAAAAGTCGCATATTCCGGTTCTATTGCAGTGGTATAAAAAACCGTCTGCTCATCATCATGATCTGTACTGATAGTGGAATGATACAATCCATACAATTTAGGAGGTAAAATTTCAGCATGTTGCAGATAGAAAACCCAAAAGTTATTGCGCATCTCCGTACAGGCTTTTGACCATTGTTCCAATGTATAGGTGCAGGTATGCTCAGTACCGATAAGTAATTTATCTTCCAACGTCACAAACTTATGTTCAGGTAACGGTTTATTATCCAACATAATCGGAGGACAAATCCCGGTAGCACACCACTCTTCACTTCGGCGGTAAGAGGCCGGTGTCCGGTTGAACTGTTTTTTGAAAGCTCTGGTAAAAGTTTGTTGAGAATCAAAACGATATTGCAGAGCGATGTCCAGAATGGGGCGACCGGTTATACGCAATGCAATGGCAGCCTTGGATAACCGTCTGGCACGAATATAGGAGCCAATAGCTCGTCCCGTAACATCCTTAAACATGCGCTGTAAGTGCCACTTGGAATAACCTGCTTTTGCTGCAACATTATCAAGGGATAGTGGACGATCCAGATTATTATCCAACCAATGCAGCAGATCTCGAATGATGTTGGTTTGATCCATACATCTCCCTAATTCATCAAGACAAAAAGAAAACCATACAATTTTAAGATAACTAAATGTTTAGAAAAATTTTCAGAATGAAAATGTTATATAGATTGATAATTAGCACCTATCATTTCCAAACTCTAAGATGGCTTTAACTACCTGATTTTTTTATCCACCAAGCATACTGTCGTTTTCACAACACAGTCCTTTTCCCTGTCATGACAGCAACACCTATTGTAAAATTACCCAAAGCAGCTATTTTCATTGAATTTCCTAATTTGACAAGAATTCTTCCTGACATAAGAAAGCAGAATATTGTGGCACAATCACAACAGATAAAATCTGACATCAAATTAAACAAGATAAATCTTGGAATAAGCTAATGGCAAATCTGTTCATTTGTCAAGCTTACCTTTAGGCCATTACCAATAATGGGTGATAAACAACAGTTATACCCTATGAAATTTTCTATAAAGAAAACATGTTTTGTATATCTTTGAGAAAGCATGAGCATCCGTAAAAGCAGATTTAAAACATACTCTTTACTCGTTTTGAATGTATATTCAGCTATAATGCCATGTTTTTCTTCATAGATACATTAACTTTGAAAATGCCTTTGCAAAAGCCATTGATTCGCATTATATGTCAATGATAGATATTTTCACCGTGTTTATTTAATTAAAGTGGACTAAATATGGTAACAATTAAGAAAATAGTGATTGCTGTTGCCCTACTCTGTTCTCCGGTGATCCTGCACGCCGAAGAGATCGGATCTGTTGATACCGTGTTCAAACTTTTTGGGCCAGATAACAAAATAGTGATAGAAGCTTTTGATGATCCCGATGTTAAAAATGTAACTTGCTATTTAAGCAGAGCTAAAACAGGTGGAATTAAAGGCGGTTTAGGATTAGCAGAAGATACTTCTGACGCCGCGATCTCCTGTCAGCAGGTCGGGCCAATCGAACTGGCAGATAAGATCCTTAATTCACCGAAAAAAGGGCAAGTCGTTTTCCAGAAAAGAACATCGTTGGTATTTAAAAAACTTCAGGTTGTCCGTTTTTACGATCCAAAACGTAATACACTGATCTACTTGACTTATTCCGACAAAGTCATTGATGGTTCACCTAAAAATGCCATCA
Organism: Xenorhabdus siamensis; assembly: GCF_037996745.1. Classification (NCBI taxonomy): domain Bacteria; kingdom Pseudomonadati; phylum Pseudomonadota; class Gammaproteobacteria; order Enterobacterales; family Morganellaceae; genus Xenorhabdus; species Xenorhabdus siamensis. Next base: position 106,766 of record NZ_JBBMXE010000020.1, read on the forward strand.
GCGCCGTACCAATTATGCCGTGGAAAGAGTAGAGCAACCAACGAAACCGCAGCCTAAAAAAAGAATAGCTATTAAAAAGCCCTGAACTCCCTTAAGTATTCAGGGCTTTTTGTTGATATCGTATTTTTAAAATAAAGATTTTTATAAATACAATAAATGGCGGAAACAAATATTAGTCTTCCAGATCACCACAGAAACGATAACCTTCACCATGAATAGTGGCAATAATTTCTGGGGTATCCGGTGTCGATTCGAAGTGTTTACGAATTCGACGAATAGTAACATCTACAGTACGATCATGTGGCTTCAGTTCACGCCCGGTCATTTTTTTCAACAGCTCTGCACGAGTCTGAATTTTTCCCGGATTCTCACAGAAGTGGAGCATCGCACGAAATTCACTGCGTGGCAGCTTATAGTGATCTCCCATTGGGTTTACCAGTGAGCGACTATTGATATCCAATTCCCAACCATTGAATTTATAACTTTCAACTTGACGGCGTTCTTCACCTGAATGGCTCAGATTCATCGTACGGGAAAGCAAGTTCCGCGCACGAATAGTTAACTCCCGCGGGTTGAAAGGCTTGGTGATGTAGTCATCAGCACCAATTTCAAGCCCAAGTATTTTATCCACCTCATTATCACGCCCAGTTAAGAACATCAGGGCAACATTTGCCTGCTCACGTAATTCACGGGCAAGAAGCAGCCCATTTTTGCCTGGCAGATTGATATCCATAATCACTAAGTTGATATCGTTATCTGACAAAATATTGTGCATTTCTAAGCCATCATTGGCTTCATAAACAACATACCCTTCAGCTTCAAAAATACTCTTTAAGGTATTGCGTGTGACAATTTCGTCTTCAACAATCAAAATGTGCGGGGTTTGCATGGTTGCTACCTAAAAATCGCTAAAAAAACAGAGCCTGTATGACATAAGCTGTTATTATTAAAAGTAAAAATCCCACTCTCGCTCTGGATTACAGAAAACGCAGCTCATGTCTAAAAAATGTTGTTGATATGTTTTACGCTAAAAGCATTTATTGCTTCTCTCTGAAGGTACATACCCGAAAACCCATCTCAGCAGGGGCTATATTAGTCTATTAACAGCAATATAACAGCTAGTAATGCATTTGCCCTCTAAAAAAACCAACTTTTGTTGATACATATCAAAATCAATTGTAGCACGATAACATTATTTGTAATTGTTAATTTAAAATTAACCATTTTGTTATTTATTTGAAAAATTAATGTTAATTATTTGCTATGTTGCCTCTAATGCTTAGAGAGATCAACCCAGCACTTAAATGTTAAAATTAGCGTGTTTTATCATAAAGATGAAATAATTACAAAATATGTTTTTTATAAAATTAAATGCTGATAAAAATATTTCAAACCAGATAATGGCTCAATTATCGAATCATATTTTGAACGATTACAACACAGAAAATGATGTTTTTTTCCACAATAATTTTAAAAATTATTTGACTTCAACCACAGTTTCCTTTAACCAATAGGGGTCACAGAATAAAAAGACAGACAGGAAACCATGCGCTACATTAGCCCGAAAAATACAATTACTGCAAACACAATTACTGCTAAAACAATCACTACGATTACCACCGGAACCACGAGTTACGGTGCGGGCTGACGCGTACAAATAAAATAGTAAAAAGCCCGTATCCCACAAGATACGGGCTTTTTTTTGACACTTTTTTTAACAGAAAGTCAGGAGAGAAATACCAATGCGAGTACTAAAATTTGGGGGCACTTCAGTCGCAAACTACCAACGCGTACTGAGTGTGGCTGATATCGCTGAAAGTGAACTATCCCTTGGGCAAGTCGCCCTGGTTCTTTCTGCACCCGCAAAAATTACAAACCACTTAGTAGCGATGATAACCAAAACGGTTGCAGGACAAGACATTGTTTCCAATATGAGCGATACCACCCAAATCTTTACTGATTTGTTGTCGGGATTAAAAGAACATCAGCCAAATTTCGATTATGAACATCTGAAAGGTGTTATAGAGCGTGAACTGGCTAATCTAAAGCAAACCCTGCATGGTATTTCTCTGTTAAAACAGTGCCCGGACAGCATTAACGCAGCCTTGATTTGCTGTGGTGAAAAATTATCCATTGCTATTATGTCCGCCGTACTACAAGCTCGCGGACATCAAGTATTTGTTATCGATCCGGTTAAAAACCTTCTTGCTCACGGACACTATCTCGAATCCACTGTTGATATCCACGAATCCACCAAACGTATTGCAGCACTGAATATTCCTTCTGACTCTATTATCCTGATGGCAGGCTTCACTGCGGGTAATGATAATGGTGAACTGGTTATTCTTGGGCGTAATGGCTCCGATTATTCGGCCGCAGTGCTGGCAGCGTGCTTACGTGCGGATTGCTGTGAAATCTGGACTGACGTAGATGGTGTTTATACCTGTGACCCACGGTCCGTCTCTGATGCCCGTCTATTGAAAAGCCTGTCCTATCAGGAAGCAATGGAACTTTCCTATTTTGGTGCTAAAGTCCTTCATCCCCGCACTATTGCGCCTATCGCTCAATTCCAGATCCCTTGCCTGATTAAAAATACCGCCAATCCTGATGCGCCAGGAACGTTCATTGGTGAAGGACAAAAAGACGAAAGTATGCTTATCAAGGGCATCACTAACCTGAATCATATGGCAATGATCAACGTTTCAGGCCCCGGCATGAAAGGTATGGTCGGCATGGCAGCAAGAGTATTTGCCGTTATGTCCCGCTCAGGCATTTCTGTTGTGCTGATTACACAGTCTTCATCAGAATACAGCATCAGTTTCTGTGTACCGCAAAAAGAGTTGAACAGAGCACAAAAAGCACTGACAGAGGAATTTTATCTGGAATTGAAAGATGGCGTGCTTGATCCCATTGATGTGATAGATAATCTCGCCATCATTTCTGTGGTTGGTGATGGAATGCGCACACAACGTGGCATCTCTGCCCGTTTCTTCTCAGCATTGACCCGTGCCAATATTAACATCATCGCTCTTGCTCAAGGTTCATCGGAACGCTCTATTTCCGCAGTCATTGACAATGATGCTGCTACAACGGCGGTTCGTCTCTGTCACCAAATGCTGTTTAATACCGCTCAGGTGGTTGAAGTGTTTGTTGTCGGTGTGGGCGGTGTGGGCAGCGCATTGATTGAACAAATCCGCCGCCAACAATCATGGCTGAAACAAAAACATATTGATCTACGCGTCTGTGGGATTGCCAACTCGCGGGCTATGCTAACAGATATGCAGGGCATCAGTTTAGATAACTGGCAACAGGCTCTGTCAGAAGCCAGTGAGCCTTTCAGCCTGAGCCGGTTGATCCGGCTTGAAAAAGAGTATCATCTCCTGAACCCGGTGATTGTAGACTGTACATCAAATCAATCCATTGCCGAACAGTATGCCAGCTTCCTGAGCGATGGCTTCAACGTTGTCACACCGAATAAAAAAGCCAATACACTTTCAATGGCCTATTACCGAGAAGTCCGTCAGGCGGCTGGAAAGTCAAAGCGTAAGTTCCTGTATGACACCAACGTAGGCGCAGGATTGCCTGTCATCGAAAACTTACAGAATTTACTGAATGCCGGGGATGAGTTAGTTCAGTTTAACGGTATCCTGTCAGGTTCTCTGTCTTATATTTTCGGTATGCTGGATGAAGGTATGACACTTTCGCAAGCAACGTTGCTGGCAAAAGAAAAAGGCTTTACGGAACCCGACCCACGAGATGATCTATCAGGTATGGATGTTGCACGTAAGCTATTAATTCTGGCACGTGAATCTGGCTATGAACTGGAATTGGAAGATATTCATGTCGAGCCCGTTTTACCGACATCATTTAATGCCAGTGGTGATGTCAGCAATTTTCTGCAACGTTTACCACAGCTAGATCTGGAATTTAATCGCCGGGTTGCAGATGCCGCAGAGCAAAAAAAAGTGTTGCGCTATGTCGGCATTATTGAACAAGGCCGTTGTATGGTGAAAATTGCCGCAGTCGATGGCAATGATCCGCTTTATAAAGTCAAAAATGGCGAAAACGCACTGGCTTTCTATACCCGTTATTATCAACCAATCCCACTGGTGCTGCGTGGCTACGGTGCAGGGAATGATGTGACGGCAGCAGGTGTTTTTGCTGATATATTACGCACTCTGTCATGGAAATTGGGGGTTTAATGGTGGTCAGGGTTTATGCGCCTGCCTCTATCGGTAACGTTGGGGTTGGTTTTGATGTGCTTGGCGCGGCAGTTTCTCCTGTTGATGGTTCACTGCTTGGGGATTGTGTCTCTGTCAGTGCAGCAGAAAGTTTTACTTTAAGTAATGAAGGGAAATTTATCGGCAAACTACCTGAAAATCCGAAACATAATATTGTCTACCAATGTTGGCAGCTCTTTTGCCAGCGACTGGATAAAGAACTGCCTGTTGCCATGACACTGGAAAAAAACATGCCGATTGGCTCTGGATTAGGTTCCAGTGCTTGCTCAGTAGTTGCCGCATTAGTGGCATTAAATGAGTATGCAGGCCGTCCTTTTGAGCGTAGTCAATTACTGGACATGATGGGGGAATTAGAAGGACGAATTTCCGGTGGTGTGCATTATGACAACGTTGCACCGTGTTATTTAGGTGGGTTGCAATTAATTCTGGCTCAGGAAGATAGCATTTGTCAGTCAATCCCCGCATTTGATGATTGGTTATGGGTGATGGCATACCCCGGCATCAAGGTTTCGACATCAGAAGCACGCGCAATTTTGCCGGCTCGCTATTCCCGCAGCGATATTATTAACCATGGCCGTTATTTTGCAGGATTCATTCACGCCTGCTACACCCAACAATCTGATTTAGCGGCTAAATTGATGAAAGATGTTATTGCCGAACCTTATCGCACACAGCTTCTACCCGGTTTTGCCAATGCACGTGACGGCGTAAAAAAACTGGGTGCTCTGGCATGTAGCATCTCTGGCTCTGGCCCAACATTATTTGCGATTTGCAATGAGATGGCGATAGCGAAAGAAGTCGCCCAGTGGCTGCAACACCATTACGTACAGAATGACGAAGGTTTTGTTCATATTTGCCGTCTGGATCTCGCAGGCGCACGACAGGTAGGGTAACAATGAAACTATATAACTTAAAAGACAATCACGAGCAGGTCAGTTTTTCACAGGCAGTTAAACTAGGATTGGGGAAACAACAAGGATTGTTCTTCCCACAGGATTTACCTGAATTCAGTCGTGCCGAAGTTGATGAATTATTAAAACTGGATTTTGTCAGCCGCAGCCAGCGTATTCTTTCTGCATTTATTGGCGATGAAATTCCTACTGAACAACTGGCAAAACGCGTTAAAAATGCTTTCAATTTTCCTGCTCCCGTATCAACTGTCGAAGATGACATCGCTTCACTGGAGCTTTATCAAGGCCCGACACTGGCTTTCAAAGACTTTGGCGGCCGTTTTATGGCTCAAATCCTTGCACAAATTGCAGGAGAACAACCAGTCACTATTTTGACTGCGACTTCCGGTGATACCGGGGCGGCTGTTGCTCATGCCTTTTATGGCTTAGAGAATGTACAGGTGGTGATCCTCTACCCAAAAGGAAAAATCAGCCCATTACAGGAAAAACTGTTCTGCACATTGGGTGGCAATATTCACACTGTCGCTGTTCAAGGTGATTTTGATGCTTGTCAGGCGCTGGTTAAACAATCTTTTGATGATGAAGAACTGAAAGAAGCTTTGTTCCTCAACTCTGCGAACTCAATTAATATCAGTCGCCTACTGGCACAAATTTGCTATTACTTTGAAGCCGTTGCACAGATACCCGCAGAAAAACGCGAACAGTTGGTAATTTCCGTGCCTAGCGGTAACTTTGGCAATCTGACTGCGGGCTTACTGGCAAAATCAATGGGATTACCGGTAAAACGTTTTATCGCAGCAACCAATGTTAACGATACTGTTCCCCGTTATCTGGCCGAAGGCACATGGCAACCGAACCAGACCGTTGCCACTCTCTCCAATGCGATGGATGTCAGTCAGCCAAATAACTGGCCGCGTATTGAAGAACTTTTCCGTCGCCAAGGTTGGTCACTCAGTGAACTGGGCAATGGTGTTGTAGATGACAATATCACTCAAAGCACAATCCAGGAATTAGCGGCCAAAGGCTATATTTCCGAACCTCACGCAGCTATTGCTTACCGGGTATTACGGGATCAATTGCAGGAAGGTGAATACGGACTGTTTTTGGGAACGGCTCATCCCGCCAAATTTAAGGAAAGCGTGGAAGCAATCCTCAGCCAGCCATTGCCGTTACCACAAGAGCTGGCCGAACGTGCAGATATGGTATTGTTATCCCACGTCCTGCCTGCTGATTTCGCCACCTTACGCGAATTCCTGATGGAAAGAGCACCGAAATAAGTCGCATTTGTCACTCCACAATGACTTGTGGAGTGGCCTTTATCACGGTTGTTCAGGGCGTTTAAACACCAATTCATTGCTTTTAGAAAGAGACTCATCAAAAGCATATCCTTCCAGGTTAAACTCCACCAACCGTGCTGGATCGGTCAGTTGGTTTTGAATAATAAAGCGGCTCATTAATCCACGGGCTTTCTTAGCGTAGAAACTGATAACTTTATATTTGCCGTTTTTTTCATCCAGAAAAACCGGCTTGATAATGTTGGCTGACAGCTTTTTGGTATTTACCGATTTGAAATACTCATCAGAGGCCAAATTAATCAGAACATCATCACCTTGTTGTTCCAATGCAGCATGTAAATTTTCCGTAATACGATCCCCCCAGAATTTATACAAATCTTTACCACGAGGGTTCGCCAGTTTGATACCCATTTCCAAACGATAAGGCTGCATCAGATCGAGAGGACGCAAGACCCCATACAATCCAGATAAAATTCTCAAATGAGTTTGGGCAAAATCAAAATCGGCATCTGAGAATGTTTCTGCCTGCATACCGGTATAGACATCCCCTTTGAAAGCAAGGATCGCCTGACGAGCATTTTCCGGTATGAAATCGGGTTTCCACTCACCAAAACGGGCTACATTCAATCCCGCCAGTTTATCGCTGATACCCATCAGGCTACTGATTTGTGCGGGTGTTAATGTGCGGCAGACATCAATTAACTGTTTTGACTCCTCCAGCAAAGCTGGTTGACTATACTTTTCTGTTGCAAGCGGACTTTCATAATCGAGCGTTTTGGCTGGTGAAATAGTAATAAGCATGATTCTGTTCCAAATTTCTGAATAGTTTTCTCAATAATCGCGGCTTTTCCACTTCAATTTAGCAAAATTAACCTGAAAAAGGGGAATAACAACGATAGAATTTTCCGACCTGACGAGCTGCGCTTGACCATGTTATTATCACGAGATGGCGAGGCAACTGTGCCAAAGATTTTACGTATAACGATGAGATATTAACCATGACCGATAAACTGACTTCCCTGCGTAAACTGACAACAGTAGTAGCAGATACCGGGGATATCGCGGCAATGAAATTGTATCAGCCGCAAGATGCAACAACTAACCCTTCCCTGATTTTGAATGCTGCACAGATCCCTGAATACCGCCAACTGATTGATGAAGCCATCGAATGGGCTCGTCGTCAGAGCAACTCCCGTGAGCAACAAGTTATTGATGCCAGCGATAAATTGGCAGTTAACATCGGTCTGGAAATTCTGAAACTGATCCCTGGCCGCATTTCCACTGAAGTTGATGCCCGTCTCTCTTATGACACCGAAGCCAGTGTTGCGAAAGCAAAACGTCTGATCAAACTGTACAACGAAGCGGGTATCGGCAATGACCGTATCCTGATCAAACTGGCTTCCACCTGGCAAGGTATCCGTGCTGCGGAGCAACTGGAGAAAGAAGGTATCAACTGTAACCTGACTCTGCTGTTCTCTTTTGCACAAGCGCGGGCCTGTGCAGAAGCGGGCGTTTACCTGATCTCCCCATTTGTTGGCCGTATTCTTGACTGGTACAAAGCAAATGGCGATAAAAAAGAGTTCGCGCCACACGAAGATCCGGGTGTTATTTCTGTTTCTGAAATTTACCAGTACTACAAAGAACATGGTTACAACACGGTTGTTATGGGAGCAAGCTTCCGTAATTCCGGTGAAATTCTGGAACTGGCCGGCTGTGACCGCCTGACTATTTCTCCTGCATTGCTGAAAGAGCTATCTGAAACAAAAGGCGAAGTTGAATGCAAACTGGGCTATGAGGGCGAAGTTAAGCCTCGTCCAGCACCAATGACTGAAGCTGAGTTCTACTGGGAACACCATCAGGATGCGATGGCAACCGAAAAACTGGCGGAAGGTATCCGTAAATTCGCTATTGATCAGAGCAAACTTGAGAGCATGATCGCTGATCTGCTGTAATCTTGAACAATCTGCTATTTTTTATTCTATAAAGGCGACATAATAATGTCGCCTTTTTCACTATTTTTTGCTGTTTTTATTTTTTACTGTTAATTGAGGTTCGTATGAATCTATTACGCATTGGCCTCGTATCTGTTTCTGATCGTGCTTCAAGCGGTATTTATCAGGACAAAGGTCTGCCTGCATTGGAAGAATGGCTAAGGAAAGCAGTCACCACGCCTTTCAGTATCGAAGCCCGACTGATCCCGGATGAGCAAATTCTGATTGAGCAGATCCTGTGTGAATTAGTCGATGAATTAGGCTGCCATCTGGTACTGACTACCGGGGGAACAGGCCCTGCCCGTCGTGATGTGACACCAGATGCAACATTGGCAATTGCTGATCGTGAAATGCCCGGATTTGGCGAGCAGATGCGTCAAATCAGTCTGCAATTTGTACCAACAGCAATTTTATCTCGTCAGGTCGGTGTGATCCGCAACCAGGCGTTGATCCTTAACTTGCCCGGACAACCAAAAGCTATTGCAGAAACACTGGAAGGGTTGAAAGATGACAACGGCAAAGTTTTAGTACCAGGAATTTTTGCCAGTGTGCCCTATTGTATTCAACTATTGGATGGCCCTTATATCGAAACGGATGAAACCGTTGTGGCCGCTTTCAGACCCAAAAACGCGCGCCGTTAATCCCTGGTTCCCTGTGTTCAGTAGCTGATTTCCGGCCATTAATACTCGGTGATTAGTGTACGGTTGTCAGCAAGCACACCTTAAAAAGGTTCTGGATAACATCAGAACCTTTGAAAAAAATCTGTTCCAGTAGCTCAGGTCAGACTGCCACCATGAGTTTCAATAACCTGCTTGTACCAATAGAAGCTTTTCTTACGGCGTCGTTCCAGTGTTCCTGTTCCCTGTTCATTCTGATCAACATAGATGTACCCGTACCGCTTGGAAATCTCGCCCTTTGAGGCACTGACCAGATCAATCGGCCCCCAGCTTGTATATCCCATAACCTCCACCCCATCTTCAATTGCTTCCCTGACCTGCACAAGGTGGTCATTAAGATAATCAATGCGATAATTATCCTGAATACTGCCATCAGCTTCCACGGTATCTTTGGCTCCCAGACCATTCTCAACAATAAACAGTGGCTTTTGATAACGATCCCACAATAAATTGAGTAAGGTACGCAAACCGACTGGATCGATCTGCCATCCCCACTCTGAACTGGATAGGTGTGGGTTCGGGATCATATTCAGGATATTACCCTGTTTTTTCTGATATTCAGATTCATCCCCTGATGTACAGCCACTCATGTAATAACTGAATGAGATAAAATCAACCGTATTTTTCATTTCCTGCTTATCTTGTTCAGTTATTGTTACCTCAATGCCATTTTCGCGGAAATAGCGCAGCATATAGCCGGGATAAGCACCACGACACTGTACGTCACCGAAAAACAGCCACTTCTGATTTTGCTGGAGAGTTGCCAGTACATCATCTGGTCTACACGTCAATGGATACACCAGGTCACCCAATAACATATTGCCAATTTTGGCATCAGGAATAATCTGATGGCACAGTTTCACCACACGAGCACTGGCTACTAATTGGTGGTGGATGGCCTGATAGATCTCTGATTGTGTGCTGTTTTTAGGTAATCCGACGCCTGTTAGTGGTTCATGCAGTGACATATTGATTTCATTGAACGTCAGCCATAACTTCACTTTTTTCCGATAACGGGTGAAGACGGTGCGGGCATAGTGCTCAAAAAAACCGATCAGCTTGCGATTACCCCATCCACCGTATTTTTTGACCAGTGCCCACGGCATTTCATAGTGGGACAACGTGATCAATGGCTTAATCCCATATTTCGCCATTTCATCGAATAACTTGTCATAGAATGCCAGCCCTGCTTCGTTAGGCTGCGTTTCGTCGCCTTGAGGAAAAATCCGGCTCCATGCAATCGACGTACGCAAACAGGTAAAACCCATTTCAGCAAACAGTGCAATATCTTCGGGATAGCGATGATAAAAATCGATAGCAATATCTTTAAGATACCGTGTGTTATCACTCTCTCGCTCAGTGGCAGGTCCCATAATACCCTGCGGTTGAACATCGGATGTTGAAAGCCCTTTTCCATCGGTTAGGTAAGCCCCTTCAACCTGATTGGCAGCAACTGCACCACCCCATAGAAAATGTGTTGGAAACGGTTTCATGCGGATCTCCTCTTTGGGCACGTGATGAATAACGATGTTAGTGGCCTCTTTCATCCTTATTTTATGTTGTGGAGAGTTTGGTTGAGACAGGAAGCCCGAACAACCATGTCAATAAAGTTGAAATGACAAAAGCCAGCGCAGTACCAATAAGCGCACCCCATACCGTATTATTGATACCTGTTGGTGGAATAAGTTGAGTAAGGGTAAGAATATTAACCAGCCCTAATGAATAGGCAGCACTTTGGTAATAACCAACCACTGAACCGCCAATTGCGCCAGCAACACAGCCAAAAATAAATGGGCGTCGATAAGGCAGGGTCACACCATAAACCGCAGGCTCAGTAATGCCAAATATCCCGGTGGTTACAGCCGAGCCAGATAACATTTTCAATTTAGCATCGCGGGTACGCAGAAACACACCAAAGGCCGCTCCTGTTTGTCCTATCACTGCGGGGAGTATCAAAGGCATTAACGTATCGTAGCCAACAGTAGTTAAATTATTGATGAAAATAGGAACCAATCCCCAATGCAGACCAAAAATAACACAAATTTGCCATATTCCTCCTGTAATCATCCCTGCCAGTACCGGAGCGAATCCATAAGCAATTTGGTAACCTTGAGCCAGCAACTGGCTTAACCAAGTCGCTGTTGGTCCAATGACAAGAAATGTAAGAGGAACAATCAACATAAGACAAACAAGGGGGATAATGAAATTCTTGATTGCAGCAGGAAGATGAGCATCTAATGCCTTTTCAACCTTACAGTTTGCCCAAGAGGCCAGAATAATCGGGATCACTGAAGAACTGTAGTTCAGGAAGGAGAGTGGAATACCCATGAAATATTCAGTTGTACCACCAGCTACCGTCGATGTTTGAAAGGCAGAGATAATCATGGGATGAACTAACGCACCACCAATACCCATCGAAATAAAGGGATTACCACCGAATTTCTTACCTGCTGTATAACCAAGCACCAGCGGAAAAAAGTAGAACAGAGAATCGCTGGCAGCATACCAAACATGATAAGTACCACTGTCGGGAGACATCCATTTCAGAGTAACAGTAACTGCAAGCAATCCTTTTAAAATACCCGCCGCCGCCATAACACCCAAAAATGGGGTGAAAACACTGGAAACTATATCAATGAAATGGTTAAAAAGGTTGTCTTTCTTATTAGCTGAGACTGTTGTGGCTTCTATCTTATCAGGAGGAGTTAGCGCTTGTTGAATTGCCTGATAAACTTCACTCACTTCATTACCAATAACTACCTGAAACTGCCCCCCACTTTCAATAACTGTCATAACTTCTGACTGAGCTTTTAGCTTACCAATATCAGTAAGTGCCCTATCCCGCAGTTTAAATCGCAGCCGGGTTGCACAGTGGATAAGACTGATAATATTCTCTTGCCCGCCGACATCCGCAATAATTTCCTGAGCCAGTAGTTGGTACTTCATGCTATTTCCCCATTTTTCCATTAGATAGACTGGGAAGTGCAAAACGGTGAATTTTATTCAGGCAAAAAAAACTGACAATCCTCCCTTGCATACCATGCGGGGAATTCTTGTCAGGTGTCATATCCTAAAGATTTTCAAGTGATGCAGCCAACAAAAAACTGCAACTTGAACGACAACAGGTATACTTCCTGTTACCATTAAAAGCAGTAATAATCCACTTTCTGATATTAGTTGCTTTTAGTTATTACTCAAATTTAGAATAATAGAAATGTGACTGTGATCGCGAAGCTCTATTCATAGAGACTTATTAACCGATGATATTGAGCAGTCTAAGATCCAACTTCGACTCCCATCCCTGCCTCTGTCCAGCCTGAAAAGCCTTTTTTAAAACGGCTGGCACGAATACCTTTAGCACGCAATAGTTCAAGGGCATTAGCAGAAAGAACACAATAAGGCCCACGACAATAGGCGATAATATCCTGACGGGAAGGCAGCTCATCCAGCCTGTTTTCCAGTTCATCAACAGGGATATTGATAGCATTGGGTAAATGACCTTGCTCAAATTCCTCTTTGGGTCTGACATCCAGCAAGAATGTGCTTTTTTCCTTGATTCTCTCCAACAACTCATCCCATGAAATCGCTTCCTGATTATTCGTATCATCAATTAATCTGCGCATTTCTGCCCGGTTAAATTCGGCATATCTCTGGATGGCTGTAACGATATCCATAATCGGCCCTTCCCCCAAGCGATAAAACACATTTTTGCCGACCTTACGGGATCGAAGCAGCCCCGCACGTTTCAAATGTTGGAGATGCTGGGAAGTATTGGCAATGGACAGACCGGAAAGCTCCGATAGGTTTTCCACGGATTGTTCCGTATCAGTCAGACATTCAATCAATATTAGCCGATGAATATTTCCCAGTACTTTAGCAATTTCTGCTATCTCAACGAGAATTTGTTTATCAAACATTGACTTTATACTTCCGTCATCATTAAACTCAATAAATTAATTGATTATCATATTATCAGACTTTTTCTATCATTTCGAGTATTTGCTGATTGATTAACCATTAGGGATACCTTATAGATTTCAAGATGCAGCTAACAAAGCGGCAACTCGAAAGACGACGGGTATAACCATAATTTGGAGCTTAAAAACTGATGAATGAAGGACTGGTGTTTATTGTTTATTCTGCATTGATTGGTGGTGGAGCAACAGTCGTCATGGATCTTTGGGCTGTTTTTATAAAACGTTATTTCGGTATTTCCTCATTAAACTACAGTATGGTGGGACGCTGGATTGGGCACATACCCAAAGGAAAATTTATTCATACAAGTATGTTACAGGCCGAACCTGTAAAAGGTGAGAGGGGAATTGGCTGGTTCTTTCACTATCTTATTGGCATCATTTTTGCTGGTATTCTATTACTCATGTGGGGATTAGAGTGGGCAAATAATCCAACTTTTTTGCCAGCATTAAGTATCAGTTTAGTGACGTTAGTTGCTCCTTTTTTTATTATGCAGCCCTGCATGGGAATGGGGATAGCCGCATCCAAAACACCCACACCTAATACATTAAGGCTAAAGAGCTTGATGGCACATACATCTTATGGTATTGGTCTGTATTTAACCGCGCTTTTTTTAACATTATTTTCTTGATATTATTTTTTAGGAGTTGTTTATATCAAACTGAATAAATTGCGAATTACAGCATGTAAATAATTTCTAAGCGTTCAGATCAATCCATAGTAGGCCATCAAGTTCTATGATACTGTTTTTGTTAAAAAAATATGTCCATTACAACCTGAAACTACGGAATATTTATTTTTAGCAGGGTTAACTTTATCGTGAATATAAATAAAATTAACCCCTGTCCTGTCTCAACATATTAAATTGGAATTTTTTAGGAATTTCCAATAGTTAGAAATAGATTCAATCAAAAAGTTAATACTCTGCAAAAGTATTCAACTATAAAGTTATAGATTTTATTTATGACCACGCATCATAATATTTCAACAATCGTTCTTTTATCTTATCGTTGTAATAAGAGAAAGCGATAACCTCCGGGGGCGGAGTAAAATTAGGATGAAGAGAGTGAATGAAACTTTCGTAACGCTGTAACAACCCTTCTTGAATTATAGGTGTCCAATTTGGCTTGATATCCCAGAGACATTCATACCCTACACCAAGCATCTGTGAAGTGGTTTCTTTGGCTGTCACGTCACGGGAAAGCCCAGCTAACGGCGCCCGTATTGGGGTGAAATAACTAAGATCGATATCCGTATTTGCATTCCCATAGATAGCATTGGCAACATAATCAGCTAACAAGGGAGATTGATGTAAACCATCCCGGTACGTTCCCGTCACCAGCCAAAGCCCATTCATTCCGCATTCACCAATAAGAGGAAATCCATCAGCCGATATTGGTCTATTTCCCACTTGAATCGAGATGATTTCAGAAGAATATAAATTTATATTGAGTTGTTCTACAGCACAATCAAGTAAGAATTGAACATCCGATACAGTTGCTTGAGTTCGGGGATCGTTTTTTAGAATATTAGTTGCACCAATATATAGAATACCGTCATTTCTTGGCACGCAATGCAATCCACATGCAAAAGCACGATTTGGTGTTCGAATTACGGACTGTGGTAGTTCCACCCCTTCTGGCAGCTTAAGTAATATGGAAACACCGTTACCTGAAAATAATGGCGGGATTCGTTTTTTGATATCTGGCATGTCAGTAAGGATGTCTAACGAGTAAACACCCGCAGCTATAATGACTTTATTAGCTGAAATTGTTTTTCCATCTTCAAGCTCAACACCAGTAACTCTTCCATTTTCCGATAAAACGCGCTTAGCATTTTTCGAAATGAGTGTTCCTCCTTCGGCCAAAAATGCAGAATCTAATACTTTGAGTAGTAAATGAGAATTCACGGCGTGTTCATCGGGAATATAAAGACTCATTAACGGCCGGACAAGTTCGTTAGGCTTTAACCAAGTGATTTGTTTAGGGGGGATCTTTTCATATGGTTCATTATAAGATATTAGCATCTTCTCGATTGCATCATAATTAGCACTATCGATCTCATCAGTTCCAGCGGTGTTAAGAATAACATGTGTACCTTGTGCGGTAAAAAGTGATTGATGATTACCAGATGAAACAGCTAGTCTTTTTGCCCATTGCGGCCACCTTTTCTTGGCATTGAAATCCATACTGACTTTCAATTTTCCATGCTGGCTTGCAACTAAACCTGTTGTGACCTCACCGAAGCAACCATTCATGGCGCCTGCTGCATTAGAGGCTGCATTACTTCTATCAAGACGACCAATACGACAAACTGTATATTTTCTGCTGGCTAATTCGTAGGCAATTGAACTGGAGATTGCACCTGAGCCTACAACGATTACATCGTATTTCATGGTATTGCTCCTTTTTAAATTTCCCATTTAAGGGTTTGAAAAAGCCAATTATTTATGTGTTTCGTATGGCAATAGAAATGACTTATTTTTTGATAATCATCTCTATAGATCTATCAAAAATAAAATATTAAATTTATAAATTGAATAATATATTCATATAAATTTATGTCAACTTGATATTTTATATATTCAGACTGTATCAAATTATCATAACATACTAAAATTAAATAGATATTCATAAAATAAACTTTATACCCATACAATTATATGAATAAAATACTAACTTTATTATATATAATTATTCAATTTATTAATTTAATATAATGAAGAATTATTCTTTCTTATACTATTAAGATCGAGGAAAATTTATGAATAAAATTTTTTCTGACAAAAATCTTAATAACGTCATCCAAAAACATGGAGTCACTTTCAAGAGAGCTGTGGCTCGCAGTTTTTCGCGCTTAGATAGACGTTTCAGGGCACATGATGGATGGTTATTAGGAGATAAGATTTACATAAAAAATCTTTACGAAGCTAAAAATGAGGAAAAAATTTCATCTGACATGATAGAGATGCTAGAGGATATTGAAGTGATCTTTTCACTTCTAGACAACAAGAACCTATCTGAAAATAATAAATTCGGCATTATCAATAACTTAATTAATGCAGAAACCAATGAGCCAGATAAAAAGAAGCCAATAGATTCGGAGTATTTTTCTGGATTTATTGACGAAAAAAAGGGGGGCAATTTTTGGTTCAAACGAGAAGATTTGGTCAAACAAGTTATCCATATTTTAGGTGATTACTATGGAGCAACAGATTTGAATCACACAGAAATAGATAAAAATCGAGGATTACATGAACCAACATTATCCCTTGCCACCAATTACGGTTTTTTCCCAACCCCAATCGAAGTTGCACGTTGGATTATTACAAAGGCCGAACTAACTAACGAGCCAGATTCCCATCGCTTAACAGTACTTGAACCAAGCGCAGGGCTAGGAAACCTTGCTAAGCTCGCTGTAGATGCTGGTTGTATTGTTGATTGTATTGAAGTGCATACTGAAAGATGTATAGAACTGGAGAATACCCAACTCTTCCGGCACATTATAAATGCGGATTTTATCACGATCGAACCTAACCAAGAAAAGCTATATGATCGAATAATAATGAATCCGCCATTTGAAGAAGAGCGAGATATCGATCATGTGGTACATGCGTTGAAATTCCTCAAGAGCAACGGCTTACTTGTTTCTATTATGTCACCAGGTACTGAATTTCGTAATCAGAGGAAATCAAAAGAGTTTAGAGCGCTAATGAAAAGTTTGAATGCCAAGTGGATTGATCTTCCCGAAGATTCATTCGTCAGTGTTGGGTCGCACAGTAATACTATTCTTCTGAAAGTTTGGAAAGATGGTAGATAGTTACATCTGTTGTAGTTTTTTCATTTTAAGAAAGAAAAACCGAATTCTTTGATACCTAGCGCTGCATTGATGGATGTCAGCGCTATCACTTTAAATTATAAATATTCATTTATTGTCTAATATAAACTCACTTAAGGTAATCTCATTGAAAATCTAACATCACGCGGTATCAGTGAAAGCAAGGCAAAGATAGCCAAAATTAAACCAATCCATAATGGCGATATTAATCCATATCCGGCACCAATACTTAATCCTCCAGCCCACGCAATAAATGCCAGCCCACTGTTAATGACCGAAACATGGACACTGTTGACCAAAGGTCCAGCATTTGCTACTCGCATCACACGTGTAATCATTGCCGGGCTCATGAGAACTCCCACAAGACCAATCACTAAAAAGGCAATGACGCTTATATAGCGACTTTCTGGGAAAAGCGCGAATATCAGTAACGATATAGCCAGTATGCTAATTCCGATAGTCATTACCAAGAAGGTATGCTGATCCGCAAAACGACCAGTAATCGAATTGCCAATGACATTCGCAATACCGTAAAGGCCGAGTAATATAGGCACAACAGCAGGCAATAACCCTGTAACTTCAGTTAAAATTACAGAAATGTAGCTGAAAGCGGCATAAGATGCCCCGATAATGAGAGCACTTGTACCATAAGCCGCCCAGAGTTTTCCATTTCTGAATGATGCAAGTTGCTCACCAATACGGACATCCGAAGTATTACGAGAAACAGGCACTAGCCTCCATACAATCAAAGCGCAAATGATAGTGAATACAACAACCAACCAAAAACTCAAACGCCAGCCCAAATGCTGATCGATCACAGTTGCTGCGGGTACACCTAAAACGGTTGCCAACATCATGCCACTGAGGACAATTGATGAAGCCCTTCCCCGCATTTCCGTTCTGACGACTTCACCACAGACAGCTAAAGAGATACCTATACAAGCAGAGCCTGCAACACCAGTGATAACACGGGCGATAGCCATAGCCTGATAACTTCCGGCAGTTGCAGCGATCACACCTCCAACACTATAGATTGCCAATAACCAAAGTAGAGCCTGCTTGTTAGGAACTCGTAGCGTAACAAATAATGCGGTTAATATCGGTCCACCGACCACCATTCCGATAGCGTAGAGTGAAATCAGGTAGCCAATATCTGCAACAGTGACGCCAAACACACCGGTTAACGATGGCATCATGCCAACAACCATAAACTCAGAGGTGGTCAGTATGAATATCGTCAGTCCGAGCAAATAGATGGAGATAGGGATATCACGCGGTTTTTGTGAAGCTATTCCCGATGAGGTAGTTGGGTTTACCCTCTCTGATTGCATTTTATTCATGGCCAGGCTCTCCTAATTCAACAGTATTTCGGTTTGTAAATAGAGTCGCCAACAGTGCAGCAATGACATAAATAACAGCAGCCGTTCCGAACGCCCATACATAACCAACAATAACTTCTACTTGTGTTGCGGCCACAGCCATTAGTGCTGAGAGGCCTATGGTTGGGCCAAGCTCCATGGCAGTATTCATGACTCCACCAGCCAGGCCCGCATGATGTTGTGGAACATTCACAGTGGAAAGTACGGCAGAACCCGAAAAAACCAGTGAAATACCTACTGCTACAAGAATCAAACTGGGCAATAAACCCACAAAGTAAGTTGTATTTTCGTCAAGACTAACTAACAATCCAAATCCTACTGCAGCGATGAGTAACCCTAAGTTTGTCAACCGTACTGCACCTATGCGACTAACTAAATGTGTTGTCATTTGTCCCGTTACGATAAGAGCAACAGCAAATGGTAAGAATGCTGCCGCTGTCATAAGTGGTGTCCATCCTAGCTCTCGCTGCAAGTAAAGGGATAAAACAAAATTGATAACACCTGATCCTGCAGCAGCGAGAAACATACCGAACAATCCGATGAATCGAGAGCGTTCGAAAACAAATCCGGGAGGAAGAAGTGGCTCACGAACAAAACGTTCGATCACTGCAAAGGCAATTAACAAACTGAGGCCTGTTAGCAGCGGAAGTAGTACGGCTGATGATGTCCACGGGTGATCACCCGTTAATATCAAACCATAACTGCTTAAGGAAATGCCGAAAGTAGCAAATATCGCACCAACCAGATCTAATTTCGACCTATGATGAATCTCGTCCATGCCTGCCGGAAGTAAGCCACGAGTGCTGATCAAGCCTATGAGTGAAACAAGGACAGGAACAGCGAACATCCATCGCCAAGAAATCCACGTTGTTGCTATACCGGAAATAATAAATCCCAGGACAGCCCCCAAAACAGAAACACCTCCCCATATAGTCATTGCCCGGGCAAAAGCCCCATGCTCTGGGAACAAAGTACGCAATACAGCCATTGCAGCAGGTGCTGTCAAGGCCCCGCCAACTCCTTGAGCAAAACGCATGGCAACAAGCACTTCGAAAGAGGGAGCAAAGCCAGCTATAACAGAAGATATACCAAAGATGAGTAAGCCAACAGCAAACATTCTTCGTCCCTGAAACCTGTCTGCCAACTGTCCACCAAAAAGTAGCAGGCCACTGAATGGAAGCCCGTAGGCGGCAAGAACTAAAAGCAAATCAGCAGATGTGAGGTTGAATTCTATTGCTATTTTTGGCAGCGGTACTGTGATGAGTGCTATGGTAAAGATCAGCGTGGATTGAACGATTGCCAAGATAGTAAATGCCAGACGTTGAGCATGTTGGAACGACTCTTTCTGCGGCTTTTCATTATCCTTAGCGGCTATATTGCTAGATGGCATTATATAATCTCCTGCTCGATATGATATATCAAGAGCACATTTTAATATCATTCAATTTAATAATTGAATAACATAGTAATGTGAATTCAAATCTTCGTCAACATACAAAAATCCTTTTTCATTTAGTTTAAGAATCAATAAAACATATATTGATAGCAATAATGAGGCTAATTAATATTAATTATTTTAGATTATATCGTCATGAAATGGTTAACCCGATAGCAAGGCTCCGGCTCAGAACTGCGGCAAGAAAGAAATAACACATTATTATTTATTGGCATTATAGAGATGCTGGTTCCTGTTTTACGTTTTTTTGCAATCGCCATTTTATATTAACTTCAGCTCTGTTTAAGAAGAACTGAAGTTAAAAAAACATCATAAGCAGTTAAGCTGCAACCATTTTTCAGCATCAAGAGCCGCCATACACCCTGAACCTGCGGATGTTATTGCCTGACGATATTTATTATCAGCAACATCTCCTGCTGCAAATACGCCTGAGATTGATGTCATTGTTTCAAGGTGATGACTCTTACCATTCACAACAATATATCCATCATTCAGTTCTAATTTATTCTGCAAAAATTTTGTGTTAGGAGTATGACCAATAGCCATAAAACAACCACCTATTGGAAGATCACATAATATGTCATCAATTTTATTTATTAAGGCAAGTCCCTTGAATTGACCCTGATACTCTATATACCCTTTTACCTCTGTATTCCAGAGAATATCAATCTTACCTTGCTTGACCTTAGCCATTAGCCTGTCCTGTAAGATTTTTTCAGCTTTTAGCTGATCGCGTCTGTGAATGAGAAAAACCCGTCTTGCTATATTAGAAAGATACAATGCCTCTTCAACGGCGGTATTACCGCCACCTATTACCGCCACATCCTGGCCTTTAAAGAAAAAACCATCGCAAGTCGCACAGGCAGAAAGCCCCTGACCATATAATTTATTTTCACCAGGTAGATTCAAATAACGCGCTGTTGAACCTGTTGCAATAATAATACTTTCTGCCTGGTATTCGTTTTTCTCCCCTGAAACTAAGAAAGGCCTAGAATCAAAATCAATTGAAACTATATGGTCATGAATTATTTCTGAAATAAATTCTTTTGCGTGATTATCCATTCTTAGCATCAATTCAGGGCCTGTTGTTCCCCCGGCTCTCCCGGCCAGTTTTCAACATCAGAGGTATTCATTAGTTGCCCTCCCACTTCCAAGCCGGAGACAACAATAGGAGAAAGACCCGCCCTAGCCGCATATATCGCCGCTGTATACCCAGCAGGACCAGTTCCTATAATGAGTACTTTCGTATAAAAAGACATTAAATGCTCCTTGGGTTACCAGTTAACAGCATAATGATAATATTGGCTTAGGCATTAGAGGAGACAGGCTCCTTACACCGCAAATATCATCCAACCTGAACTACAAATTCTGAGAAACCATATCCTTAAATTGTGATAACGAAGCGACCCCAATAAGAGAATCAACAGGCAATCCATCTTTATACACTAACGTTGTTGGTATGCTGCGAATACCATATTTCATAGCAATATCATAGGCTTCATCAATATTAACTTCTGCGAAAGTGGCACTCGCTTTCATGTCGTTTGATAACTGGCTAAATGTTGGTGCAACTGCACGACACGGCCCGCACCACGGTGCCCAAAATCTGACAACGCAGATCCCTTTAGTATTGACTACACTATCAAAATTCTTTTCAGTTAATTCAATTAATGTATTCATATTGAATCCTTAGTTATGCGCAAGGTAATGACTAACTTAACTTAACTTATCTAACATAATATTCAATTATTATATTGAATATATAAAAACAATCAACCGTTCTTTTCCTATCAAAGAACAAGATTTTTTATTGATTAATAACAATTAGTTATAAAAAACCAAAACAAATTACATCCAAAAATGCTAAGAACGCCAGACAGATGCAATAGCTAAAATGTTTAACCCCTGAATGACCTTTGATCAGTAGTAAACAATCACTAATAGGGTATTTTCATATGTTTATTATCCAAAACACAAGTCAGAAATAATTAACAATATGTTGATAGATAATGTTTTTTATTCTCACACCCATACATTTTAGGTTTCCGAAGAGTAGCCATTGATATAATATAAATTTTAAATAGAATAATTGAATATTGTAGTAAAATAGTGAGTATCAGCCCCAATAAAAAGCATCCATACCCAACAGATTTCGAATTGCTTCATAGCTGTATGGGAGCACTACCAACTAAAAAGGCAATTGGAAAATGAAGGAGATAGGTACAAGATTAAGGATGGAAAACATGAGTAAGATACAAACTGTAAATGAACAAATTCATACTTTTTCTGATGCCATCTGCACTATGGCTCAAGCTTCATCTGATGTCGCCTCTGCCTTTGAGAAACTTTACACAACAACATTAATTGATGGAAAAATAAGCCATAAAATTAAAGAGTTAATTGCAATAGCAATCGCAATAACCTCAGGCTCTGAGGAATCACTTAGAAACCACATTCGTTCAGGTATAGCAAGTGGATTAACGCTAGAAGAGCTCGTTGAGGGAATTAACGTAGCAATATTGATGAAAGGTGAAAATGCTTTTATTTATAGTGCAAAAGCATTAACTCTGTATGACATTGAGAAAAGCAGTGAACGCTAAAAATCAATATTACTTATTGAGCCCTATCCTTATGAAACAAATCCCATTGAAAACAATGGGGTTTGTCAGTGATTAAAATAATTTTAAACCTAATTTAAGTAAAACTATCACATCATTCCCTTACTTATCATCTTCCCGTGGTGTTTTGCAACATATCCTACAGGTATAGAAAAGAATACAGAATTCAAATGAATTTAAAAACTCAATCGCTGTTTGTGAAACAGTCAATAAAAATTTGTTATATCAGGGCAGGAATCAACCTGAAAAATTTTACATCCGTCCTCATTGAAGGCGCTTAATTTCTCATTCAAATATGTCATGTTATTAGTTATGAAAATTCATCTAACGTTAGCACAAAAAATCCAGGCAGATCATGTTTACTATCCCAAGAATGATTAAATAGCTGCATCGTTAGGATTTCACATATAAGAAACCAATAGGCGTTCCTTATAAATTTATTTAATCTCTAAAAACAGTCTTAACTTATTAATCCCTATCAATGTGAACCTTTAAAAACGTTCCTTTAATCTGTTATTTTGAATATTTTTCGTGATTCATATCACGAATTAAAAATATTTTTACATATCGTGAAACGCTTTTATTTCAAATCAGATAAGTAGTTAGAGATCTCCATTTTTTATATAAAAAATTGTTAACCTTATATCATTATTTGATAACATAGAGTGTTATCAAAATGTTTTTTTGTGTAAAAATGAATCGAAGAATAAAATTTAATACCTTACCAGAATTAATTTACACTCAAAAAAACATTAATTTTCATAAAGTTAAAAACAATCTATATAATGCAACAATAGTAAACTTTATTTACATTTTAAGAAAAACAAATACAAGTGGGTTCTTTATTAAAAAGCTTGACTGCATTATCAGCAATTCTTTATTTCAAAAATAAAAATTTACTTATTAATCAAACACAGGGGATAATGCATGCAAAACTTTCTCAAAGTATTACAAGAATCCGGATTAAAAACCTCTATTTCTTCCAAATTATTTAAATCAGAAAATAAAAATTCAGAAATCGAGTTATCTCAACTGAAAAAACAGATCAGTGAAATGCTTCGAAATAGATTACCTTTAAACATTACGACTCCCATAACTCTACAAAAAGATATTATTGAAGAAAAACACTTCCCATTAACAGATATTCAATATGCTTATTTAATTGGACGTAATCCTGGATTAGAATTAGGAGGATTAACTAGCTGTTTATATAAAGAGTTAGATATTAAATCATTAGATATCAATTCATTAAATTGTGCATTGAACAAAATCATTGAATATCATCCTATGTTGAGGGCAACATTGTCTTTAGACGGACAACAACAGATCTTACCTATTCCATTGAATTACACCATTCCTATTCAGGATATTAGCGAATACACTGCATCAGAAAAAAAACAAATACTGTTAAATATTCGTCAGGAAATGGAAAAACAATTATTACCTCTTGATAAAACACCTACATTCGATATACGCGCAACAATAATTAATGACGATATGACTCGTTTACATATTTATTTTGACCTTATGTTTGTGGATCTGCATAGCACCCACTTGATATTGCGTGATTGGTGGCATGTTTATCAAGGTTATGAGTTACCGATATTAACCACTAATATGAATTTTCACACTTATATAAACTCAGAGCGTTACCTGCAAGGGGAATCACAAGGGCTACGTGATAAAGACTATTGGGAAAAACAGTTGGATATTTTACCACAACCGCCAGAGCTACCATTGAAAACGATTCCTGAATTAATTTCTTCCCCTTTGCTCAAACGTTACAGCCGGAAAATTACGACTGAAACATTACAAGCTCTCAGACAAAAAGCAGAATCACGTCAATTAACTCTGGAAACCGTGTTTCTCGGCATGTATGCAGAAGTCCTACGTCAATGGTCGGAACACCAAATTTTTACACTAACTATCACTCAATTTGGACGGCGTCCCTATTTTGATGACATTGAAAATGTTGTCGGTAATTTTATTCAACCCATGTTGCTTGGAATACAGGGAACAAAAGAAGAAAGCCTCAATGATCGTTTGGTACAGATCCAAACTGATTTGATGATGAATCGCTGGCATTCTTCTTACAATGGTATCCAGGTTCTTAGAGAGCTGACCCGCCGAAAGCATCACAACCGAGCAGCAACAGCTCCCATAGTCTTCAGCAATACCCTGACAGCCAATTTAGATGATGTAGTGACAGAGATCAGCTGGGAGGATGCTATCCAGACTTACAGCAGTAATCAAACGCCACAAGTCTGGTTAGAGAACCAACTGGTTCGCGTTGATGGTTTTGTTCAAATTAACTGGAACACTATCTGTGAATTGTTCCCTGATGGGATGGCAGAAGCCATGCTGGATGCCTATCTGACACTGATTGAAACTTGTGCAGAAGATGATGCCTTATGGGATAAAAATACATCATTGGTGAAGTTACCCGCGTCAGATATGACAGAACGGGAAAACGCTAATGCAACAGATACAACATTCGATATCAAATTGCTACATGAAATGGTTTTGCAGGCAGCCGCAAAATGTCCGGATGAAGTCGCTCTAATTCAGGGAGAAAAACAAATTACTTATGCAGAAATGATTAACAAAGCCGGCTCAATAACCCAACAACTTCAATCTGCGACCAAAATTTATCCCAATGATATTGTCGCTGTCTCCTTGCCACAAGGCCCTGAGTTGGTAATCGGATTGCTCGCTGTTCTTATGTCAGGTGCTGCCTACGTAGCCATCGATCCCCAACTCCCTGCTGAACGTCGAATGAATTTGATTACTCGTTGTTTAGCCAAAGGCATTATCACTGCTAGCACAGTGTTTGACCATAATGAGTTTTCGGGTCTGCCCCGGATTAATCTGGACAAATGTCCTATGGATAACTCAATGGATATTACACATTGGTCTTCTATGCCTTCAGTACAGGGACCTGATGATCTGGCATATGTTATTTTTACTTCCGGTTCAACCGGAGAACCGAAAGGTGTCATGGCTTCCCACCGTAATGCAGCAAATACTGTGTTTGATATAAATCACAAATTCCACGTTACAGAAAAAGATGCGGTATTATCTGTCGCACCTGCGGGGTTCGACTTGTCTGTTTATGATTATTTCGGACTACTGGGAGTAGGAGGAAAAGTTATTTTTTCTATCCCAGAGACAGCCAATGATCCGAAAGTCTGGCTGGAAATTCTCATCAAACATCAGATTACTATCTGGGATAGTGTTCCTGCCCCCATGAAAATATTGGTAGACAGAAACGGCTCTGCACTTGCCGAGAGCAAATTGAGGCTCATCCTCATGAGCGGAGACTGGATACCTGTTGATCTGCCTGGGCGCATCCGTGAAACGTTGCCAAATGCGGCAATAATCAGCCTGGGTGGAGCTACCGAAGGCTCCATCTGGTCAATACATTATCCCATTGAGAAGATCAATCAAAACTGGAAAAGCATTCCTTATGGTAAGCCATTAGCAAATCAGACTTTTCATGTTCTAAATAGTTGGCTTCTTCCCTGCCCCAAATGGGTAACCGGAGAACTCTACATTGGTGGAGTTGGCGTGACCCAAGGTTATTTGGGCGATGCAGAAAAAACCTCACTTCGCTTTATTACTCACCCCACCACAAGTGAACGACTGTACAAAACGGGAGATTTAGGACGATATATTGAAGATGGTCTGATAGAGATTTTAGGGCGTGAAGATAATCAAGTAAAAATTAATGGATATCGCATTGAATTAGGTGAAATTGAAGCCTGCCTCCTGAATCATGAAAATGTCAGCCATGTTGTCATTGACGCCCCGGTTCATGCCAAAACCGGACAACGGCACATCGTCGCCTATGTTGTCCCTGAGAATGCAGAAACATTAAATGCCCCAGACTATTTTCAGGAACAGTTACGGGAAATTGCCCAAAAAACGTTGCCCTCTTATATGGTGCCTAATTACTATGTCGTATTACCTCATATGCCATTAACCAGTAATGGAAAAATTGATCGTAAGGCGCTGCCAATCCCTTGGTCTGGTAACGAAGAACACGCTGATACTCCAGTCAAACCCGCCAATGAGACAGAAACAATCATCCTGAAACTCTGGCAGGCCCAGCTCCAACATGATGATTTTGATGTCACCGATGGCTTCTTTGATGTTGGTGGGGATTCACTGCATGCGGTTGGTTTACTTAGTGCACTGCGACAAGAATTTAATATTACGCCAGCCAGCGAACAGGACATCATCGAAGGCCTGTTCATGAATTCCAATATTCAGTCTTTCTCTCGCATTATCAAAACAATTGTTCAATCTCAAACGGAGAATGACTTATGAGCAAGGCGTACGATTATATCGTGGTAGGAGGAGGTTCAGCAGGGTGTGTAGTAGCATCACGCCTCTCCGAAAATAGTACTAAGTCCGTGCTATTAATTGAAGCGGGTCACGAATCTGACGTACACAACCCTGCCAGCCCACTCAGGGATGCGTCAAGGCTCGTGCTGGAAGGATATAACTGGGATTATGAAGCCAATGTACGCGATGATGAGCGCTTCTCTGAACTCGTTCACCCTCTCGCTTTCCCACAAAATGACAAACAACAAGATCGCAAGCATAAGAAACGTAAGCCATTCAATTATCGGGCGGGAAAAGTGCTTGGCGGTTCTTCCGCTGTCAACGGCGCCATTGCTCTGAGAGGATTTCCGAGCGATTTTGATAAATGGGCTCAAATGGGTTGCCCAAACTGGTCTTGGGAGCAGGTACTGCCGTGGTTTAAGCATCTGGAGAATGACATCGATTGTATCGGTGATGATAACCATGGTTCACAGGGACCGATGTGTCTGCGCAGGCCTTCAAACAGTGAGATCCACCCACTGGATATGGCATTTTCTCGTGCCTGCGAACAATCTGGTGTGCCTTATGTTGATGATCTCAATGTCGGTGAAGGCCCCGCAGTCGGCCCAGTGCCCGCGAATGTTATTCATGGTGCAGAAAGAGTCGATGTTTATCGTTCCTATCTTGAACCAATCCTGCATAGAAAAAATCTGCATGTGATGGCTGATGCACTCGCCACACAGATAATTTTTAACGGCACTGCCGCTTCAGGGGTGAAGATTATTCAATCAGGGAAAGAATTGGTTCACTGGAGCAGGCAAATCGTACTTTGTGCCGGAGCAATTGGCTCAGCAACATTGTTGCAGCGTTCAGGTGTCGGTGATCCAGAACATCTGAACACGTTAGATGTCCCTGTTATTGCTCAAGTACCAGCCGTTGGCAGAAATCTGACTGATCATGCATCTGTGGTACTTTGGGCACTTCCCAAAGCAGGTGTTTGTACAACCGGCCTGCCATGGCGGCAAATTGCTGCCCGTATCAGCAGTGGTCACGACGAAAAAGTCGATGTACAAATCGGCTTACTGAACAACGTTGCCAGCAACACTGTACCGGGATTCAGAGACCGGGTGACTTATCCAATGTTGGTTGGGGCTTCTGTAATGTTAATGCGCCCGGAAATTCAAGGTCGGGTCTTCATCAGTTCCAAGACTCCGACAGTATTGCCCCAAATTGATCTTCCATTAGCCCGTACCCCATCAGATATTGCACGTCTTATCGGAGGGGTGCGTAAGATTTGGGAAATTTTACGTTCTCCAGAAGTGGATGCTTTCCTTGATGGAATACAATTTTGGTCTGACTCAATGATTTATAACGACACAATCATGAGCAGTGCAATAAAAAACCTTGTCAATCCGGGTTGGCATGCGTCCGGAACACTCAGAATGGGTATCTGTGGAGATCCTGATAGCGCCACACACGAAGATGGTCGGGTGCATGGCATTACTGGTGTCACAGTCGCTGATGCTTCCCTATTTCCCACCATTCCCTCCATGCCCACTAATCTGACAACCATCATGACCGCTGAACGCATTGTCAGTTTCCTTATAAAGAGAGAATCCACCGGTGACAGGAGGACAGATGGACACTAATTGCAGGCGGGTCATTTACGCCTTCCCACATGCGGGAGCAACAACAGCGATTTATCGCCCTTGGCTGAATGATCTCATGACAACCCAATCTGCGATCTTACAGCCTGTCGCGATACCCGGCCGTGGTCATTTGGCTAAAGAGCCTGCCATCCACGATCTCGATTTACTGATTAAGCGCTTATCATCAGATATCTGGGCCGACTTTCAGCAGAAAAAGGCCCAGGAAAATACCGAATGGATAACCTTTGGTCATAGTTTTGGTGGTGTGCTGAGTATCGCTGTGGGGCAAGAGATAATGAAAAACTATGGGACTTCTCCCCTGTTTGGTGTGGTATCCAGCTCTGTTCCACCTCACCTCCAACTGAAAGATGAACGGCATAAATGGACTAATGAACAATTGATTCAGAAAACCAAAGAGGATCAAGGAACACCTGAAGCAATATTGAACGAACCTGCACTGATAAAACCAATCATTCGTCAATTACGTAGTGATTACCTGATCCGCAGCCAATTTTCTCAACTCGACAATATACAGGTGAATTACCCACTAATACTGATTTCCGCGACCCAAGACATTGATGTCACTTTGGAAGAGATGAAAGCCTGGAAAAACTACACCTCTAACGATATTTCACTCATCAATATTGAAGGGGATCATTTTGCTGTATACCGACACTGGAACACTATCAAGCAAATACTACTGAGCAATGAATGAACTGATAAAAAATCAGGAGTGAATATGCGTATTGAAGCTGATGATTTTAATAATTATAGGAAATTTTGCCGTGAATTTCTTGAGCGTGAAATCGTACCTGAACATCAGATATGGGAGGAAAACGGACTGGTCGAGCGCACTTTTTGGGAGAAATTAGGTCAGTCAGGTTTATTAGGTATGAGTGTCAGTCCTGAGTTTGGAGGACTGGGAAAAAGCGATTATCGGTTTGCGGTAATTCTGACAGAAGAGCTCATCAAAGCTGGTGTCACTGTACCGGGGATCGTTGCTCACAATGATATTGTTGCCAGCTATATTTTTGCTCTCGGTAATCAGGAACAGAAAAAACAGTGGCTGCCAGAATTATGTAATGGAAAACGGGTTGCAGCTATCGCCATGACAGAACCAAGTGGTGGTTCCAATACCGCAGATATCAAAACCGTGGCTAAACGTCAGGGTAATTACTATCTTGTCAATGGCAGTAAAACCTATATCACCAATGGCATTAATGCAGATTTAATTATTGTAGCTGTAAAAACAGAACAAGGGAAACAGGGGCAAGGGATCAGCTTGCTGGCGATAGAACGGGATATGCCTGGGTTCTCCAGAGGTGAACCATTAAAGAAAATTGGCTGGAATGGCAGCGACACGGCTGAACTTTTTTTCCATGACTGCAAAGTCTCCGTTAATAATCTAATCGGCCGTGAGAACCTCGGCAACTATTACTTCATGTCAGCAATGCCCCGCGAACGTCTCAGTATCTCAACCGTAGCAGTAGCCAGTGCAGAACATATATTGCAGAGCACACTGGAATATGTGAAAGAAAGGACAGCCTTCAATCAACCAATCGGTTCCTTTCAATATAACCGTTTTGTTCTCGCACAATTAGATACCGAAGTAAAAATTGCCCGTATCTATCTTGATAACGCCGTTGCTCTCTTTAACCAAGGGCTTTTCAGTTTAGTAGATGCAGCCCGCATCAAATGGTGGACTACCGAACTTCAAATGAAAGTGGCTGATCGCTGCCTGCAATTACACGGCGGGTTGGGTTACATGCGCGACTCTACTGTTGGTAAGAATTGGCTAAATAGCCGTGCCCAAACCATTTACGGAGGAACCAGCGAAGTGCTGCAAGAAATCATTAGCAAATCACTTGGACTTTAAAACGCAGTGATATTCCTTTGGATAAATCAACATCATTAATATATTCATATGAGAGGTTATGTTATGGCAAATAATGAAATACCAACCTTATTTGAATGGATGGGAGGACGTGAGGCTCTCATGAAACTCATGACCCATTTTTACGCTAAGGTTGAAAAAGATGAGTTACTCGCCCCATTGTTCAAAAACATGAAATCCGATCACCCTGGTCATGTCGCCATGTGGCTGGAAGAAGTACTCGGTGGAGAAAAACGCTATACCAATGAACGTGGTGGTTTTAAGGTCATGTTAAACCGTCACAGAGGCAGAAGCATTCAACCAGAACAAAGGAAAAGATGGGTAGAGCTGCTGATGCAGTCTGCTGATGAAATCGGTTTACCCTCTGATCCTGAGTTTCGTGCGGCGTTTGCAAGTTATATCGAATGGGGTTCGCGCAGGGCAGAAGCCAATTCCCAACCCAACGCAGCTCCTTCACGTCGTGAAACTGTACCCAATTGGGGTTGGGGTGAAGCACCTCCTGGAACCCCCTGATTCTTTAGGAACCTTAGAATAGAGAGGTGAGTTCATGCTGTTGGCTATCAGCGACTTACATGTATCTTATGCTGCAAATAGAGCTATAGTTGAATCACTTAAGCCATCAACACCCAACGATTGGCTCCTGTTGGCTGGTGATATTGCGGAACAAGAATCAGACTTTATATGGGTCATCAGTCTGCTTACCCGACGGTTTGCCCAAGTGGTCTGGACACCGGGAAATCATGAACTTTGGTGTACTCCAAGAGATAACTTGAAGTTACCTGGCGTACTGCGTTATCAACATCTGGTCAATATTTGCCAACAGCATAACGTACTCACCCCTGAAGATGGATTCGGTCATTACCACATGGAGAATGGTAAGACCCTTACCATTGCCCCTATTTTTACCTTGTACGATTATTCATTCAGAAATACATGTGACTATACACCAGATCAGGCCATAGAACGTGCTCGCCGTTGTGGTGTCATTAGTTCTGACGAATTCTTCCTGAAAACCTATCCCCATAAAAATATTATCGATTGGTGTCAGGAACGTATTCAATACACCGAGAAACGTTTGAACACTATTCCAGATGGTGAAGATATTGTGCTTGTAAACCATTTTCCCCTTATCCGTAAGCCACTCGAATATTTAAGAAATACAGAATTTTCCATTTGGTGTGGCAGCGAAAAAACCCATCAATGGACATCAAGAAAAGGCGTTCGCATGGTGGTATACGGGCACCTGCATATACCTAATATTAAGAATTTTCAAAATGTTATACACTTAGAAGTCTCTTTGGGATATCCACGGGAATGGCGGAGGAATAGAAGAGATTCTTACTTGGTACAACTAGACGCGTTGCTGAAACACACTAACGAGTATCGCTAACTATTCTGACAATAAGGGCTAATTTACCTATGAAAGATGATGAAACAATTCCACAGACAAAACCTCGGATTTTGATTGGAGCAACAGGGTCAATCGATATCACCCTCCTTCCAAAGTATCTTTTGGCCATTAAAACAACCATTGATTGTACATTAACAGTATTGATGACAAACAGTGCCACCACCTTTTTACCCGCAGAAACCGTTGCCCTTTATGCTGATCGAGTGATCAGCGGAGAAAAACCTCAAGATTGGCCAACAGATAAACCTTCACGCATTGTGGCTGATCACAACATAATGGCAATTTTGCCTGCAACTGCAAATACGATGGCAGCCGTCGCGCATGGTAGTGCACCTAACCGTTTAACAACCGTGATTTTAGCCTCCACGTTTCCAGTACTATTTTTCCCTGTTATGGGAAGTGCAATGTGGGAGAAAAAAGCCACCCGTCGCAATATCGCCCAATTACAAGAAGATGGTTATTTCGTGATTGACCCCGTCTGGCACGAGAATTTTGATGCCTCATTGCAACGTATGGTGGGACACCCTTCCTTGCCGGATATTGAAACTGTAATTGGACTACTGAAAAAGTTTCTGTAACTGCTCCCGTCCCACTAAGGGTTGTCACAAAAAGCCCGGCAGATTTCAAGTTGCCAGTATTAGATTGGCAACTTGAGAAATAAAGGGGATAAATCATCAACAAATGAAAAACACTTAAATCCAATCTATCGGTTATCAGAAATTTTTTATCATCAAAATCCATTGACTGACAAAAAAATTCCATTACAAAAATTGCAGAATAAATGTCTTTTAATATTGAATAAATTTTGCTTTTTCATTTATTAAGGTCTGATAGAGTCATAATTCTTACTTTATGATTTATGAACATTCCATTTTATAACTATAAATCGGTACATTATGTCAGAACATCAAAATCGTTCATTAAACAAGCAAGATTATAAAACTCTGTTTTTAGCTTCCTTAGGTGGAGCTTTAGAGTTTTATGATTTTATTATCTTTGTCTTTTTTGCCGTCGTGCTTGGTGAGCTTTTTTTTCCTACCGACATTCCTGAATGGCTCCGGCAACTGCAAACCTTTGGCATTTTTGCTGCCGGATATCTGGCCCGGCCCTTAGGTGGGATCATCATGGCACATTTCGGCGATCTCATTGGACGTAAGAAAATGTTCTCCCTCAGCATATTACTGATGGCTTTACCGACACTAAGTATCGGATTGTTACCAACTTACGACACAATCGGCATTACTGCCCCATTATTATTATTACTGATGCGAATTATGCAGGGTGCAGCAATTGGGGGTGAAGTCCCCGGAGCATGGGTATTTGTAGCGGAACATGTTCCCCACAAATATATCGGCTTTGCCTGTGGAATGCTCACCGCAGGACTGACTCTTGGCATTTTGCTTGGTTCTTTGATAGCAACAGCAATTACTTCAGCTTATACCAGACAAGAAGTTTTAGACTGGGCATGGCGCATCCCTTTCTTCCTTGGTGGAATTTTTGGCCTGTTCGCTATGTACCTGCGCCGTTGGTTACATGAAACTCCGATATTTAAAGAAATGCAGGCACGTAAGGCATTAGCGGAAGAGCTGCCCCTAAAGTCTGTGATCCTGAATCATAAACGTGCAATCACTGTTTCTATGTTACTGACATGGCTTCTTTCGGCGGGCATTGTAGTTGTTATCTTGATGACGCCAAGCTATATGCAGACCGTTTTCCATCTGGAACCATCAATGACGCTGAAAGCCAATAGTCTGGCAATTATTGTACTTTTTATTGGCTGTATATTAGCCGGGCATTTATGCGATAAATGGGGTGCCAGTAAAGTGTTACTGGTTGGTAGCCTGCTGTTGGCTGCCGCAACATGGTTTTTCTACCACAATATCAGTGATGACCCCATTAAACTCTTCAGTGCATACGCTATCGCAGGTTTCTCTGTTGGTGTTGCAGGAGTAGTGCCTTTCGTTATGGTTCAGAGCTATCCACCTGAAATTCGGTTCAGTGGCATTTCATTTTCATATAATCTGGCCTACGCCATTTTTGGCGGATTAACTCCGATTGTGATCACTCTGTTAATGAAATATACCTCATTAGCCCCAGCGTACTATATGCTGATGTTGTCTGTTGTAGGAATATTCTTGGCTCTTTATTTAAATAAAAGAACAGTATTAGATAGCAAGACAAGACACTAACAATCATTAAGACAAGAAATATAAGATAAAAAAACAGGATGAGTGAGGTAGCTCATCCTGTTTTTTATTAATCAGCAAATGAAACTAAAATTAAGCGGGTTTTCTTTCACCAATTGGCAAAATAGTACGGCCATACTGTTCGTTCAGAACTTCGGCCATAGCCAGATAGAAAGCACTGGCGCCACAAATAATACCTTCATAACCAGCAAAAGTCAGAATGCTGGCATTGCCGGTAATGTTACCAATCGCCAGCAATGCAAACAACAGGGTCAGGCTACCAAAAATAAACTGCAAAGTGCGGTTAGCTTTGAATGTTCCAAAGAACATGAACAGGGTGAAAATACCCCACAAAGCGAGATAAACACCAAGGAACTCACTGCTAGTCGCTTCCGCCAACCCCATTGTTGGCAGGAACCGCAGGCCAATCAAACTGAGCCAGAACATACCATAAGAGGTAAACGCGGTTGCACCAAATGTATTCCCTTTTTTGTACTCAATGATGCCAGCCAATACCTGAGCCAAACCACCATAAAAAATTCCCATACTTAAAATGACAGATGCCAATGGGAAAAAACCTGCGTTATGCAAGTTCAACAAAATTGTTGTCATGCCAAAACCCATCAAACCCAATGGGCCTGGATTTGCCAACTGATTAGAACTCATAATTCCCCTAAAAAAAACTGATAAAACAAAATACTAGAAAATTTCTCGTGACATATTTCTATGCCAGAAAATCATAAAAGGCGGCGGATCATAATGTGATGGCATCAACTACACAATGGCCCCAGAAAAATTTTTTTATTAAATCTCAATTTTTTTTCAATCAGCCCCTTGATGATGAGATGAATGACCCCATTTAAGTCTCAACTACAGTTACTACTGACGTTTCAGTAACAACTGAAAACATCAAATGAGGAATTTCTGGCTGATCGTGCCATTGAAAAGAAAACATTTGTCCTCATATAGCTTAGTAACTTGACCGAATATATGAATTCTTTGTGGAGGCGTTTAGATGGGTAAAATCATTGGTATCGACTTGGGAACTACCAACTCTTGTGTAGCAATTATGGACGGCGCAACAACTCGTGTGCTTGAAAACAGCGAAGGTGATCGAACCACTCCTTCAATCATCGCATATACTCAGGATGGTGAAACTCTGGTTGGTCAACCAGCTAAACGTCAGGCTGTTACTAACCCGCAAAATACTCTGTTTGCTATCAAGCGCCTGATTGGTCGTCGTTTTCAAGACGAGGAAGTTCAGCGTGACGTTGCTATCATGCCATACAAAATCACCAACGCAGACAACGGTGATGCATGGCTGGAAGTAAAAGGCCAGAAAATGGCACCTCCTCAGGTTTCTGCTGAAGTTCTGAAGAAAATGAAGAAAACCGCAGAAGACTATCTGGGTGAGCCAGTAACAGAAGCAGTTATCACTGTTCCTGCTTATTTCAACGATGCACAACGTCAGGCAACTAAAGATGCTGGCCGTATCGCAGGTTTGGAAGTTAAACGTATCATTAACGAACCAACCGCTGCTGCTCTGGCTTATGGTCTGGATAAAGAAGTTGGTAACCGTACTATCGCAGTTTATGACTTGGGCGGCGGTACTTTTGATATCTCTATCATCGAAATCGACGAAGTTGATGGCGAAAAAACTTATGAAGTTCTGGCAACTAACGGTGACACTCACTTGGGTGGTGAAGACTTCGATAGCCGCCTGATCAACTATCTGGTTGATGAGTTCAAGAAAGAACAAGGTATTGATCTGCGTAACGACCCGCTGGCTATGCAGCGTCTGAAAGAAGCTGCAGAAAAGGCGAAAATCGAGCTGTCTTCCGCTCAGCAGACTGACGTGAACCTGCCATACATCACCGCAGATGCAACTGGTCCTAAACACATGAACATTAAAGTGACTCGTGCGAAACTGGAATCTCTGGTTGAAGATCTGGTGAAACGTTCTATCGAGCCGCTGAAAGTCGCACTAAATGACGCTGGCTTGTCTGTATCTGACGTTCATGATGTCATTCTGGTTGGTGGTCAGACCCGTATGCCAATGGTTCAGAAAGCTGTTGCAGACTTCTTCGGCAAAGAACCACGTAAAGACGTTAACCCAGACGAAGCTGTTGCAATGGGTGCAGCAGTTCAGGGTGGCGTACTGGCAGGTGACGTAAAAGACGTTCTGCTGCTGGACGTAACTCCACTGTCTCTGGGTATCGAAACCATGGGTGGTGTGATGACTTCGCTGATTTCGAAGAACACAACTATCCCAACCAAGCACAGCCAGGTGTTCTCTACTGCGGAAGACAATCAGTCTGCGGTAACTATCCACGTGCTGCAAGGTGAGCGCAAGCGTGCCAGCGACAACAAATCCCTGGGTCAATTCAACCTGGATGGCATTCAGCCAGCACCTCGTGGTATGCCTCAGATCGAAGTTACTTTTGACATTGATGCTGATGGTATCCTGCATGTTTCTGCAAAAGACAAAAACTCTGGACGTGAACAAAACATCACCATCAAGGCTTCTTCTGGCCTGAACGAGGAAGAAATCCAGCAGATGGTACGCGATGCAGAAGCAAACGCAGAAGCTGACCGTAAGTTCGAAGAACTGGTTCAGATCCGTAACCAGGCAGATCAACTGATCCACGGTACTCGCAAGCAAGTTGAAGAAGCTGGCGATAAACTACCAGCAGATGACAAGACTGCAATCGAAAAAGCCGTTTCTGATCTGGAAACAGCGGTGAAAGGCGAAGACAAGGCTGAAATTGAAGCTAAGATCCAAGCTCTGGTTGAAGCTTCTAAGAAACTTCTGGAAATCGCACAGCAGCAAGCTCAGGCAAGTGCTGCTAATGCAGACGCAGGCAATGCGAAAAAAGATGACGACGCTGTAGACGCTGAATTCGAAGAAGTTAAGGATAAAAAATAATAGCCCTTAGCGGGCAAAGTAACAGGACGCCTGTTACTTGTTAACTAGCACGGGCGTTGAGGTAACTCTACGCCCGTTTGTGCGTGTTAGGGGTAAACAATACAATGGCAAAAAAAGATTATTACGAAGTTTTGGGTATATCCAAAACAGCAGATGAAAAAGAAATAAAAAAAGCCTATAAGCGGCTGGCAATGAAATATCACCCTGACCGTAATCAGGGGGATAAAGACGCTGAAGGTAAGTTCAAAGAAATTAAAGAAGCGTATGAGATCCTGACCGACTCACAAAAACGCGCCGCTTATGACCAATATGGTCATGCTGCCTTTGAACACGGCGGCATGGGTGGTGGCGCTGGTGGTTTCGGTGGAGCTGACTTTAGCGATATCTTTGGTGACGTTTTCGGAGATATTTTCGGTGGTGGCCGCCGTCAACAGCGTCCAAACCGTGGTTCTGATTTACGTTACAGTATGGAATTAACGCTGGAAGAAGCTGTCCGTGGTGTGACCAAAGAAATCCGCATCCCAACGCTGGAATCCTGTGAAAGTTGTCATGGCAGTGGTGCAAAAGCAGGTACCAGCCCAGAAACCTGCTCTACCTGCCATGGTGCTGGTCAGGTGCATATGCGCCAGGGCTTCTTTACTGTTCAGCAACCTTGTCCGCAGTGTCATGGTCGTGGAAAAATCATCAAAGAGCCTTGCAACAAATGTCACGGTCACGGTCGTGTTGAGAAATACAAGACATTGTCCGTTAAAATCCCGGCAGGAGTTGATACCGGTGACCGCATTCGTCTGAGTGGTGAAGGTGAAGCAGGTGAACACGGCGCACCAGCAGGAGATTTGTATGTTCAGGTTCAAGTTAAAACGCACCATATCTTCGAACGTGATGGCAGCAACCTCTATTGTGAAGTTCCAATCAACTTCGCAACTGCGGCACTGGGCGGCGAAATTGAAGTTCCAACCCTTGATGGCCGCGTCAGCCTGAAAATTCCTGCGGAAACTCAGACTGGCAAACTATTCCGCATGAAAGGCAAAGGTGTTAAGTCTGTCCGTGGCGGAGTTCAGGGGGATTTGTTGTGCCGTGTTGTCGTAGAAACACCGGTTAAACTGAACGAAGAACAGAAAGAGCTGATGCGTAAACTGGGAGAATCTTTTGGCGGAAAAAGTGGGGAAACCAACAGCCCGCGTTCTAAAAGCTTTCTTGATGGTGTAAAAAAATTTTTTGATGACCTAACTAAGTAAATTGCTCTCTCTATAAACCTTCTGATAATGATCCCCCCCATTTATCTTATAAAGCAATCTCAAATGCAGTAAGATATAAAGAGGGGGATTCAACTTTTTAGGTAATTAATAATGATTTATGTTATTTTACAAGAGGCAATTAAACATGCGCACAGTATGTTTAAACATAAAACCGCAAATATATTCTATCGTGATTTAGAATTTTGTTCCCAATCTCGGAAAACAAAATATTCACAAGAAAAGATTAAAGATAGAAATAATAGACTGTATAACCTTCAAAATATTCTCCACTCTTTATACACTCCTGAAAATCAATATAAATATATAGTAAGTGAAAATGAAAAAGGTAACTCTTTAGTTGGGAATTGCTTTGAATTATCCCTTGTTGCATTCATGTATTTAGCAAATAATAAAGCTAAAGAATTGAATCAGGCATTTAAAATTAATTCAATGAAATCTAAGCCCATTTATATAAAAATAATGTCCACATCCCCCAAAAGATATAATCATAGTTTTGTAATGCTCTCGCAGATAAAAAATGAATATATAAACAGAAATCTTCCCAAAGGGGCATGGATATGCGATCCATGGGCAAATATAGTTTGTCGATCTGAAGAGTATAATGCTCAGTGGAAAAACACGATGCACCAATGGGAAGCCCAAGGAAAGTATTTAAATTTAAGTGAGTCACATCAATTACCAACTAATAAAATATCGGGAAAACTATGTGAAGATAGATTTTCCCCTTTATATAAGGATACATATTTTATGGTAGAGAATAGTGAAAAAATAACTGCACATCAGACCATTATAAAACCTGATGGACAGGTGCTAGTAGATGATTCATCAGATGACGAGTAAAAATATCCCAAATTCCACAGGAGCCCCTAATCTTACATTCGTTTAGTGGCTCCTTATCCCACTTTTGTTCCCAAAATTCCACTGAAAAAATAAGTCAAAGTATTATCACTACTCCTGTGCCATCAACCAAAGTATAACAGATATTAAAATCACCAACGCATACTAAATTCTTGCGTATTTATAAATACAGTAATTATGGAGCATGAGTGAAAAGGAGGTTGCCGAAGCATTCCGTATGCAACCAACTCTGGCATTGTTTGCCAAGAGGTTATGATTACATGATACCGGATATGTTTAACAAGAATAGCAACATTCATGTCACTGCACTAAAACGCGAGGATTACCTTATTATGCTCACAAATTTTTCTGCATTTAATGGTCTGTTAGGACTCTTACTAACCAGTGCAGTGCTGATAGCTGTTCCTGGCCCAAGTATTATGTTTATTGTCGGGCAGGCTCTATCTGTCGGTCGAACTAATGCATTACGAGGTGTGATTGGTAATGCAATCGGAACCTATTTTGTTGCTGTGATTGTTGCTTTCGGAATTGGCTCTTTACTCATTCAATCCAGTATGGCGTTGAGGGTTATTCGGTTACTGGGCTCCGCCACCCTACTCGCTATCGGTTTTCAATACCTGTTTTTTTCCAAGCCGTTACAAACTGGGGAAAATGTCGGTGCCAATAAACATAGACAAACACTGATACTTGGGATCATTGTAGGAGCAACAAATCCAAAGGCATTGATTCTGTTCGGTACGATAGTTCCGAGTTTTTTAACAACAGGCACAGACAGCCCTATTACATCCCTGCTCAGTTTTTCACTGATACCAATTGTTTTAGGTTTAATAATCGACACGGCTTGGGTTGCGGCTGCACATGCAGTGAGTTCCCGTCCGTCT
Source organism: Xenorhabdus siamensis (assembly GCF_037996745.1). Taxonomy (NCBI): domain Bacteria; kingdom Pseudomonadati; phylum Pseudomonadota; class Gammaproteobacteria; order Enterobacterales; family Morganellaceae; genus Xenorhabdus; species Xenorhabdus siamensis. The sequence goes on from NZ_JBBMXE010000020.1 coordinate 146,536, forward strand.
TTTACTGAAAAAAGAATGAAGCTGGTTAATCTTGTGGGAGGCGGGATCATAATTTTCATAGCTATTGTATTAGCTGTAGAAGCCTTACGTTAATGCCTTGTATCTAGGCAGACTAAAATATTGTACAAAAATCAATATAGTTATTCTCTGTTTCGATCTTTTGATGCAGTCTGCCGAAATGAAACCATTAAAGACACTTCTATAAGCTCTCCAAATATAAGCACTTCAAGTCAATTCAGCATTGATTTCAATCTATTTCATCTTTAAAGAATTACTTTCGAATTGAAATTACTCGTATAATTCGATAGATATAACACAAATAATCGATTTTTTCCGAGGTCATGATTAGCATAGTATTCATAACTAGATTTACTTATGATTACATTATTTATAACCATATTATTTATAACAACAACATTTACTACTATAGCTTTTATAAACATCGTGTTTACAAACATAGTATCTACAACCTAATTCATCTTATAGGTTACTAATCTATGACTGCAATTATTCGCCAATTTTTGAAACTAGAGGCAGCAGGAGGGATCATCCTCATTATTGCTGCCATTATTGCGCTGGTAATGGCGAATACGCCATTTCAGAGTATTTATCATCAATTTCTTAACCTACCGGTTGCAGTTCAATTTGCTGCTCTGGAAATCAATAAGCCATTTCTGCTATGGATAAATGACGGATTAATGGCCATCTTTTTCCTGATTGTTGGCCTAGAAGTTAAGCGGGAATTGATGGAGGGCGCTTTAGCCAGCCGTGATAAAGCCATTTTTCCAGCCATTGCCGCCGTCGGTGGTATGCTCGCCCCTGCTTTGGTTTATTTACTCTTTAACGGCAATAATGAAATCACTCGTCAGGGCTGGGCTATTCCGGCTGCCACCGATATTGCATTTGCACTTGGCGTTATGGCCCTGCTAGGAAAACGTATTCCTACAGCATTAAAAGTGTTTTTGCTCGCTTTGGCGATTATTGATGACTTGGGCGTCATCATCATTATTGCCTTATTCTATACTAAAAGTGTTTCCATAGTTGCACTGGGATTAGCCGCAGCCATGATAGGGCTTCTGGCTTGGATGAACTGGCGGGGAATCGCTAAAACATCAGCTTATCTGGTGGTCGGTGTAATTTTGTGGGTATGTATCCTCAAATCCGGCGTCCATGCTACACTGGCAGGCGTTATTGTCGGGTTCTTGATCCCTCTGCGTTGTAAAAAAGGCCATTCCCCTTCCGAAGCACTTGAGCATGGCTTACATCCATGGGTAGCTTATTTAATTCTGCCACTCTTTGCTTTTGCCAATGCTGGAGTGTCATTGCAGGGTGTTACACTAAACGGTCTGACAGGGCTGTTACCTATGGGGGTAGCACTTGGCCTGTTTATTGGCAAGCCACTGGGCATTTTCTTGTTTAGCTGGCTCTCCGTAAAACTGGGGATTGCCAAATTACCGACAGGAATTAGTTTGACGCAAATTTTTGCCGTATCTGTACTTTGTGGAATTGGTTTTACTATGTCTATCTTTATTTCCGGTCTGGCATTTGAAGGTCTGAGTGATACATTCAGTACCTACTCGCGTCTGGGGATATTAATTGGTTCAACTACGGCAGCCATCATTGGTTATGGGTTACTGAATGCGCTCTTACCAAAGAAAATTGGTCAAAGAAAAAAACATAGCCAAATGTAGTCGAATGGACTAATTTAGGCGCACAATCAGAAACAATTCCAAATTAATTCATCCTTTTAATATTCACGGCATAACATCTCATCTGCTGTGCCGTGAATATTCATATTAGAGAAAGACAGGAGAGCACCATAATCTGGCGGCCTGAAATATAAGGTCATGGCTGTTATGCAGATGTAAGGTGATACACAAAGGATAAATATATGCGGGTTTCACATTTAAACTTTAACCACCTTTATTATTTTTGGCACGTGTGTAAAGAAGGTTCTGTTGTTGGGGCTGCTGAAGCGCTATACCTGACACCACAGACTATTACTGGCCAGATTAAGGCTCTGGAAGAACGCCTTGGTGGAAAACTATTTAAGCGTCAGGGAAGAGGATTAGTTCCGTCAGAACTGGGGCAACTTATTTTTCGCTATGCTGATAAAATGTTTATGCTCAGTCAGGAAATGCTGGATATTGTCACTTACAGTAGAGAGTCAAACCTGTTGTTTGATGTGGGGGTTGCGGATGCCTTGTCTAAACGTTTAGTCAGCAAAGTATTAGAAACCGCCGTTGTGGAACAGGAAAAAATCCACCTGCGTTGTTTTGAATCAACTCATGAAATGCTGCTTGAGCAACTCAGCCAGCATAAACTGGATATGATCCTGTCAGATTGCCCGGTCGACTCCACGCAGCAAGAAGGTTTATTTTCCGTCAAGTTGGGAGAATGCAGCATTAGTTTTTACTGCCGTACCCCAATTCCCGAAAAACCATTCCCTGAATGCCTGGAAGAACGCCGTTTATTGATCCCCGGTCGCCGTTCAATGTTAGGCAGGAAACTGCTAACATGGATACGTAATAAAAATCTGCAAGTTGAAGTATTAGGCGAGTTCGACGATGCAGCACTGATGAAAGCATTCGGCATGTACCATAATGCTATTTTTATTGCTCCTTCGTTCTATGCCAATGATACTTTTGCTGACAGTGATATTATTGAAATAGGCAGACTGGATTCAGTGCAGGAAGAGTATTACGTCATCTTTGCTGAAAGAATGATTCAGCATCCGGCAGTTCAACGCGTGTGTAATAAAGACTTTTCAGGCCTCTTCAACGTCCCGTTAAAAAACAGACCTGAAAAATAACGTTGAATCTGCATCAATAGATATACTCTATGGATTTCAAGATGCAACTTTAAAGACGATGGATATACAAAAAAACCGGCAAAAGCCGGTTTTTTCAGCATAATTAAAGCAAAGAATTACATTGCTTTAATTTGCGCTGCCAGAGCAGATTTATGACGTGCTGCTTTGTTTTTGTGGATCAGACCTTTGCAGGCGTGACGATCAACAATTGGTTGCATGTCATTTAATGCTTTCTGTGCAGCTTCTTTATCGCCAGCAGCGATAGCCGCGTATACTTTCTTGATAAAAGTACGCACCATAGAACGACGGCTTGCGTTGTGCTGACGGCGTTTCTCAGACTGTACGGCGCGTTTCTTAGCTGATTTGATATTAGCCAAGGTCCAACTCCCAAATATATTCTATCGAGGACAATTCAAAGGCCGAGGAATATGCCTGTTCAACCTTCTTTTGTCAATGGATTTGTGCAAATAAGCGTCGTTGTACGGCGACGCTGGTTATGTTGTGATGGGGCAGGATTTTATCAGCTTACTGAGAGGGAATACAGTCTTTCACAATAAAAAACTCAATGAATCACCGATAAATGCGATAAATTAAATATTTTTCGGGCATCCAACCTGTTTTTATTGTATGAATCAGGTTATTAATTAAAACCCTTTGTGATCGTGGGTTAACCTTGTGCGCTGTACAAGGTATAATCCGGCAATTTTCACGGTATTGAGCCAGCTATGGAGCTAATTCGCGGTATACACAATATCCGGGCGCGTCACCATGGTTGCGTGCTGACGATTGGTAATTTTGATGGTGTCCATCGTGGGCATCAGGCTTTATTGAAACACTTGAAGCAAGAAGGGCTGCGACTTGGATTACCGACAATGGTTATGATTTTCGAACCACAACCACTGGAAGTATTTCTCGCAGATAAAGCGCCAGCTCGCCTGACACGGCTACGAGATAAAATAAAATATTTATCTCAGTATGGCGTTGATTATTTGTTGTGTGTGAAATTTGACAGACACTTTGCAGCCAATTCACCAGAAGCCTTTGTTTCTCGGTTGCTCGTTGAAAAACTGGGTGTTAAGTTTCTGGCTGTAGGTGATGATTTCCGTTTCGGTAAAAACCGCTGCGGTGATTTTCACTATTTACAACAAGCAGGTAAACAATACGGTTTTGATGTTGCCAGTACAGACAGCTTTTGTGACAGTGGATTGCGGATCAGCAGTACCGTTATTCGTCAATCGTTGCAAAATGATGATCTAACATTGGCCCAAACATTATTAGGGTATCCTTACAGCATAAGTGGCAGAGTTGTTCATGGTAACCGCCTGGGGCGCACGATTGGCTTTCCTACAGCGAACTTACCTTTAAAACGTCTGGTTGCTCCTGTAAAAGGCGTTTATGCTGTTGAAGTTTATGGATTAGGCAATACCCCTTTACCGGGTGTTGCCAACATTGGAAATCGTCCCACCGTTGCTGGTCAGGGCCAGCAACTTGAAGTGCATTTGATTGATACCCAAATGGATCTGTATGGGCGTCATATCAATGTGGTATTACGCAAAAAATTGCGTGATGAACAGCGGTTTGCTTCGCTTGATGCGCTTAAACAGCAAATCGCAAATGATGTGGTTGCTGCGAGGGAATACTTTTTGCAGCGATCCGAGTCATATATCTGATACCCATATATAAGGGTATAGCGGAAAATTGGAACTGAGAATCGAGAATGAGTGACTATAAAGACACCCTGAATTTACCGGAAACAGGGTTCCCTATGCGCGGGGATTTAGCCAAGCGCGAACCAGATATGTTGAAACGTTGGTATAAAGAAGGTTTGTATCAAGCTATCAGAAAAGCAAAATCAGGTAAAAAGACCTTCATTTTGCACGATGGCCCTCCATATGCAAACGGCGATATTCATATTGGTCACTCAGTCAATAAAATTCTCAAAGATATTGTTGTTAAATCCAAAGGATTATCAGGCTACGATTCGCCTTATATTCCAGGTTGGGACTGCCACGGTTTGCCAATTGAGCTCAAGGTTGAGCAGATTATCGGTAAACCGGGTGAAAAATTTTCCGCCGCTGAGTTCCGTGCTGAGTGCCGCAAATATGCAATGAGCCAGGTCGAAACACAAAAAGCGGGTTTCAAACGTCTGGGGGTTCTGGGTGACTGGGATAAACCTTACCTGACGATGGACTTCAAAACAGAAGCAGACATCATTCGCGCATTGGGCCGTATCATCGGCAATGGCCATTTGTTGAAAGGTGTTAAACCTGTTCACTGGTGTACTGATTGTGGCTCTTCTCTTGCTGAAGCGGAAGTTGAGTATTATGACAAAACCTCCCCTTCCATTGACGTCTGTTTCACAGCCGTTGATGCAGATGCAGTGTATGCCAAATTTGCCAAATCTGGTATAGAGCTACAGAATCTGCCGGTTTCTCTGGTGATCTGGACAACCACACCGTGGACATTACCAGCAAACCGAGCGATCTCATTGGGCTCAGAAATCACTTACCAATTGGTCAAAGTTGACAATGAATGTCTAATTTTGGCTGCGGAATTGGTTGAATCTGTTATGCAGCGTGCAGGCATCACTGCATGGGAAGTCATCAGTGACTGCAAAGGCGCAGATCTGGAACTGATGCGTTTCAACCATCCATTCATGGGTTTTGACACGCCTGCCATTCTGGGCGATCACGTTACTCTTGATGCGGGTACTGGTGCAGTACATACTGCGGGCGGTCATGGCCCAGACGATTACTCTATCAGCCTGAAATATGGCCTTGAAATCGCGAACCCGGTTGGGCCGAATGGCTGCTACATCTCCGGCACTTATCCTTCTCTGGATGGCCTGTTTGTTTTCAAAGCGAACGATGTCATCGTTGAATTACTGAAAGAAAAAGGCGCATTACTGAGTCTGTCAAAAATTCAGCACAGCTATCCTTGCTGCTGGCGTCACAAAAAGCCAATCATCTTCCGTGCAACACCACAATGGTTTATCAGCATGGATCAGAACGGACTGCGTGAACAATCACTGAAAGAGATCAAAGGGGTTGAATGGATCCCAGGTTGGGGACAAGCGCGCATTGAATCCATGGTAGAAAACCGCCCGGACTGGTGTATCTCTCGTCAGCGCACATGGGGCGTACCGATGTCTCTGTTCTTGCACAAAGAGACTCAAGAACTGCACCCTCGCACACCAGAACTCATTGAAGAAGTTGCCAAGCGTGTTGAAATAGACGGCATTCAAGCATGGTGGGATCTTGACGCATCAGAACTGCTGGGTGATGAAGCAGCCGATTACATCAAAACACAGGATACACTGGATGTCTGGTTTGATTCAGGAAGTACCCACGCCTCTGTTGTTGATGTTCGCCCTGAATTCAATGGTCATTCCGCAAACATTTATCTGGAAGGCTCTGACCAGCACCGTGGCTGGTTTATGTCCTCACTGATGCTATCAACCGCGATCAAAGGTAAAGCACCTTACCGTCAGGTTCTGACTCACGGTTTCACCGTTGATGAACAAGGACGTAAGATGTCCAAATCCATCGGTAACACCATTAGCCCGCAAGATGTGATGAACAAACTGGGAGCAGATATCCTGCGTCTTTGGGTGGCATCAACAGATTACTCCGGCGAAATTGCAGTTTCTGATGAAATACTGAAACGCTCGGCAGACGCTTACCGCCGCATCCGTAATACTGCTCGTTTCCTGCTGGCAAACCTGAACGGTTTCGATCCTGAACAGCACATGGTAAAAGCGGAAGACATGGTAACACTGGATCGCTGGGCGGTAGGTCGTGCTCAGGCAGCACAGGCTGATATCCTCAAGCACTACGATGAATATGACTTCCACTCCGTTGTTCAGCGCTTGATGCAATTCTGCTCCGTAGAGATGGGGTCATTCTATCTGGACATCATCAAAGATCGTCAGTACACCGCAAAACGCGACAGTATTGCACGCCGTAGCTGCCAGAGCGCCTTATTCCACATTGCAGAAGCACTGGTTCGCTGGATGGCACCAATCCTCTCCTTCACTGCGGATGAAGTGTGGAATGAATTGCCTGGCAAACGTGCACAGTTCGTCTTGACCGAAGAGTGGTATGATGGTCTATTCGGTCTGGCAGGTAGTGAAAATATGAACGATACTTTCTGGGCTGAATTGCTGCAAGTTCGCAGTGAAGTGAACAAAGTACTGGAACAGGCTCGTGCCGATAAATACATCCGTAGTTCACTGGAAGCGGCTGTCACACTTTATGCTGATGAAGTACTGGCAGAAAAACTCAACAAACTGGCTGATGAGTTACGTTTTGTATTACTGACTTCACAAACCAAAGTTGCTGCCTATTCATCTGCGTGTGCTGATGCACAACAGAGCGAACTTAAAGGGCTGAAAATTGCCTTCCGTAAAGCAGACGGTGAAAAATGCCCACGTTGCTGGCACTATGCTAAAGACCTGGGATTGGTAGCGGAACATGCAGAACTCTGTGGCCGCTGTGTGACTAACGTTGCCGGTAACGGTGAAGAGCGTAAATTTGCCTGATGAAGAAACCCATTTGTTCCACTGGCCTTCGCTGGCTTTGGTTAGTTGCTGTGGTATTGATTTTGGATCTGGGCAGTAAACAGTTAGTATTGCAAAACTTCAGACTGTATGAATCCATACCATTAATACCGTACTTCAATCTGACTTATGCCCAAAATCTTGGGGCTGCGTTTAGTTTTCTGGCTGACAAAGGTGGCTGGCAGCGTTGGTTTTTTGCCTTGATTGCGATTGTCATCTCTATCACGCTGCTGGTAATGATGTATCGCTCCAGTGCCAAACAGAGACTGAGCAACATTGCTTATGCTTTAGTGGTTGGTGGAGCACTGGGAAATCTGTTTGATCGGCTGGTACATGGTTTTGTTGTCGATTTCATCGATTTTTATATCGGAGCATGGCACTGGCCTACCTTTAATATTGCAGACACTGCCATTTGTATCGGGGCAGCACTCATTATCATTGAGAGCTTTATCCGTTCGGATGATAAGAAAACTGTACCAAAACAAACAGAATCTAAACAACAATCATCGAGAAAATAATAAGAAACCAGCCCCGGTTAATATAACCGGGGCTGATAGCTTCACCCACTTCAATGGTTTATGATTAAATCGTTTTTTACTAAAAGGTTTGAGCAACATGTCAATGCAGGTGCAAACGCACAGTGCAGTTTTGTTACACTTCACTTTAAAATTGGATGATGGTTCAACAGCAGACTCGACTTATAGTCAGGGTAAGCCCGCATTATTCCATTTAGGTGATGGTAGCCTTTCCGAACCACTCGAACAACAACTGATTGGTTTGAAAGCTGGCGATAAACACCAATTCATACTGGCAGGCGAAACTGTTTTCGGCAAATATAATCCTGATCTGGTGCAATACTTCACACCACGCGATTTTGCCAATTCGGATATTCCTGAAGTGGGTACTATCATGCTATTTACTGCTATGAATGGCAGCGAAATGCCGGGGTTTATCAAAGAAGTTGCAGAAGGTTCTATCACTGTTGATTTTAACCATCCACTGGCTGACCAAAACGTCACTTTTGAGATTGAAGTGTTGGAAATAGACCCTCAATTGGAGGAAAACCATGCAAATATTGCTGGCTAACCCTCGTGGTTTTTGTGCTGGTGTTGATCGCGCCATCAGCATTGTAGAACGCGCATTAGAATTATATGGTGCACCGATTTATGTTCGCCATGAAGTAGTACATAACCGCTATGTGGTTGATGATCTCAGGAATCGGGGTGCCATCTTCATTGAAGAAATTTCAGAAGTTCCTGATGGCTCAATTCTGATTTTTTCCGCACATGGTGTTTCTCAGGCCATCCGTAACGAAGCTCGTTCCCGCAATTTAACCATGCTGTTTGATGCTACCTGCCCGCTGGTAACAAAAGTCCATATGGAAGTCGCTCGTGCAAGCCGTAAAGGTAAAGAAGCTATTTTAATCGGACATGCCGGTCATCCAGAAGTTGAAGGCACGATGGGGCAGTACAATAATCCCGAAGGCGGTATGTATCTGGTGGAATCACCGGAAGATGTATGGAAATTGCAGGTTAAAGACGAAAATAATCTCTGCTTTATGACACAAACCACACTTTCTGTGGATGATACCTCAGAAGTGATTGATGCACTTAATGCCCGGTTCCCGAATATTATCGGCCCACGTAAGGATGATATCTGTTATGCCACCACCAATCGCCAGGAAGCGGTTCGTGATTTGGCAACAGATGCCGATATTGTCTTAGTCGTTGGCTCCAAAAATTCATCAAACTCAAACCGTCTGGCTGAACTGGCACAACGTATGGGCAAACCTGCTTATTTGATTGACTCTGCGGATGATATCAAAGAGGAATGGGTTGATGGTGTGAGCTCTATTGGCTTGACAGCGGGGGCATCCGCACCGGATATTTTAGTGCAACAAGTCATTAAGCGTTTGAAAACGCTTGGCGCAGAAACGGTTAATGAACTGCATGGCCGTGAAGAAAACATTGTGTTTGAAGTACCGAAAGAGTTACGAGTTGAAGTGAAAGAAGTTCATTAACTTCGGATTGACTAAGAGTAGCTATTCCAGGGTTGCTTCAACTTAAATTCGGCTTTTCTATTGGAAGATGCAATTAATTTATTCGGCATCTTTCTAAAAAAAGCCGAATATGAATGTCTTGCCCCAAAATTTAACAACATTCATATCGGCTTATTATCTCATTCCATTTCCATTTATCATTTCTTGCCGCGGGATGTAATTCCATATCACTATTTACGTTCATAAATCCCATATTTATATATGCTTGCCTCGCCTCATCATATGGAGAAAGTTTTAACTTTCCTTCCATCCCTAATTGTTGTGATTTATTTACTGCATACTCAATGAGTAAAACACCACAACCTCGAATACCGCAATGAGTAGCCAAAAAAGAAACCTCAGGTAACTCATTTTCATGATTATCTTTCAGTAATAATTGTAAAGCACCGACAGGAATACCTCTGAAATAAGCAACAACAAAAAACTTTTTTGAACCGTCAGGTTTATCTCTCATAGATTGAAGCTTTGCATTAGTCGAGAGACAATTAAGTATATTAATTGTCTGATTATACCTCATTTTCCACCTTTGCTGTTCCTCATCAAGCTGAAGAGAATCAAAATAGAACCAATCCTTAGCCATAGTTTCTGTTAGCATCTTTTCCGTCGCGTAGAATGCTTCTTCTGGGCTAACCTCCTTGATTGTGATAAATGTTTTCATATTAACCAATGTCGTGTACATATCCGAACAGGATCTAGACCGGGTTAAAGGACCAAATCCTACAGAATGGTTGTTAATATTAAAAGATTTTGATCTGAACATTACATTAATTCCTCTCTTTAATATTCTGGAAGATGTAAATAATTCACCTGGCTTCTCTCTAATAAAAATCCAAATCAAATATATTATATAAACGTCGTCTTTCAAGTTACATCTTGAAATCTATAGGAATAACGTATTAGGTGTCCCGCCTGATATTCAGCAGAATCTATAACGACCCGTTGCCTCATCCCATTTCCATTTATCACTTCTATCAGCAGGATATAATTCTAGATTTTCCCCAACACTAGTAAATCCCATCTCTATATATGCTGGTATCGCCCCCTTATATGGCAAAAGTTGTAACTTCCCCCCCATGCCTAATTGTTGTGATTTATTTACTGCATATTCAATGAGTAAAACACCACAACCTCGAATACCACAATGAGTTGCCAAAAAAACGACTTTAGGTAACCCATCAGTAACTAACAACTGTAAAATTCCGATAGGAACACCTCTGAAATAAGATACAAAAAACAACATTCTTTTATCAGTTCCTTCAATCTGAAGGCGAGCACCAATATTAGTATAGAGAAATGTAAATATTTTCAATGCCTGGTTATATCTCGAATTCCATTTTATTTTCTCCTCATCAAGCTCAGAAGAGTTAGAGTACAACCACTCATCATTCATAGTTTCTTTCTTTATTTTTTGTACTGCATTAAATGCTTCTGGTAGACTAGCCTCCTTAATAACTATAGAACATCTGATATCAGTTGATCTTGGCCATACTTCTGAAAAAGATTTTGATCTGGATATCATATTAACCTCCTTATGATATAAAAAATTCTTATTATTATATTGCTATCATTAACTGGCTAGAAACCTTTCTTTTTCCATAATTAATATTATCAATAAATTGATTGATTTATTTATAAAAGTTGGGATGATTAAAATAATTTTATAGTTTTCATATTAGTTGATATAAAAACTCATCTACACCAAAAATAAAAACACCTTTGAATTAAGTCATAATACACCGTTACTGTATTGAGTCAATTTTTGTTACACAGAAATAAATAAAAGACGAACAGCAAAACCAATCAAAACCACGCCTACTGCGCGTTCGAACCAATGCCCTAGCCGGATAAACTGTAAGCGAACCGTAGAGTTGGAAAAAAGACAGCTCACCAGAATAAACCATGCTGCATTTACTATACACATCCACACACCATAAAAAATCTGGACAGATAACGGCGTAGTTGCACTCACAACAGTTGTGAAGACAGCCAGAAAAAATAAAGTTGCTTTGGGATTGGTCGCATTTGTCATAAAACCAGTAAAAAAAGCTCGTCGCAAGTTTCTTTGTTGCGGAAGTGCCTTATTCGGGAGGATAAAATCCGTTTTTTCCGGCTTACTTCTAATAAATTGAATCCCCAAATAGCAAATATATATACCACCAATCATTTTTGCTATTGTCATCAGCCAAGGTGTTGAATGTATTAATGCTCCAATACCAATCAATGTATAAATAACATGGACTGATATTCCCGCACCAATACCAATAGCGGTACAAATTCCCACCCAACGACCAAAGCGTATGCTCTGTCGTAGTGTTACGGCAAAATCTGGTCCCGGTGCAACAACAGCCAAAAAATGAATAAGTGCAAGTCCCCAAAACTCATGCAAGTAATCAGAAAGCATATTTACCCCGAAAAGCGTTTATATTTATAGTGGTATCACTTAGTTGAATCTATTATGATGCAATATATTACGTTGGCATCACTATGTCATATTGCACTGATAACTTGCCTTTCTTTTCCTTAATAGTTTGTATCTGAATTTTGTGAATATGTTTTAATGATGTCACATGTGTTCCGCCGCAAGGGTAAGGGGGAAGTTCACCAAAACTGACTTGCCGAAATCCATCATCACGCAGAGTAATCTGGCAAGACAAATTTTCAGCGATAAGTTGATCACAGCTTTCCTGAAGTGCTTCAACAAAAACAGTTTGAGCATGCATTTCCGGTTTAAAAATAACCCGACTTTCTCCGGGCCTCATGGGAAAACAGTTATTGAATATTTGCCATATGTTATGTGCAACACCCGAATACCTTGCAGAACATGGCACACCACAACATCCTCACGATCTGAAAAATCACAGTTGCATCTATCTTGGGGGAAGAACCAGGAGATTCACGTTCTGCCTGATTGGAACTTTAAAGCCAACTACACTGGCGAATTATGGATACTTTATCCACCAACACGGCATTTACCTCCAAAACTCAGTGTATTTATAGAATTTCTGGCCGAACGCCTCCGTCAGGAAAACATCGCAGATAATAAAAGGGTAGATAAGATTCACGATACCACTCATTACGAATTACCTGAAATGGGAGGATAATTATGTTCATGTAAAAGAGGTGAATTAGTTATTTTAACTCACCTCTTCCCTGTAATATTCAAAGGGGTTTATAATAATGAATAAGTTAATTGCCATTGATAACAAAACAATAATTCCATGTTAAAATCTGAATTATCATTCCCTATAAAAAGATCGTGTCATATTGTTTTCATTAATGTTTTTAATTAAGTCTATATTTTAGATTATTAACATCAATAGGTTCGGAATTACTAAGCATAGTTAGCACGTGATCCAAGCAATTATAAAACCCCCAAAACTCAGTATAATCATACTTACCCTCTTTAGCCAATTTTTCTGCATTAATTTCTCTCAATCTTGTATAGTCATACCACTCTTTAATATTACTTACCCGATGATGCCAGTCATGACAAATCAGTGACCCCTGCACTATCAACATTCGAACAGGCAAATGGTAGAATAAATGTTTAAAGGCCCATAAAATCCATTGTAGAGAATATTTCAAAGAAAAACTTTCAGGACAAGGTGAGCCACAAAAGCGCCCTAAAGAGTTTTTGATATGGCTATGAAGAATAGTTTCATTTTCACGACGTAATAACCACACATGCTCAGTCATTAACTGTAATAACGATGCTATCTGGTACACAATTATATATATTAAATTTGATTTAATGCGGCCATAGAAATATGAAAAATGAAAATAAGGACTAAATAGGGTCAAAAATAGGTTAATATAGAGCTGTTTCTTTGTTTTTCCAGGTTCAAACCCTAATTTGTATACTGCCGCTAAATCTTTATCTTCTGTTGTTGAAAAATCCTTTCCATGATGCTCATATATATGAAACTGACGGTATGAATCGTAAGGTTGAGTAATGAATATGGTGGATAAAATTTCACATATAACTCTATTACGTGATTTTGTTGAGAGTAAATTTCCATGTACCCCTTGATGAATAATAGTAGCAACAATATACCTGGCTCCAGAAGTGGAAAATAATACACCAACTAAATAGAGGATAAACTTGATAAGTGATGACATATTATTATTTAGTGACAAGTAGATAAGTAGTGTACCAACCACAATCCAACTAATCGACCAACATATCATTTCAATTGAGTTGGATTTCCATAATGCTTTTCTGCCGGGAATATCCTTTCCTGTTAGCCAACTCCATACACCTTGAAAAGGTAATATCTTATATGTATTCCGAATAGCGGTAGATTCCTTATAAAGATCAATTCCTGTTTTCATAATTCCTCCTATTGATGAACAAAGTAATTTTAATATAATTATTTTTATTACAAAGAGTGAAATATCAAAACATAAATTGTAACTATTACAATCTATAAATAAATTCGCAGTAAATGTGCAAAGTTATCTATATATGTCCATTTGTTAACATTTTATAAAAAATCCCGCTTTATATCTATAAAATAGCAGATAACACATAAAAAGCAGCCAGACTGATAACAACACACACTACGATATTTCTGATAAAAAAAGCAAAAACGGTAGTTAATAATGCCCCCCATAAATAAGGATTATTAGAAACTTCCCTTAACTCTCCATGTTCCATTAAAATAATTGGCCCACATATTGCAATCAATAAACAAGGGGCAGAATATTTTAATGATTCATTTATTATTTTAGGAATCTTTACCGGAACTTTAGGTTCCAGAAAAACATATCTATTAAATAATACAATACCAGCTAAAATAAAAAGCAAGGCCCAACTCATATTGACTCCTTATTTAACCTGGCTATAAAAACAGAAAAGAACATACCACTGACACCAGCAATGATAATGGCACCTTCAATGTGAAGGTAAGATAATATCATTGATAAAAACAATGAAAAAATAACACCCAAAAACACACTGAGTTTTTTAATCATCGGTACAACAATAGTAATGAAGGTAGCGACAATGGAGAAATCCAGATGATATTTATCTAAATCTGGAATAGAAGAAGCCATTAATATTCCCAGAAGACTGAATAGATTCCAGCATACATAAAAACATAATCCAGCGCCAATCAAATAGCCCGGAGTTAAAATCTGTTTATCTCTCTGAGCACAACTTAAAGCAAACAATTCATCTGTTAGTAAAAAACCGATTGGTAGTCGATAACGAAGTTTTAATAAAGAAACATATTCACGTAAAGTTAAACCATAGAGAAAATGCTGAGCTGTGATAAAAAACACTGAAATAATAATAGTAAAGATACTAGCACCTGATGCTAATAAACCAAGTGTCACTAATTGTGCAGCACCAGCGAATAAAATTGCAGACATCCCTATACTTTGCCCCAGAGTTAACCCTGATTGAACGGCAACAGAGCCAGCAAGTATTCCCCAGGGAATAACCGAAAGGCAAAGCGGTAACATATTATATATTCCAGACCAAAATCCTTGCCAGGAGGATATTTTGGGTTGCAATTCAGTCATTGTTTTTTCCATAAACAGATCTACGCCAACAAAATAAAAGAACCATTGGCAGATAGCTTACGTACGGATAATACAGGAGTATTGAATAAAATTGTGGTGAAATAATTTCTTGCTAATCTGATTGAAATCCTTCCCAATAAAGCAATAGAGCATTTTTAAGCTGCTTGTAGAGAACGGACAAACATTCCGGGAGTGATCCCTAAGGTATTTTTAAAATGGCGGTTAAAATGGCTTTGGTCGGCAAAACCACAGCGAATAGCAACATTTAGTATAGAATGTCCATCCAATAACAATTTTCGCGCCATACGTAAGCGGGCAAAAATTAAATAAACATGAGGAGTTACTCCGATAATTTCCTTAAATTGCCGCAAAAAATGCCATGGACTTAGCTGTACCATTTCTGCTAACCGATTGAGAGAAATATCAGTTTCTGCATGTGCATCAATATATTCTTTAGCCAATAAGATCTGCTTTTCAGCAGAAGGAAGTTTCTGTGCAGTGATGCGTGTTTTACCGTAATTCATCATCAACCAAGAAAGTGAAGAAAGCAGCATAGTTTCTTTGAATAAAGTATTAACTTTTTGTGACAATAAATTAAACATCAGACGTAATTGTTCAGATAACCCAGGATCATGAACCACAGCAGAAGGGAACCACGGTATACTGCCATCTGCATATTTTAAGTCGCGTGAAAGTGAACGTAATAAATCAGGTGAAGGGTAAATAGCTTGATATGACCAACCTGTTGTAACAGCAGCAGATCCGGTATGAATTTCATCTGAATTGACTAAAATAATATCACCTTTAGGCGCAATATGTTCCGCACCGGTACGATAGAAACGCTGAGCCCCCTCTTCTATTACTCCTATACAAAAGGTCTCGTGCACATGCCGAGAAAATACTTGCTTACGGTAACTGGCTTTGAGCATCTCCAAACCATTAAATTCTTCCAGACGAAAGAACTGAATTTTCTCTTTTACATTTTCTTGTTGCCACATAAAATAGTTACCCAAGTTTCTGATGAAAATTGATCTTTTTATGGTATTGAACCCTTTTATCTTTAAGTAAGATCCCCCATAGATTTCAGACTACAACTTGAAAGACAACGGGCATATCACTCATTTCTCTATTCGCTTGTTTAATTAACTATGCGCTTTTTCCAGTCTGAAGAAAATTAAGATCCCATCTATAGAGTATAAAGAATATGGGCATTTTCAAGTATCACTGACTACTCATTGTTCTTATACCAACAAATCTTTTTTGTAAAAAACACATCAGGTGGGATTTAGCGAGCTTTCTCTTTTTTGTATAAAATTGCTATAGCAATGTTACTAAGGTAACCAGAATAATTATTTTTTCGTCAAAAATAATTTGAATGTATATATTTAAGAATTGTTACAATAAATATTGTATTAATTTACTTTCTATCTGTTATTTTTATATACCCTATCATGTTATATCCACAGTTTAGATTTTGTTATAACTGTCCTTCCGATCACTGTTTTCCTAATGATCTCCCTTTGAATCTGGTGCAACCAGCCATTGACAGTTAAGCTGTAGGTAATTTGATTTATCACCTCAATTAAAACCAATATCAACTATAGTGAGGGCCTTATGGCTGATACAGATATTCGCATTGCTATCGTAGGGGCCAGTGGCCGCATGGGACGCAATCTTATTCAGGCCATTCAGCAATTGGATGGCGTTACACTTGGTGCAGCATTAGAACACCCAGGCTCTTCATTGGTGGGAGCAGATGCCGGTGAATTGGCCAGTATTGGTCATAACGGTATTACGATCCGTAATGATCTCCATTCTGTCATTGAAGATTTTGATGTCCTGATTGATTTCACCCGCCCAGAAGGAACACTGACATATCTGCCAATTTGCCGCCAATACCGTAAAGCCATGGTGATTGGTACAACTGGGTTTGATGATGCAGGTAAGCAAGCAATCAAAGATGCTGCAAATGAAATTCCTATTGTTTTTGCGGCAAATTTCAGTGTCGGTGTCAACCTTGTCCTTAAGCTGTTGGAAAAAGCAGCAACAGTGATGGGAGAGTATACGGATATTGAAATCATTGAAGCTCACCATCGCCATAAAGTAGATGCTCCATCAGGAACAGCACTGGCAATGGGAGAATCTATTGCACATACGCTCGGTCGTGACCTGAAAACTTGCGCTGTATATGCGCGGGAAGGCCACACAGGTGAACGGAACCCCAAAAGTATTGGTTTTGCTACGGTAAGAGCTGGCGATATTGTTGGAGAACATACCGCTATTTTTGCCGATATTGGTGAACGAGTAGAAATTAGCCATAAGGCTTCAAGCCGTATGACTTTTGCAAATGGCGCTGTTAAGGCATCTATCTGGATAATCAATAAAAACAGAGGTCTTTATGACATGAAAGATGTCCTTAATCTAGATAAATTATAATTATTTAATAATATAACAATTTGTAATTACGCAATTATTTATTATTAATTGCGTAATTCTTATTAATTGAAACATAAATATAAATATTACGTCATTTATACCTATTTTCTACATTAATCTCACTTTTTTACTACCTTTTATCGCATAGATACGGAAAATCACACTGTTTTTTCTGTTTTAAAATTTAATTTCACATTAATCGTGAATATACTCGCACTTTTCTTATGTTTTTCAGGTAAATTTCAATAATACAACAGTGAGTGTCGCAAAAAAAACAATAAAAAGGGTGTTTTTTGTAGACAAGCCCCCCTCTCATCATTAGAATGCGCGCAATTTGCCAAAATTTTGACAAACATCATAATTGGCATTGATTTAAAGGATTAATTCTGAATTAATATGCATTGAGTGCGATTTGTTATTCATTCTGGAGGGCGTTTTGATTAAGTCAGCTATATTGGTTCTGGAAGATGGAACCCAATTTCACGGTCGCGCCATAGGTGCTGAGGGTGTGGCTGTTGGAGAAGTGGTCTTCAATACCTCAATGACCGGATATCAAGAAATACTTACCGACCCTTCCTATTCCCGCCAAATTGTTACTCTCACCTATCCTCATATTGGTAATGTCGGCATCAATGCCGCTGATGAAGAATCTCCCACTATTCAAGCCCAAGGCTTAGTAATCCGTGATTTACCTTTGATAACCAGCAACTACCGCAGTGAAGACAATCTGTCTAACTACTTAAAGCGTCATAACATTGTTGCCATTGCTGATATTGATACTCGTAAACTGACCCGTCTGTTACGGGAAAAAGGCGCACAAAACGGTTGTATCATTGCAGGTGATGAGGTCAATGCTCAAGTTGCTCTTGAAAAAGCAAAAGCATTTCCCGGCTTGAAAGGTATGGATTTGGCGCAAGAAGTGACTACCACACAATCTTATCAGTGGTTACAGGAAAGCTGGACACTGGCAGATGGATTACCAGAAGCTTGCAAAGAGCAAGAACTGCCATACCATATTGTTGCTTATGATTTTGGAGTTAAGCGTAATATTCTGCGTATGCTGGTAGATCGCGGCTGCCGCGTTACTGTCGTGCCAGCAAAAACCTCCGCAGACGAAGTTCTGAAAATGGCACCGGATGGTATTTTCCTGTCCAATGGACCCGGCGATCCAGAGCCTTGTGATTATGCAATCGAAGCAATCAAAACTTTCCTGAACACCGAGATCCCTGTATTTGGTATCTGTCTGGGCCATCAGTTACTGGCATTGGCGAGCGGTGCAAAAACTGTAAAAATGAAGTTTGGTCACCACGGCGGCAACCATCCTGTTAAAGATTTGGATCGTAATGTCGTCATGATCACCGCACAAAACCACGGATTCGCCGTTGATGAAAATTCATTACCGGCAAATCTGCGGGTGACTCATAAATCACTCTTTGATGGTACTCTGCAAGGTATCCACCGTACTGACAAACCTGCATTCAGTTTTCAAGGACACCCTGAAGCCAGCCCTGGTCCACATGAAACCGCGTCTCTGTTCGATCACTTTATTGAATTGATTGAACAGTATCGTCAGCAAGATATTCAGAACACCAAATAATCAGGAGAAAAGGAAAAATGGCAAAACGTACTGATATTAAAAGTATCCTGATCTTAGGTGCTGGTCCGATTGTTATTGGTCAGGCATGTGAATTTGACTACTCAGGAGCACAGGCTTGTAAGGCTCTGAGGGAAGAAGGCTATCGGGTCATACTGGTGAACTCTAACCCAGCCACTATCATGACCGATCCAGGAATGGCAGATGCCACTTACATTGAGCCAATTCATTGGGAAGTCGTACGTAAAATTATTGAAAAAGAGCGCCCGGACGCAATTTTGCCAACCATGGGGGGGCAAACAGCACTGAACTGTGCACTAGAGTTGGAACGTCAGGGTGTATTGCAAGAATTCGGTGTAACCATGATTGGTGCTACCGCAGATGCAATTGATAAAGCAGAAGATCGTCAGCGTTTTGACAAGGCGATGAAAAAAATCGGCTTGGATACTGCACGTTCTGGGATTGCCCATTCAATGGAAGAAGCGCTGGCTGTAGCCGAAGACGTTGGCTTCCCTTGTATCATCCGTCCTTCTTTCACTATGGGTGGAACAGGGGGGGGTATCGCTTATAACCGCGAAGAATTTGAAGAGATCTGTGAACGTGGTTTAGATCTCTCCCCAACCAATGAATTGCTGATCGATGAATCTCTGATTGGTTGGAAAGAGTATGAAATGGAAGTAGTACGCGACAAAAACGATAACTGCATTATCGTCTGCTCCATTGAAAATTTCGATCCAATGGGGATCCATACTGGTGACTCCATTACTGTGGCTCCCGCCCAGACATTGACGGATAAAGAGTACCAAATCATGCGTAATGCCTCGATGGCCGTACTGCGTGAAATTGGTGTAGAAACCGGTGGTTCAAACGTACAGTTTGCTGTTAACCCTAAAAATGGCCGCCTGATTGTTATCGAGATGAACCCACGTGTATCCCGTTCATCTGCTCTGGCCTCCAAAGCAACAGGCTTCCCTATCGCAAAAATTGCAGCAAAACTGGCCGTTGGTTATACCCTTGATGAACTGATGAACGATATCACGGGTGGGCGTACTCCGGCCTCTTTCGAACCATCAATTGACTATGTAGTGACTAAGATCCCTCGCTTTAATTTCGAAAAATTTGTCGGCAGCAATGATCGCCTGACAACTCAAATGAAATCTGTTGGTGAAGTCATGGCAATTGGCCGTACTTTCCAGGAATCCCTGCAAAAAGCTTTGCGTGGCCTGGAAGTCGGAGCAACCGGCTTCGATCCGAAAGTCAATCTGGATGACCCGCAATCACTGACCAAAATCCGCAGCGAACTAAAAGATGCGGGCGCTGAGCGTATCTGGTATGTTGCAGATGCTTTTCGTGCCGGTATGTCCGTTGATGGTATCTTTAACCTGACCAACATTGACCGCTGGTTCCTGGTACAGATCGAAGAACTGGTACGTCTGGAAGAACAAGTAGCAGAGCAAGGCATCAACGGCCTGACTTCCGACTTCCTGCGTCAGCTCAAGCGTAAAGGTTTTGCAGATGCACGTCTGGCAAAACTGGTCGGCGTATCCGGTAAAGAGATCCGCAAACTGCGCCAGGATTACAACCTGTATCCGGTCTACAAACGAGTAGATACCTGTGCCGCAGAGTTTGCAACTGACACTGCATACATGTACTCCACTTATGAAGATGAATGCGAAGCTAATCCAAATAGCGACAAGCCGAAAATTATGGTATTGGGTGGTGGCCCGAACCGCATCGGCCAGGGCATTGAATTCGATTATTGCTGTGTACATGCGGCACTGGCGTTACGTGAAGATGGTTATGAAACCATCATGGTTAACTGTAACCCAGAAACGGTTTCAACAGATTACGACACTTCCGACCGCCTTTACTTTGAGCCAGTAACACTGGAAGACGTACTGGAAATTGTACGCGTTGAGCAACCAAAAGGTGTGATCGTCCAGTATGGTGGTCAAACGCCACTGAAACTGGCTCGCGAACTGGAAGCAGCAGGCGTACCCATTATCGGCACCAGCCCGGATGCCATTGACCGTGCAGAAGACCGTGAGCGTTTCCAGCAGGCGGTAAATCGTCTTGGTCTGAAACAACCAGCCAATGCCACTGTCACCACTATTGAACAGGCGGTAGAGAAAGGGAACAACATTGGCTACCCGCTGGTGGTTCGTCCTTCCTATGTATTAGGTGGTCGTGCAATGGAAATCGTATACGATGAATCAGACCTGCGCCGTTATTTCCAAACCGCTGTGAGTGTTTCCAACGATGCTCCGGTTCTGTTGGATCGATTCCTTGATGATGCTGTTGAAGTCGATGTTGATGCTATCTGTGACGGGGAACATGTCCTGATAGGTGGCATTATGGAACATATCGAACAGGCGGGTGTTCACTCTGGTGACTCAGCCTGCTCCTTGCCTGCATATACCTTAAGCAAGGAGATTCAGGATGTTATGCGTCAACAAGTTGAAAAACTGGCTTTTGAATTGCGTGTCCGTGGTTTGATGAATGTCCAGTTCGCTGTGAAAAACAACGAAGTGTACTTGATCGAAGTGAACCCACGTGCAGCACGCACGGTTCCATTTGTTTCCAAAGCGACAGGTCTGCCATTGGCGAAAGTTGCAGCACGTGTGATGGCCGGGCAATCCTTGCAGTCACAGGGAGTCACTAAAGAAATCATTCCTCCTTACTATTCCGTGAAAGAAGTGGTATTGCCATTCAACAAATTCCCTGGAGTTGACCCGATTCTGGGGCCAGAAATGCGCTCTACAGGTGAAGTGATGGGTGTTGGTCGCACTTTTGCGGAAGCCTTCTCCAAAGCGATGCTGGGCAGTAACTCCACTCTGCGTAAAAAAGGCCGGGCATTACTGTCAGTACGTGAAGAGGATAAAGAACGCATTGTTGATTTAGCAGCCAAACTGCTCAAACATGGCTTTGAATTGGACGCAACTCACGGTACAGCCATTGTATTGGGTGAAGCCGGGATCAACCCACGTCTGGTGAACAAAGTTCATGAAGGCCGTCCACATATTCAGGACAGAATCAAAAACGGTGAATATGACTATATCGTCAATACTACCGCTGGCCGCCAGGCAATTGAAGATTCAAAACTGCTCCGGCGCAGTGCACTACAATATAAAGTGCACTATGACACCACCCTGAATGGCGGTTTTGCAACCACGATGGCTCTCAGTGCTGATCCGACTGAGCAGGTAATTTCTGTACAGGAAATGCACGCAAAAATTACTGGGTAATTTAATCGTATAAAAAACAGCTCCCCCAAAGTTGGTTCTCCAATAAGTCAGGGAGCTATTTTTTTATCTGGTGAAAATGTTGATATAAGCTGATAGCGCGCTGGTTGGTAGTAGCAACGTCCAGCTCTCAATCATTTTATACTTTCGGTTTCGAGCCCGGAGGATTTCCTGTTCGAATAGTTGGGAACCAATCCCTTGACGGGAAAATTCCGGATCAACAGAAAGGTTGTAGAGAACGCAAGAATCATCTTTCGGTTTAGGCGTGGCAGATGTGGAAACAAGTAATCTATACAGACATTTGATGGCTTGAGGTAAGGGTAAAATGTAAAAACAGAATTCAATAGTAGTTGCCCTAAAGTGGCTGTTCCATATAAGTTGAGAGCACGATTTTGTTCACTGAAATGATCCACAACATGTATCGTGCAGGATGCCAGCACTGAGAAATTTCGGTTAATGCACTCTAAGCTTTCTTTAAAGCCTGCAAACCCGGCATGAAAGAGCAGTTTGTTGATATGGCCTTCTTCTGAAAACAGACTACGGATCTGATTTGATTTAGCCGTTCTTTCCTGAGTAGCCCCTTCCCGTATTCGGTGCAATGACTGTATGATTGCTGCTCGGCACTTTTTGTGGACACACAGTGAATATCCTGTCTTGTTACTGCCATACCGATCGCCGCAGCATCATTAGCATCATTTTTTCCGCCGACAACAAATGAACCGTGCGCCCCAACTTTGTCAATTCCCGTGCCCAATAATATGCACTATGGCAGGCTTCAATCCCAATCTAAAGTCGCAAAAAACTTCAACACACTATTTCGACGTCACTTCTGTTTAATAGTGGCTACGCCACAGTGGTTGGTCCCATAAACTTGAAAAATATTTTTAGCAATATCAAGGCCGATGATGAGATTAGGCATAATTTCCTCCCAAAACTGGCTAGATTTTATTGATGAATTCCCATCTTACTCCGTGAGGAGCGGGAGTTCATAACATCAGCCTTATTGCAGCCGATGCGGCGGGCCTCGATGTAATCCGCTGGCTGGCTCCTCATTCCTCCGACGAGCTTGACGCTCTGGCGACCATACAGGTTTAGCAAGTCACGGT
Organism: Xenorhabdus siamensis; assembly: GCF_037996745.1. Lineage (NCBI taxonomy): Bacteria > Pseudomonadati > Pseudomonadota > Gammaproteobacteria > Enterobacterales > Morganellaceae > Xenorhabdus > Xenorhabdus siamensis. The sequence continues at coordinate 169,869 of NZ_JBBMXE010000020.1, forward strand.
CTTACCTGTCCTTGTCATCATTATTATTGCCTCGGCAATCTTTCTGCATTCATCCTTGTGGTTAAAAATGAAAGTTAATTGGTGAAAGGCCTCAATAAGGCCTGACACTAACGTAATCTTTTGGGTAGCCCCGTTTATGAGCCACCAATGCCCAAACAGTGCGGGCCAGCCTATTGGCCATCCCCACAATAGCCACACAGATCGGACGCCGTTTTTTTAGCTCCGTCACCCATGGTAAGGGCGTTTTTGTGGTTAAGGTGGCGACCCTTGATCCATGGATAAATAGCGTTCTCAGATAGGTATCTCCCCGTTTACTGATCCCCAGTAATTTGATCCGGCCTCCCGTCCCCGTCTGTTTCGGCACCAATCCCAGACAGGCCGAAAATTCTCTGCCCGACCGGAACGCACTGGGGGCGCCCATCGTTGCGATGGCGGCTATCGCAATCAGCACACCGACACCGGGTATTTTCATAATCCGTTGGCAATCGGCATTCTGTTTTGCCCACGATGTCAGTTGGTTTTCCATCTGTTCAATGTGTTCATCGATTTCGTTCAAGCGGTGGTATTGTTCTTCAAGTAGCTCAGGCAGGAAGGGAGCCCACTTTTCCCTTAGCCGTTCAAGCACCTCCGGCATTGCTTTATCCAATGAGGTTCTGCCCTTATGTACGGTTTCGCCGAACTCCAGTAACAAACCCTGTAATGCATTGATTTGCGCGGTTCTGAATTTGACCAGTTGTTCGCGCATCCGGTGCAATGACAGGATGGCCTGCTGTTCCTCGTTTTTGATTGCAACGGATTTACCGGGTTGCTGAACCGCTAGCCAAATGGCCCGGGCATCCTGCACATCATTTTTATTTCCCATCCTGAATGCCCTGACAAACCGAGCTTGAAGCAAACGCACTTCATGCCCCAGTTTTCTCAGTTCCCGTGCCCAATAATGCGCACCGCCACACGCTCCCATACCAATCAAGCAAAGTGCAGGTTGCTGAAGAACGTTAAAAAATCCTACCGCCGTAGCTGATTATCAATGATTTCACCGGTGTATTCATCGACAAAATGAATTTGCATCAAATGTTTTGCAATATCGACACCAAAAGGAGTAAATTTCATGGGGGTTCCTCCAGTCATCAGGGAGCAACAAGCTCCCACGTTTAGGCACTATAAGGCCGGAAATCGGTGAGGATCCACGCCTCATCTCTCAATCCCAGCACAATCATGCCGAGGGCTAAATGGTTGGGATGGATGAGTAGAGCTGTCCGGTCACCCAGACAGCCCCCTCCGCAGAACCGGACGTGCGGAACTACCGCATCCGGCTCCCGACAGATCCGTGCCCCCACACCTATTCAGCAAGAATTGAACATTGAATGTGTTTTCCATCGTAACGGATAACCCAGCATTTTCAGGATCAGATTCAGTTTCTTCCCCGTCAGTCGGCGGCGTCCCCCTTGACGGTTGAACCATCGGTAGATTATTCGCGTACTTTGGTAGATAAACTGCCCGACTCGTCTCTGGTTATCAGAGATACCGTGGTAATTTATCCAGCCTCTGATCACTCTGATGACGGTATTCAGGATAAGCCTTTTGTCAGTCGTATTCAGATTCTTCCAAAGGAAGTCCCTGAATCCCTTCAATTTGGCTGCAAAACGGTCTTTTCGGCTGGTTAACTTCAGCCGCCAGAAACCTTTTCGCGTTTTCCCCCAATAACAGGTAAACCCCAGAAAATTGAACGTGGGCAAGCGTTTTCCCGACTGGTTGGCTCGCATTGCCGCGATGTGACCCGCAGGGATTCATTGCGATTTGTCTTCGTGCAACGCCAAGCCATACTTATTCAGTCTCTTAGGTAACACCTTATAGAAACGTTTTGCCTCTCTGGGATACTGAAAGGTAAACACCATGTCATCGGCATACCTCACCATCTCTGCCCGTCCGTGAATATGAGAGTGGCTGATTTCATTAAACCATTCATCTATGACATGATGCAGGTAGATATTGGCCAGTATCGGCGACAGGATTGAACCTTGCGGACATCCGCACACATTGCTGGACATCTCTTTACCCACTATGACGGGCGCCGTGATTAATACCTCGATCAATCTGAGGAAACGGCGATCTGATATTTTCTTCCGAAGTATATTCATTAACTCATCATGAGGTATCATGTTGAAATACTTTCGGATGTCAATTTCTACTACCGCTCCATTCCAGTTATGGAATGTTTGCTGTTGCAGTGCCTTTAATGCCGCATGGCAATTTAATCCCGGCCGGAAGCCATAGGAACAGGGCATAAACAACGGTTCATAAATCCGGCTGAGGATATCACTGACCGTAAGCTGGACAAGTTTATCCTCTGTGCACGAAATGGCCAGAGGCCGTTTACTGCCATCCTCTTTTGGGATCTCGGTTATCCGGGCTGCTTTCGGGTGATACGTCCCTCTGCGTATCCGCAGGATAAGAGGTTGTATATTCTCATCCAAATGTTCACCGTAAGCGGCTTTTGTCATGCGATCAATACCCACGGCTTTACTCCCGTCCAGCCGCTGGAATTGCCATTTCAGCATGTCACCGTTCAACAAATGCCCTAAATTATTGAACACCTGCTGCTTGTTACCTGCTGATTTCTCGCCTATACGCTCAAGTTTCGTTAACCATGATACTCCGTCGTTGCTGTGTACGATCATTGTTGCCCTCTTACGTTCGATCTGTCTGCCAGCCCTTCGCTCCACGGTCATTACCCGTTTCAACGCTACTATGACTGACTCCGACTTCCTGATATTCATTTCTCAGGCCTTGTGTTTGGCACTTGTACCCGAAATACTCATTCCCTTGAGAAATATCGGGATCTCCTGGGTTCCGCACTGTTCTCTACAAACTCGCCGACGCCTGCGGCTCCGGTGTGTGCTGCTGAATGGATAATTGCCAGTATGACCATTCAGACGCTGCTGCCTGCTGGCTGGACAAAACTATCGGCACACACGATTAAATGTATTTCGGCGCTATCACGTTCACCTTTTGGTTTCGGCTCGAGTGTTTCGCTGTCTACGCTTCATCTCCTTTGTTACCGCCGGAGATGCAAGACTCGCTACGTAGTGGTCTGGCTAATCCCTTTCTACGACGGGACTTTCACCCGCAAGATCAGTACAGCTTTGCCCAGCGCACTGTCCATTTCATTAGCCTCGATATCGTCAAGTTCTCCTTTTTCAATCTAAAAATGCAGCGTCAGATTCACTGAGTGGTGAAATAGGCGTGGGCTTGTCAGGGTTGTGTTGTTCTTTGGCTATGGCGTCACTTTCAGCAGTAAACCTGCCAAAAGTGACGCCTTGAGTTCCACAAACGATCAGAAAAAGTCGTGCAAGTATTGAAATACCAGTAGTCACCGTAAGGTTCAGTGTGAAATGGTAGCAATGAGTTAATTGTTTTGGTGTAGAAAAATTGTCCGCTGAATATTTCAGGCAGAGATAATGAGAAGTATGAACTGGATAGGCGAAAAACATCCTGTTGTTCATTGAAGATAAAGGAAAATAGTATCTATGTTGATTTAAAACATCAGTGCATGAATCAACGTTCAACACACTTCAATGACAATATAAAAACATCCTTTTGAGATATTTTGAGTTTAAGAAACCTTCATCGCCAGACAAGGGGTTTATGTCTGACAATATCTGCTTCCAAAGGTGGGCAGATGTACCGCAATCATGCACTCCCTTTCAGGCTACGGGAATTTTTTTGCCCCTTGGAGGTGATGGGCACTTTGATAATTACTAATGGAGATGCTAACAATTATACATGAAACGAGCAAATTTTTGCTCTATCATACTCATCTCACGAATTTTCTTCTAAACAAATCGACTAAGGCTCATGATGTTAGTCTTCAAATGAAAAAACTATTGCACACATAAGCCAGACCATGGAAATAAGAGCTATTGTAGTGTCGAATAATGTTCCATTTTTTCACTATCAAAATTATCTATCTGTTGCTGAATTAATTTCCTGATAACTAATAGGTACGTTCCATCTTTTTATATCTTCTTTATTGAAGGCAATACACCATTCAGCGTCTTCCTGAAGCGCTTTCCTAACCTTATTATCATAATCAGTATTGCCCGGAATAAATTTCCAACTCTCTTTATATGCTTTAGTAATTTCTGAAGGACACATAAGCTGAAACTCACCAAATGAAAATATAGAAACCGCTCTGATAGCAATTTTCCCTGTATCCTCAACTTTCCAACTTATCCATACACCTTTATCAAAAAGGTTCTGAGGATATTCTTTTTCATCTACCAAATAAGTATGAGGTGTAAAATCACTGATCCCTGAAAGTTTCATTACAGAGTGAACAAACATAACCGGGATAACAGTAATAAAGTATGACATCACTAACATTATGGCAAATGCCAGCGCGATCGGAACAGTAACTTTCTTGACTAATTTTTCACCATTATTCATTCGTATAAAAACAACCCCAGGAAATATAGTAAATATATAAAAAGCATAAGAAATAGCCACAAACCCAATAACTTGATAAGTATCTCCCATTAAATCAGGAAATTTCATTGAATCAGAAAACAATGATATAGGAATAATTTGACTATAAGATAAAACAGAAATAAAAAAAGGAATCAATAAATAAATTCTAAATTTATATTTGTTTTTTATGGTGTTTGATTTGATTCTTAGCTCTTGATTTAATATTTTTTTATTCATAAGGTAAGACACAATTGATATACTAACTACCAAAATAAAAAATGAAGAAAGAATAATTATGTGAAAAACACTACTAGGATCATCAAAGATAAATACACTCAATGCAATAATTATTGGAGTGAAAAACCCACTTACCATAAGTATCGTTATAAGATTATTTTTTATATTATCATAATAAATAAAGTGTTTATTTTCTGCCGGTATGAAAAGAGATAATAGCCAAGACCCCATGAAGAAAATAATCAAAAAAGACGCCATGTTAATAATAAAAGAAAACACAAGAATATTAAACATATTTTTGAAACTGACAGATTCGTTAAATATATCCAAACGTCCCATCCTATTAAGGAAAAACCAAATAATAACTATTGATATGATAGAGGAAATTGATGACATTGGTAAAACTGAGATGCCAATTTTTTTTAGAAGTTTATTACATTCCATAATTTAAAATCCAATAGTGTGAAACGACTCACAATGCGTTAAAAGTAATAAGTAAATTTATTAGATTAATATAACATAAAACACAATAATATGAGTTGATATTGTTATTCATTCCAAACAAGATGATTTTATAAAAGACATGATAGCCCCAGTGAAATGTAAATATTCTCGAAAAAATATTCCTGCTCCAGATACAGAAAAAACGGCCTCACAATTTTATTTTCCTTTGGATATCATCTTTTGCAGCACCAACTGTCCAAACATACCCGCAGATTGCCTGACCTGCCCCACGCCCTGGCTCATCATACCTGCCATATCCCCCATCCGCACGCCGGCCCACGCTAATGCGCCCAGCCAGACCATCGGCAGGACGATAAACAGCGTCCCCATCACCAGCCCCATGATTAAATCGTCCGAGGTATTCTGAATACCCGCCAGATTAAACAGGCTGTGGGTGTCTGAGCCGTACAGGGCTTCCAGTAAATGGCTGTCCAGCCAGCGCGCCAGTTCCCACCAGAAGGTCAAAAAATTCAATGCGAAAATCACAAATGTCAGCGTGAAGATGGTCTTAAATTCATAGGCCGCAAACAGCAGGATCAACGGGATGAAGATATACAACGCCATCAAAATTACCGCCTGCATCATCGGCAGCGCCTGGCGTACCGCATCAAACACCGGCATACTGAGTAATCCACCCAATAAAGCCCCTGCGGAAGTGCCGATTCGATTAGCGCCATCCAACAAGGTGGGATCGGCACTACCACCATACCCAGCATACACAACCCGTCCTGTGAAACGCTCAGGTTTACCGGGCTGACCAGACGGCGGATCACCACTTCCTGATAAGCCTGCGTGTTTTTACCCAGTATTTTCAGTGTCGCTGACAGGCGCAACCACAACCCCGGGTCGGCCTGCGCCAGTACCCGGTCTTTCAGACCGGTCTGGGCCGTTGACCACCAGGCCTGACACGTCGGGTATCCGCCCTGCCCAGTATACGGTCGCCCGTTATCCCGATTCTCCTGCCACGGAAAATCCGCCCGGGGGAGGCGGGCTTGCAGCGTCCGGTAATCCCCGGCTAAAAACGTCCGACTGCCCAGCCAGCCGATATCATTCAGGATAATCGGGTCAGTGATGTGTTCTTGATCGCGTTGTTTCCATTGATACAGGGCTAAGGCATAGCAATCGTGGGTAAAATCCTGCAATTCTGCGGCCAGAGCCGGATTACTGATGCGGGTGTGATGCACGTCAAAGCGCAGTTGCCGCAGATCCGGCCGGCAGGGAATGGACGCCACCGCCGCCTGTGTCAGTCCCTTGGATAACCGGTGCACCACCGCCCACCAGAGCGGCACAGCCGCGGTCTGGTTATTCAGGCTGGATATTACGGGTGCATACCCACTGTTATCCGGGGTTGTCGGTGTCCAGGTGCCACAGCTTTTGGCACGGGAAGTATCGTACTGAAGGGTGGTCAGGCTGACATTGACCAGCGGCACACAACACACCACCATCACGAAGAACGCGCCGTACAGGGTGTTTTCAATCCGGGCCAGCGACTGTAACCCGGCCTGACCGTCTTCTTCGCCACATTCTCTGACTGTCAGCCAGACTGAAATCACTTTTACCACTAACGGCAGCGTAAACAGTCCGGTCGCAATCAGGATGTGCCACAGGCCATTGTTGATGACCCAACCGAGTAATGTCAGAAAATATTCCAGATAGCTGTTGGCCGTCATCGTGTCACCTCAATAGTGCCTGACAGGACATACTCGCCCAACAGGATAAACAGCAGGCTGGCCACCATCATCCGCATCAACGCGGCGCGGTATACTGGCTGGTGTGTGGTCTTCTGCCAGATTTTCTTACCTATCCAGCCCAATATCATATAAAGGCTTAACCGCCAGACGAACCAGACTCCCTCAGTTGCCGTCATCCAGTGATGCAGCCGGGAGAGGTTTTCTGCCTGATGCAGCCCGACCCAGCCTGTTGCAAAAGTAATGCCCATCACCAACACGGTGAGTAGTGATAACACGGCACCTTTTCTGAATATTGAATGTTTCTCTGTCATCATCCGCCTTACCTGCGCTCACGGCTTGGGGTTTCCAACTGGTAAAAACGGGCATCAGTGCTGTCCGGGACCTGTTTTTGCGGATGCATGTTGATGCGCTGGGTGTCCCGCTCAATAATGGTCAGGATAGCATTACGGGACAGGGCCTGCTTCAGCTGCATTTCATTCTTCAGCGCATTGATTTCCCGATCCAGCGCGGCAATCCGGCGTTCCCCTTCGGCCAACGCTTCTGACTGTGCCGCCGCATTGGGTTCGGACATGCCGGTGATAAGCATCCTCCGCATAAGTAACGCGGTTTCCACGGTTTCCGCCATCGCCAGCTCCCCCGCTAAACGTCCCGTCAGGGCAGCCCTGTCCGGGTCACGCTGCAAGGCCTGAATGACGCCTTTGGTGACCGTCAGACTGCCGGTTTTCAGTTTCGCCAAATTGACCATCGTCGGTTTTTCCGTGCCACTGACCAACTTCACCAGTTGTTCCGTATTAGTTTGGGTATGGGCTTCTAGCATCGGGGCAAACCCCGTGCCCGGCTGGTGTTTCTCGCCGCCACTGGTGCAGTCTGCCGCCTGAGCACAGGTGCGGATGACCCGGTCGCCCAGCACGCTGACCACGGCTTCGGCCGCCTCTCGGGCATTGCTGAATTTACGGCAGGCACTGCCTTCACACTTCAGACTACTGACCGACGACTGACTCAGTACCGGCATCTGGTTCATCATATTAAAACCCGCACTGGCTAAATACCGGGTCGGACGAATGGCATTTTGTCCCTTGCCCCCCTGCCGTTGCCCGCCAACCCACGGATGCCCGCCGGCACCGGTGGCTTTGCTGCCGGCGTTATTGACACGCACCGCATCACCATCACCGCCGTTAACCAGACTTTTGTATTCCTGCAAGGCCGCTGACTGAGTCCATTTATTATTTTGTGCAAAATCCATCATTTTATTGGCCATCGCCTGACAGTTGAACTGGGCTTTGTCGAACGCCACATTCGCCTGCAACACGCCGTTAGTCAGCATGTCATACAGTCCCGGATTGGCACGCTGAATAATCATCGCCGGCAGGCTGGCCACCGCACCGGTGGCGCCCTGAATCACATCACTCATCAGGTTCTTGAATCCGGCCGTGATACCGTTCAACTGATTACTGACCGTGGCTTTCAGGTCAAAATTGCCGCACATCAAATCCGAACGCCAGCCCAGCTCCAGCCCACCGAGTGTGGCGGAACCACTGCGACTGGCCGGCTCAGATATCACCGAACCGCCCCCTAAGGTATAGAACAACGTATCAGACACCGCACCGCTGGCCTCTGCCCCATAGCCCAGTGCACTGCGGTTCACCTGCGGTAAGGTCAGGGACAGCCCGGTGGCATTGGCCTGTACCGAAGTGATGGCTAGCCCACTAACTATCAGCCATAACGCATTTATTTTCTTCATAACATCCCTTGTTCAGATATCCGTACTGCTGAGAAAACGCTGTCCGCGCCGCTGGCAGCAACTGTAAGGCTGCCACAGGGCATAGACCTGATTGCCATCAATTGCCGCCGTGTGCTCCCCGTCCGGAAACACGGCGCAGGACTGACTTAACGTCGGTGATAACCGTTGCCATTGATGATTTTTGGTGCCGGTGTTTTCGGTGACCGATTCTGGCGGCCAGTAACCCGCAGTACGGGTGCCTTTCAGTGTCTGATAAACATGGGGCTGCCCGGTTCGGGTGATAATATCCACGACCCGCTGGGCGACCACGGCAGATGCCTTGTCATCATCAGTCTGATTGACAAAGCCTGAGCGCGGGTAAATATTGCCCCACATAGTGCCGGCCATCTGGCTGCCCAGTTCCCGCTGGCCGGGAATAAGGGCTTCCGGATAGAACGATTCCGGCAGACCCGAGCGCCATGCCACGCTATCCAGTGTGCTGAGAAAATAAGGCATCAGCGGGGTGGCCGCACTGCGACACGAATAACCGGGGATTTGCCCGGCAATCTGGACATTGTGGTTACCCCACCGACACTCAGATGGGATAACGCCCCGGTCACGGTATTTTCCACGCCACCGGAGAGTTGACTGACCTGCGCCATTTCAGTCCACGGATTACCCCCAGAGGCGTGATAGGTAGACACCACCACTTCGGGGAGATAATGGGTCACCTTCACCGAGGTTTTCGCGGTACAACCGTGCAGGCCACAGAGCAGCCAGTAACAGATGCCACTGACCCGCCACTGAATACAGGAGGGCGAAATACTGCTGGCGACAATCTGGGCCGTATTGATTGAGGCCTGTGTCACCGGAGTAAATGCCGTTATCAGGGTAATGAGCGCAGGAAACGCCACACGTTGAAGACTCATGGCTGATGTTGCTCCCTGAGTGCGCAGGCTTTTGCCACATCCGTGGTGCCATACACCACCTCCCTATCATCAAAGACCACGGCCGGATACTTCTGCACACCGGATTGCCATGCCTGCACCACAGCACGGTAAGCCTTGATAAGTTGCTGTTCCTGCTGACGCCATTGGGGTGATTGCAGCATCGCTTGTGCCTGCTTTGCGGCTTGCTGGGGATCAGCAGAAAGTTGGGCAAAGAGTTGCTTTTGCTGTTGTTCAGCTTCATCCAACCAGACGACCGGTGTTTCAGAAGAAAGGTTAATGGGTGGGTGTTGATTATCAGTATAAGTTGTTGTTTGAGCATGACTCACTGATGCGGTTAACCATCCCAACCAACATAATAAATAACATTTTTTCATCCTCATCTCCCTATTTATGAAAACAAACAGGAAGCATGCAAAAAAAGTCCAGAATAATCAGCAAAGAACTCTTTTTTACTAGATATAAAAATATTTAATATAGTCTTATATTCATTCCAATTTTTTTAAAAAGTGAGAAGATACAATGTGTATAAGACAACTAACTGATTCTCATAATACACATGAATAAAGGCGATTTTGGCCTTTTTTGTATTGAATTTGCTCACTACTTTTTTGGATAAGAATGCCCAATGGCTAAATTGAACCTGAGTAACCTGACGGAAGCAGATATCATTACCAAGTGCGTTATGCCATCCATCCTTGATGCTGGCTGGGACAACACGACACAAATCAGACAGGAGGTCAAACTCCGGGATGGCAAAGTCATCGTGCGCGGTAAAGTCGCAGCACGTAAAACAGTGAAATCCGCTGACATTGTGCTATATCACAAGCCCAGCATTCCGCTGGCGGTGATTGAAGCCAAAGCTAATAAGCATGAAATCGGCAAAGGAATGCAGCAGGGCATTGAGTATGCGCGGCTGTTAGATGTGCCTTTCGTATTCTCCACTAACGGCGATGGCTTTATCTTCCGCGATGCTACTGCCGCCGTTGGTAATCTAATTGAAAAACAGATTACCTTAGAAGAGTTTCCCTCTCCAGCAGAACTCTGGGACAAGTTCTGCGTGTGGAAAGGCTACACGCAGGCTCAGTTTCCGGTAATCACTCAGAATTACTACGACGATGGCAGCGGAAAATCACCGCGTTACTATCAGCTACAGGCCATCAACAAAACCATTGAAGCTGTATCTGCCGGGCAAAACCGAATTCTGCTTGTGATGGCGACCGGAACGGGAAAAACCTATACCGCCTTCCAGATTATCTGGCGCTTATGGAAAGCCAAAAGTAAGAAACGAATCCTGTTCCTTGCCGATCGCAATATTCTGGTCGATCAGGCTAAGAATAACGATTTCCAGCCGTTTGGCTCAGCAATGACCAAAGTCACTGGGCGTACCATCGATCCCGCGTATGAAATACATCTCGCGCTATATCAAGCTATTACCGGATCAGAAGAAGAACAAAAAGCCTTTAAACAGGTTGCTCCTGATTTTTTTGACCTTATTGTTATTGACGAATGTCATCGCAGCAGCGCTTCGGAAGACAGTGCCTGGCGAGAAATTCTCGACTACTTTAGCTCCGCTACACAGATCGGTTTAACTGCCACACCAAAAGAAACTCACGAAGTTTCCAACACCGATTACTTCGGCGATCCAGTCTATATTTACTCGCTAAAAGAAGGAATTGAAGACGGTTTCCTTGCCCCATATAAAGTGGTGCGAGTGGATATTGATGTCGATCTGCAAGGCTGGCGTCCAACCAAAGATCAAGTGGATAAAAACGGCGAACTGATTGATGACCGTATCTACAACCAGAAAGATTTTGACCGTACGCTAGTGATTGATGAGCGCACCGAACTGGTAGCGAAAACCATCACCGATTATCTTAAGCGCACCAATCCAATGGATAAAACTATCGTCTTCTGTAACGACATTCCTCACGCTGAACGCATGCGCCGTGCACTGGTTAATCTCAATCCGGAGCAGGTGAAAAAGAACGACAAATACGTAATGAAAATCACCGGTGACGATGAGATAGGCAAAGGCCAGCTGGATAACTTTATCAATTCCAAAAAGCTGTATCCGGTTATCGTCACTACCTCCGACCTTATGACCACTGGAGTGGATGCCAAAACCTGCAAACTGGTCGTGTTAGACCAGAACATCCAGTCGATGACCAAGTTCAAACAGATCATCGGGCGCGGTACCCGTATTGATGAACGTCACAACAAGCTGTGGTTTACCATTCTCGACTTTAAAAAAGCCACCGAACTGTTTGCTGACAAACGCTTCGACGGCATTCCAGAAAAAGTCATGGAGACCACGCCAAAAAATATCGCTGATCCGGATTCCAATTTTGAAAAACTGCTGGAAGAAATAGAGGAAGGTGACGAAGGCGAAGATAATATCACCTGCGCCAACGAAGATCCCGCACCTTATACCACTCATGATCCGGACGATGTCGGCCCATTACCTAAAGACGATGAGAACAAAATCCGCAAGTTCCACGTTAATGGCGTGGCCGTTGGAGTCATCGCTGAGCGGATTCAATATTACGATACTGACGGCAAGCTCGTTACCGAATCCTTTAAAGATTACACCCGCAAAACACTGCTCAAAGAGTATGCATCACTGGATGATTTCACCCGAAAATGGCAGGATACCGACCGTAAAGAAGTGATCATTAATGAACTGGAACAACAAGGTATTATCTGGGAAGTACTGGCAGAAGAAGTCGGTAAAGACCTCGATCCATTCGACATGCTCTGTCATGTGGTGTATGGTCAGCCGCCGTTAACACGTAAAGAGCGTGCCGAAAACGTGCGCAAGCGAAACTATTTCACCAAATACTCCGAAGCAGCCCAGATGGTATTGAACAACCTGCTGGATAAATATGCCGATGCAGGCGTGCAGGAGATTGAGAGTATTCAGGTATTGAAACTTAAACCATTCGACAGCATGGGTATGCCACTGGAGATTATTAAAACCGGATTTGGCGACCGTAACGGGTATAATCAGGCTATCAGCGAGTTGGAAAACGAAATCTATCAATTACCGCCCCGCTCTGCGTAACAACTCCCCTTTATGCCTTCTGCAATTAATGTACTGCAGGAGGCCTCATTTTGAACGGAATACAACATGTCAATAAGCTCAGTTATCAAATCATTACAGGATATTATGCGTAAAGACGCCGGTGTGGACGGTGATGCACAACGCCTCGGTCAACTTTCCTGGCTACTGTTTCTGAAAATCTTCGATGCCCAGGAAGAGACGTTAGAACTCGAGCTTGATAACTATCAGTTTCCCATCCCACAGCGTTATTTATGGCGCACCTGGGCAGCGAATAGCGAAGGTATCACTGGCGATTCTCTGCTGGAATTTGTTAATGACGATCTATTCCCAGCGCTGAAAAACCTCACCGCCCCTATCGACAAGAATCCACGTGGCTTTGTGGTCAAGCAGGCATTCAGCGATGCCTATAACTATATGAAAAACGGCACCCTGCTGCGCCAGGTTATCAATAAGCTTAACGAGATCGACTTCACCAGCTCCAGCGAACGCCACCTGTTCGGCGACATTTATGAACAAATCCTCAAAGACCTGCAATCCGCGGGTAACGCTGGTGAGTTCTATACCCCGCGTGCGGTGACGCGCTTTATGGTCAATCGTCTCGATCCTAAACTCGGCGAGTCGATTATGGATCCAGCCTGTGGTACCGGCGGCTTCCTCGCTTGCGCTTTCGATCACATCAAGAATAATCATGTGCAGAGTATTGCCGATCATCAGACATTGCAAAAACAGATCCACGGCGTGGAGAAAAAGCAGCTACCGCACTTGCTGGCAACCACCAATATGCTTTTGCACGGCATTGAAGTACCGGTACAGATTCGTCACGACAACACCTTGAATAAACCGCTCTCCTCATGGGATGAACAGTTGGATGTGATTGTCACCAACCCGCCGTTTGGTGGTACCGAAGAAGATGGTATCGAGAAGAACTTCCCATCAGAAACACAAACCCGCGAAACGGCGGATTTATTCCTACAGTTGATTATTGAAGTGCTGGCGAAAAACGGCCGCGCAGCGGTAGTTTTACCAGACGGTACACTGTTTGGCGAAGGTGTCAAAACCAAAATCAAAAAATTGCTAACCGAAGAGTGCAATCTGCACACCATCGTGCGTCTGCCTAACGGTGTGTTTAACCCATATACCGGCATTAAAACTAACTTGCTATTCTTTACCAAAGGCCAACCAACCAAAGAAATCTGGTTCTACGAGCATCCGTACCCGGCGGGCGTGAAGAACTACAGTAAAACCAAGCCGATGAAATTTGAAGAATTCCAAGCCGAGATCGATTGGTGGGGCAAAGAAGCCGATGGTTTCTCCAGCCGCGTTGAGAATGAACAGGCATGGAAAGTCAGTATCGACGAAGTGATTGCCCGCAATTTCAATCTCGATATCAAAAACCCACATCAGGCCGAAACCATCAGCCACGATCCAAACGAACTGCTCGCACAATATGCGAAGCAGCAGGAAGAGATCCAGACGCTGCGTAATCAGCTGCGCGATATCCTCGGTGCAGCGCTTTCCGGTAAGGAGGCTAACTGATGAAAGCGGAAAAGCTGATTATCGATCATATCGATACCTGGACTACAGCGTTACAAACCCGCTCCACCGCCGGGCGCGGTAGCTCCGGCAAAATCGAGCTCTACGGCATTAAGAAACTACGTGAGCTGATTCTGGAGCTGGCAGTACGCGGCAAGCTGGTACCGCAGGATCCGAACGATGAGCCAGCATCAGAGCTGCTGAAACGTATTGCTACGGAAAAAGCCGAGCTGGTGAAGCAAGGGAAAATCAAAAAACAGAAGCCGCTGCTGGAGATTAGTGAGGATGAAAAACCATTTGAGCTGCCAAAGGGGTGGGAGTGGACGCGGATTAATGAAATTGGTCATGATTGGGGGCAGAAAACTCCTGACACAAACTTCACCTACATAGATGTAAGTTCAATAAATAAAGAATGCGGTATCATTGAGGATCCGTTTGTCATTTCGGCGAAAGATGCACCATCCCGAGCAAGAAAAGTTGTTCAGAAAGGTACTGTAATTTACTCTACGGTTCGTCCATACTTGCTAAATATTGCTATAGTTGAGAATGAAATTTATCCAGAGCCGATTGCCAGTACCGCTTTTGCTATCATTCATCCATACACTGCTATAAGTGCAAATTTTATATATTATTATTTGCGTTCCCCTGTTTTTATTAATTAACCTGAATTCTGGATAAGAAATTGACGAGAGGCCTGTTCCAGGAGCAAAGTTTTGGTGAAAGCCTAAAACGACTCCGGGGAGGAACAGGCCATGGACAAGTTAGTTGAAATTTTCTGCGATGTCGACGACTTTTGTCGTCTTTTCATCCCCCAGTGGGCGCAGTTTTGTCTCGATAACGGATACCGCCTGCGCCGCAGACAAGGCCGCATGTATCCCAGTGAAATCATGACAATTTTAATCCTCTTTCAGCGGTCGCATTACCGTGATTTTAAAAACTTTTATTTGGAGCATATCTGGCAATACCATCACCGCGACTTCCCCTCCTTGCTCAGTTATACCCGTTTTATCAGCGTTGCCCCGTCCGTTTTGGTCCCCTTATCCAGTTATCTGACTCAATTAAAAGGAAAACCGACAGGCATTGCTTTTATCGACTCCACGAGTTTGCGCGTTTGTCATAACATCCGTATTCCTCGTCATAAGGTCTTTCAGGGCATAGCGCAACGCGGAAAAACCTCAATGGGATGGTTCTATGGGTTCAAATTACACCTGATTATTAACCATCTGGGCGAAATTTTAGCGCTTAAAGTGACCCCGGGTAATGTGGATGATAGGGAGCCTGTACGCGAATTATCAAAAGATCTCACGGGTTCTCATTGGGGTTAATTACGTTGAAAGTTGTCAAACGGGTATTGCCTACCCCGCAATCAATGATAAACAATTCTTTTCAGGGTTAATTGCTATTCCTCCATCGTTTGAGCAGATTCGTATAACCGATAAAGTAAAAGAACTCATGGCTCTCTGCGACCAACTGGAACAACACTCCCTGACCAGTCTGGATGCCCACCAACAACTGGTAGAAACCCTACTAACCACGTTGACCGACAGTAAAGACGCCAACGAACTGACCGACAACTGGGCACGCATTAGTGAGCATTTCGATGCGCTGTTTACTACCGAAACCAGCATTGACGCCTTAAAACAGACTATTCTACAACTAGCGGTAATGGGCAAACTGGTGCCACAAGATCCAGATGATGAACCAGCCTCTGAACTGCTCAAACGTATTGCGCAGGAAAAAGCGCAACTGGTGAAAGACGGGAAAATTAAAAAACAAAAACCGTTACCGCCAATTAGCGATGAGGAAAAACCGTTTGAATTGCCAGATGGGTGGGAGTGGTGTCGTTTGGGTGAATGTATTAATCTGATTTCGGGCCAACATTTGAAACCTGATGAATATGAAGAAAAGTACTATGATGAAATGCTTCCTTATATTACTGGTCCAGCAGAATTTGGCTCTGTTAGTCCCACATTTTCCAAATATACCAATGAGAAAAGAGCTATAGCCGCAGAAGGAGATGTATTAATTACATGTAAAGGGGCTGGACTTGGAAAACTCAATGTTGCAAACACTGATATTGCTATTAGTCGGCAACTTATGGCAGTTCGTGCAATTGGCATAAGCTCAAGTTACCTCAAAATAGTACTTGATAGCATGTACAGCTATTTTCAGTCTAAAGGGGTAGGCATAGCAATCCCTGGAATATCGAGAGAAGATGTTATAGAGCCAGTGATTAAATTACCACCACTAAAGGAACAACAGAGAATTATAAATATGGTCTCAAGATTGCATATATTAATTGAGGACATTAAATCTCGTATCCAGGTTGCCCAACAAACCCAGTTACAGTTGGCTGATACATTCACTGATGTGGCGATAAATTAATTTTATCATTCTTCCAAAACTATAAAGCGGCGCAATTGCCGCTTTATTTCCATCATCAGTAATCATGCTTACTCTCTATTTCTATATTTATTTTAAATTTCAACGTTAAAGATAGTTCTCTCCACTGTTCCGCGAGGAGAGAATAACATCATAAATTCTATCTTGAAGTTTATAGAGTATATAAATAACGAAATATTAAAGTGCGTCAAATATTTTAATTGAAATGTTTTTATATTTATATGCAGATTGTATTCAGATAAATTTAACATAAAATTTATCTAGTATGAGTTCTCCATGTGATTATTTGCCTCTATAAATTTAAAATAATTTGATGTAAAATATCGATAGATAATTGAATCTTAATTCATTCAACAAGTAAATAACATTATCGTTTATGATAAACTATGTATTTTAAGGTAAATATGAAATGCGCAGGATAATAACTCCTATTTTTTTAACTTTTTTGTTATCTAGTTGTGTAACTGTCAGACAAGGGGAACCTTTGGAAGGTGGAATTATACATTTTCTATACCAATCTAACTTGAAGATGCCGGTTTCAAAATCTGGAAATTATCATTCAATCGACAAGCGAGTCCACCCGCTTTTTCCCGGAGTGTGACACGAAAAAAGGAGTGAATTGCCTCGCGAAACACTTTCGGTGTGGCGAAGTAGACATTGTTACGCACCTGCTCGTTCATATATTTCCATAATCGCTCTATGGGATTGAGATTAGGACTGTAAGGTGGCAAGTAATGCAACTCAATGTTGAGGATCTCGGCGATATCTTTCACCAAATCGGTACGGTGATAACCCGCCCCATCCAAGATGAGATGAATTTTCTGCGAAAGCGGATAGGTTTCTCGAATGGCACCGAAAAAATACGCCACATTTTCCGCGTTAATGCTCGGATATTCACGAATAATAGTCTCTTCAATACACTGTAAATTAAGGGCGCCCATGATGTTGAGTCGGGTACGGCTGCCTGTAGTTTCAATCATTTTGACGTGCTTTACCCCTGATTTTATCCAGCCATAGCTTAATTTTGTAGACTGTGAGGGATGCACAGCATCAATAAACAGAATCGGCTCATTCTGACCGAATTCGTCTTTCAGGGCGTGGTAGGCCTCAATAAATTGTTGCTGTTTATCCGCATCAAATTTATGAGGAACCCCTTTCGGCTTCTTGTAACTGAACCCTTGACGGTGAAGCCATTTGGTCATCCCGGCCACGGTGAACGAAACCTGCCAGCGTGCCTGGACATAGGCCACAATGTGTGCGGTAGTATGCATCAGATTCACCGTCAAATAATCCACCAGTTCAGCGGTTTGCCGGGCAGACAGATGGCTTTCAGAACCGCCATTTTCAGGGGCGAGTTTTTCCTGACTGAAATAATCTTTCAGATGACGACTGACAGTGCTTTCATGAATACGTAAGGCCTGAGCAATCATCTGAGCAGTCCAGCCCTCGGAAGCCAAAAGAACCGCTTTGATGCGGTCGCGAACGCGTCCATCACGCGTTGTATCATGCATCAGTTCGAGGGCGTGTTTTTGGTCTGGTGTCAGATGAATTTTCATGGTTGCAAGCATGATCTGATTCGGATAAGAAATCAAGCATCTTCAATGATGATTGGTATAAACGTATTAATACTTATCACTGACACACCGCTCACGTGGCGTGTCTACTAACAACCGAAGGCAAAATAAAAACCTGTTTTGCCTTCCATCGTGCAGCGCTTAAAGATATTTCTTAAACATCGATGTTGTAATCACCACCGCCATTCCCAGCAAGAGCGCAGCAGGCAACAATATCATCGTGGGATACACCACATCCGGCCACGATAAATACAACACACAGGGGGTCGTGCAGGCCGGTTTAATGCCCCGCTTGGCATGATGGTAAACAAAGCTGGATTCATAACCTGCGCCATAACGGCGTAAATCCCGCCGTCCCAGTCCGTCAACCAACGCGACCAACACCACCATCACAAACAGCGGAACGGATAGCACCAGAATGGCTAATCGAATTAACGTCACCATCGTGATAAACACGGTAGCCAGCGCATATTCCCGCAAATAACCCGATATGCTATGTAATACCGCATTGAATTCACGCAGAAAATCATTGCGGCTATTAAGCTGATATTGCTGTTGCCCCTGTATCCGGTGCAGAAAACCACTGTCGACAAACAGCCATTGATAGGTCTATGCCAGCCAGTCAGAGACCGTTTGTGAAGGTTCTGACAACAACAGACTCCGGGTAAACTCCGTGGATAAAAATTGCAGCTCCGTTGTCATCATCGTCTGGCTGTGAGCCGCGCCCTCGTCCGGCCAGAAAAAAGTCATCCCGAGGTATTCCAGTAACAGGCTAAATAACCACGACATGACAATAAAACCAATCAGTTGCCACGGCCATTCCCATAGCACACGATACAGCAGACCCTGCTTGCGGGGCGGTTGGGATACGGGGCGGGATTGATTTTCTGACGGTGCCATGACGTGAAATTAGCCTTTCTCTTCCCACCAGTTCTCACTGGTGCGGTAGTGCCGCCGCATCTGCTCGGCGATGTTCTGCAAACTCGCCGGCATCAGGGCATCATCGTCATCACCGGTGGGCAGAGGCATTCGAATCTTCCACAACTGCCCGCCCTCCAATAAGGCGAATGCCTGTCCTTTCGGCAGGTTAATCATCTCAGCCGGCGTCACCAGTGGTGTTTTGACCGTGCCGACCCTGTCCTGTGTAGACGAGGTAAAATCCTGTCCCTGTTCAACATCGGCAATATCCGAATGCCCTGAGACCAATGTCTTACTGTAGATTTCCACTTCCGGCAGCTGGCTGGTGAGCAGCTCTGCCGTGCGGTTATCCCGCACCCGCAGCATAATCAGGGTATTGAAGTTGCCTATCACCTGCGCCGTTTTGGCCGGACTGCCGATACGGGCTTCAATATCCGAGGAGGTCTGGGTATAGGCCGTGACCTGCATACCGGCACCTCCGCCTTTATTAATCAACGGGATAAACTCATCCCCCATCAGTTCATTGAATTCGTCACAATGCAGGTTAATCGCCAATTTCCCGTCATGGCGAACCGGCAACCCTGCATTCATGCCATATTTATAAATCTGCCCGGCCACACT
>NZ_JBBMXE010000021.1:0-133144 GCF_037996745.1 Xenorhabdus siamensis
GGAGAAATTGATATTCTGTCTCCGGCAGAGCGCAGGTTGTTACTGGAAACCTGGAATAGTACGACAACCGCCTATCCTGAGACGTTATGTGTTCATCAATTGTTTGAAACACAGCAGGTGGAGAGAACTCCAGAGGCAGTAGCCTTAGTGTGTGAAGGGCAGACCCTCAGTTATGCTGAATTAAATGCTCATGCTAACCGGTTGGCTCATCAGCTGATTACACTAGGGGTAGAGCCGGATCAGCGGGTGGCGATTTGCGTGTCGCGTTCACCGGCAATGGTAGTGGGATTGTTAGCGGTGATGAAAGCGGGCGGGGCTTATGTGCCGTTAGACCCGGCTTATCCTAGCGCGCGTCTGGCACATATTCTGACTGATGCTGCCCCGGCCGTGGTGCTGGCGGAATCGCTGGCGCAGGATTGCACTAAGCGAGGAAGCGCTGGCTGGATTAACGGTACTGGACCCCAATATTTTGCCTAACCAGAGCGACAGCAACCCGCAGATATTTGGGCTGACTTCGCGGCATCTGGCCTATGTGATTTATACCTCCGGCTCCACGGGGGTGCCAAAGGGGTGATGATTGAGCACCGCAATACGGTTAACTTTTTGCATTGGGCTCAGCAGGCTTTTGAGGTGGAAGAGATCCGCGAAGTGCTTTTCTCAACGTCGATGAATTTCGACCTGTCCATTTTCGAATGTTTTATGCCGTTATCTCGCGGTGCGGCGATTCGTCTGGTGGAGGATGCCCTGTCATTGATGCAGCATACCCTGCCGGTGACCTTGGTCAACTCAGTCCCGTCTGCAATGAAGCCGTTATTGCAGGCTCAGGCGCTGATGGCGTCGGTTCATACCGTTGATCTGGCGGGGGAACCGCTTAAAGGCGCTTTAATTGAACAAATTTTCAAAGAAACGCAAATCCAGCGGTTGTGTAATCTCTATGGACCTTCTGAAACGACAACTTATTCTGCCTGGTTGCCGATACAGCGGGGTGACCGGATTATTGAAAGTATCGGACGTCCGATAGCCAACACCTGCCTTTACTTACTGGACGAATATGGTCAACCGGTGCCGTTGGGCGTGGTAGGGGAAATTTATATCGGGGGCGCGGGGGTGGCGCGTGGCTACCTCAATCGCCCAGAATTGACGGCGGAACGGTTCCTGATTGATCCGTTTAGTGATGTGCCGGATGCCCGGATGTACCGCACCGGGGATTTAGCCCGTTATTTGCCGGACGGCAATCTGGAATTTCTGGGCCGTAACGACCAGCAGGTTAAAATTCGCGGCTTCCGTATTGAACCGGGGGAAATTGAATCCCGGTTGGTGGAACACCCGGCGGTGAGTGAATGGGTGGTCTAGCGCAAGGGGAAGGGCAAGAAAAACGGCTGGTGGCCTATGTGGCGGCAGAAGCTCACGAGGGGTTGATTAACAGTTTACGTGAACACCTGAGCGTTCAGTTACCCGATTACATGGTGCCGGCGGCCTTTGTGCGGCTGGATGGGTTTCCATTACGCCGAACGGTAAACTGGATCGTCGAGCGCTACCGGCACCGGACGATGAAGCCGTCGCCCGTCAGGTTCATGAAGCGCCGCAAGGAGAAATGGAAATGGTTCTGGCAGCGATTTGGCGTGAATTCTGGGGATTGAACAGGCCAGCCGGTATGACAATTTCTTTGCCTTGGGCGGCCATTCGTTGCTGGCGGTACGGGTGATGAACCGGGTAGCCGCTTTGGGTACTGAACTGCCGCTGCACCACCTGTTTAAGTCTCCTTCGTTAAGGGCGTTTGCTGAGGTTATGCAAACTCGGCAGGCAGCAACCAGATACTATCCTGCCAGCTATGTGCCGATATCCCGCGAAGGGGAATTACCGTTGTCGTTTGCTCAACAGCGCTTGTGGTTCCTGGCGCAGCTTGAGGGCGTTAGTGAAACTTATCATATTCCGATGGCCCTGCGTTTGTGTGGTCAGGACTGGATATTTTGGCCTGGCAAAAAGCGCTGGATACCTATCTGGTGGTCAGCCATGAAGCGTTACGCTCGGTCTTTGTCTCTGTAGATGGTCAACCGCAAGTGCGGTTGTTATCGTCACCGATATTCAGTGGCGTACCGCCTTTATCTCAATATGACCTGCGCGGGCTCCGGATGTCTGACGTTGTCCTTGGGCGTCTGAGCGTGGAGGAAGCCCATGCGTCATTTGATCTTGAAAGTGGCCCGCTTATCCGCGCCGCTCTCATCCGGATCTCCGATGATGAATATCAGTTTTTGCTGACTTTGGCGGCACATTATTTCCGATGGTTGGTCTGTCAATGTGTTGATACAGGAATTGAGCACGCTCTATATGGCGTTTATGGACGGGCAATCCGATCCGTTGCCGCCGTTGGCGATTCATATCCGGATTACGCCTGCCTGGCAGCGTCAGTGGTTGTCCGCTGAGCGTATTCAGACTCAATCTGACTATTGGCGTACAGGAAGCTGACGCCCCGGTTCTGCTGGAGTTACCTACAGACCGCCCCCGTCCGCCTGAGCAGTCGTTTGCCGGCCAGATTTTGCCTATCAATCTGGATGCGGAATTGACAGCGGCCCTGAAACGCCTGAGCGCGCAGCAGGGGGTGACGTTATTTATGACGCTGTTATCTGCCTGGGCAATAGTCTTGTCGCGTTTGTCCGGGCAGGAGGATATCGTGATAGGGACCCCCAGTGCTGGGCGTAACCATCAAGAAGTGGAGTCTTTAATTGGATTCTTTGTGAATACACTGGCGTTGCGCATGGGCGTTATCGGGTGAGTTGACAGTAGCGGAATTGCTGGCACAAGTCCGGCAAACCGCGTTAGCGGCACAGACGCATCAGGATTTGCCGTTTGAGCAAGTGGTGGAAATTGTGCAACCGCCGCGTCAGTTGGCCCATACACCCCTGTTTCAGGTCATGTTTGCCTGGCAGAGCAATGAGTACACAGACTGGACATTGCCGGGGCTGGTTGTGTCGCCGGCTGAGCAAGCATTCGATATTGCCAAATTTGATCTCGAACTGAACTTGTCAGAGGAAGCCGGCAGGATTGTGGGTTATCTCAGTTATTCAACCGCACTGTTTAATCAGCCGACTGTCGAACGACACATTGGTTACTTGCGCGCGGTGCTGCAAGCGATGGTGACTGATTATCAACAACAGATCGGGAAAATTGAAATACTGTCGCCGGCAGAGCGCCGGTTATTGTTGGAGACCTGGAACGCGACTGAAACGCCATATCCTGACACATTGTGTATTCATCAATTGTTTGAACAGCAAGCAGAGAAAACGCCGCAGGCGACAGCCCTGATAGCGGGCGATAAGACCCTAAGTTACAGTGAACTGAATACATGGGCGAATCAATTGGCTCACCAACTAATCGAACGGGGCATTGGCCCCGGCGATCCTATTGTGCTGCTGTTCGAGCGTTCCATCGTGCTGGTCGTGGCGCAACTGGCCGTGCTGAAAGCTGGTGCGGTTTACGTCCCTCTGGATCCCTGTGTGCCGGATGAGCGGAAAAACTGGTTGATCAATGACTGTACCGCCAAATTGTTGCTTACCGATACACAGACAGTGATGTCGGCTAACCTGATTGTACCGTTGCTTCGTTTTTCTGATGGAGATAAGACAGTCAGTGCGCAAAATAGTATTAACCTTGATATACCGCGTGCCAGCACGGCATTGGCCTATATCATGTACACCTCCGGCTCCACCGGGACACCAAAAGGCGTGCTGGTGCCACATCGTGCCGTGGTTCGGTTGGTCATCAATAATGGTTACGCGGCCATTGAGCAGGATGATCGAGTGGCTTTTACCGCGAACCCAGCGTTTGATGCCAGTACCTTTGAAGTCTGGGCGCCGTTGCTCAACGGAGGGGCATTGGTAGTCATTGATCACACCACTTTATTGACGTCGGCGGAGTTAGTCCGGGCTTTACAGGCCCATCGTATCACGATCTTGTGGCTGACCATCGGGCTATTTAACCGGCTGGTGGTAGAGTTGTCCCCGGTGCTGCCGCAGATAAAAACGCTGATTTTTGGCGGCGATATCCCCGACTTACCGCTGATTGCTCAAGTACTGAAACATCGTCCGCCGCAACAACTGTTGCAGGCCTATGGCCCGACGGAAGGCACCACCTTCACAACAATGTATCCTATCGAAGCACTGGAAGAGGGCATGATCCAGCTCCCCATTGGCCAGCCCATCGCCAATACCCGGGTTTATTTGTTGGATAGTGATGGCCAGCCCGTACCGTTGGGGGCGATCGGTGAGATTTATGTGGGGGGGACGGGGTAGCCTGTGGTTATCTGAACCGGCCTGAGTTTGACAGCGGAACGTTCCTTATCGATCCGTTTAGTGATAATACCCCGGATGCGTATATGTACCGCACCGGGGATTTAGCGCGTTACCTGCCGGACGGTAATCTGGAATTCCTCGGCCGTAATGACCAGCAGGTGAAAATTCGCGGTTTCCGTATTGAACCGGGGGAAATTGAAACCCGGCTAGCCGAGTATCCGGCAGTGCGTGAGGCGGTGGTACTGGCACTGGGTGATGGCGCCGAGAAACGGCTGGTGGCCTATGTGGTGGCGCAAGAGGAGAAGGAGCTGGCGAACAGCCTGCGAACGCATCTGAGCGCGACTTTACCGGATTATATGGTGCCAGCGGCTTTTGTGCGTCTGGATGCGTTTCCCTTAACGCCAAACGGTAAGCTGGATCGCCGGGCATTGCCGGCACCGGATGAAGATGCCTTTGCCCGGCAAGTTTATGCAGCCCCAAGGGAGAAACAGAAATGACGCTGGCGGCGATTTGGCGTGAATTACTGGGTATTGAGCAGATCAGCCGCCATGACAGTTTCTTTGCACTGGGGGCCACTCCCTGCTTGCGGTACGATGATTGAACGCCTGCGTCAGCAGGGATTAGCACTGACAGCGCGTGGCGTTGTTCCAGTCGCCGGTGTTGTCCGAGCTGGCGCAAACAGTGGGGCAGCATCAGGCCATCGATGGTGCCGCCGAATGTCATTACCCCGCAACGACAACTGACGCCGGCGATGTTGCCGCTGATTGATTTGACTCAGGCTGATATTGACCACATTGTCCAACAGGTGCCGGGCGGGGTAGCAATATTCAGGATATCTATGCCTTATCGCCGTTGCAGGACGGTATTTTGTTCCACCATTTACTGGCACAGGAAGGGGATCCGTACCTGTTAGTAGCCAGATGGCGTTTGCTGATCGTGCTTTGCTGGATCGTTATCTGGCAGCAATGCAACGGGTGGTTGACCGTCACGATATTTTACGCACCGCCTTTATCTGGCAAAACATTATCCGCCCCGGTGCAGGTCGTCTGGCGTCAGGCTGCCTTATCAGTCACTGAACTCACACTGGATCCGGCTGAGGGGCCAGTGAGTGGCCAATTGGCGGCCCGTTTTAACATCGTCATTATCGTCTTGACCTGAGTCATGCGCCGTTATTGCGTTTTGTGGTGGCGCAGGAAACCGATGGCCGTTGGATGCCCTGCAATTACTGCATCACCTGATTGGTGACCATGAAACGCTGGAAGTGATGCACCGTGAAGTGCAGGCCTGTCTGACAGGGCAAGAACATCTGCCTGCACCTGTGCCATTCCGCAATCTGGTGGCGCAGGTCCGGTTGGGCGTGAGTCAGGCAGCCCATACCCGTTTCTTTAGCGAGATGTTAGCGGAGGTAGAAGAGCCGACGTTGCCGTTCGGGTTGACGGAGGTGCATCGTGATGGCTCACAGGTGACGGAATCTCACCGGATGTTGGCCCCGGAATTGAATGATCGTCTGCGCAGTCAGGCCCGGCGTTTGGGCGTCAGTTCTGGCGGCTTTGTGTCATCTGGCCTGGGCGCAGGTGTTGTCGCGTACCAGTGGACAGGAAAAGTGGTGTTCGGCACCGTGCTGTTTGGACGCATGCAGGCAGAAGGTGCAGACAGCGGCATGGGGCTGTTTATCAATACCTTGCCGTTGCGGCTGGATATGGATGATACCCCGGTACGGGACAGTGTACAGGCTGCACATCACCGGCTGGCGGGATTATTAGCCCATGAACATGCGTCATTGGCGCTGGCCCAACGTTGTAGTGGGGTTGAGGGTGGTACGCCCCTCTTTAGTGCCTGTTGAATTATCGACACAATGCATTGGTCGAACAATGTTGGATGAACTGATGGAGGGGATTGAGTTTTTGGTGGACAGGAGCGAACCAACTACCCGTTTGTGCTGTCGGTGGAGGATTTTGGTGAGGCGCACTGGGCCTGACAGCTCAGGTCGTGCAGCCGTTTGATCCGGAACGGTATGTGGTTATATGCAGCAGGCACTGGAAAGTCTGGTGGACGCGCTGGAACAAGCCCCGGAAACCCCGGTACGGGCAGTTGGACATCCTGCCAGAAGCAGAACGTACGCTGTTATTAAAACCTGGAAATGACGGAAACCCCGTATCCTGAGACGTTATGTATTCATCAGTGGTTTGAACAACAGGTGATGAAAACGCCACAGGCCACCGCACTGGTCTATGAAAACCAGATCCTCAGTTATGCGGAATTAAATACTGGGCTAACCGGCTGGCGCATCAAGTTAATGGCACTGGGCGTAGCGCCGGACCAACGGGTCGCCATTTGTGTGTCACGCTCACCGGCAATGGTGGTCGGCATTGTTGGCCGTCTTAAAAGCCGGCGGGGCCTATGTCCCGCTGGATCCGGCTTATCCGGATGAGCGTCTGGCGACATATCTGAGGGATACGCACCAGTGCTAGTGCTGGCGGATAGACCGGTCGTGGACGGCATTGGGTGAACACGCACTGGCAGAACTGAAAGTACTTGACCCGAATGTCCGGTTTGACCAGCCGGACAGTAATCCGCAGATACCGGCATTGACTTCACGGCATCTGGCGTATGTGATTTACACCTCCGGTTCGACCGGCACACCAAAAGGGGTGATGGTGGAACATCGTGGATTAGTGAATTATGGCTGAGAAAATCACCAATTTGTTAATGGTGCGGAGAGCCGGTGTTGCAGTTTGCTTCATTGAGCGTTTGATGCCAGTGTCTGGGAAATCATGATGGCGTTGTGCAGTGGCGCCATGTTGGTTATTCCCACAGACTATGACGCGTCAGGACCCAATCCAGCTATGGCGTTATCTGGAAGCGCAAGCGCTGACACATGTTTGAATTTGACACCGTCTCTGCTTCATGACGGGGCAGATTGCCGGTATAACGAAAAAAGGCCGACTGATTGACATTTGGGAGAAGCCCAGTACGGCGTTAATTCAGGCGCTGTGTGGCCGGGTCACTCTGTTCAATGCCTATGGCCCGACCGAGATCACGGTGTGCGCCACGGTCTGGCACTGTCCGTCAGACTATACCGATTCCGCGGTGCCTATCGGGCGTCCAACGGCGAATACCCAGATTTATTTGTTGGATGCACATGGTCAGCCAGTACCGTTAGGGGCTGTGGGTGAGCTGTATATTGGCGGAGTGGGTGTGGCGCGGGGTTATCTCAATCGTCCTGAATTGACCGCTGAACGTTTCCTTCTCGATCCGTTTAGTGATAGCCCGGATGCGCGCATGTACCGCACCGGGGATTTGGCCCGTTACCTGCCGGACGGTAATCTGGAGTTTCTCGGCCGTAATGACCAGCAGGTGAAAATCCGCGGTTTCCGTATTGAACCGGGGGAAATTGAAACCCGGTTAGTGGAGCATCCGGCAGTGCGTGAAAGCCGTGGTGTTGGCGCTGGAGATGGGCAGGATAAGCGGCTGGTGGCTTATGTGGTGGCGGAAAGAGAAAGATGATGAGGCGTTGGAATGAGCCTGCGAGCACTCACCTGAGTTCCTTTTACCGGATTATATGGTGCCGGCCGCTTTTGTCCGTCTGGATGCATTTCCATTGACACCAAACGGTAAGCTGGATCGCCGGGCACTGCCGGCACCGGACGATAAAGCCTTTGCCCGTCAGACGTATGAAGCGCCACAAGGGGAAATGGAAATGCCGCTGGCGGCTATCTGGCGTGAATTGTTGGGGATTGAACAGATTAGCCGGCATGACAATTTCTTTGCCTTGGGTGGTCATTCATTGCTGGCGGTACGGATGGTTGAACGGATGCGTCATTTAGGCATTGAGCTGGCGGTGTACGTGACACTGTTTAAATCCCCAGTGTTGGCTGATTTGCGCAAAGATGGGGCAGCATCAGTTTGGTGAACGTCGCCGGAATATGATTACTTCCAGCAACACGCCAATACCCGGAGATGTTACCGTTGATTGATTTGACTCAACTGAGATTGACCTCATTGTGACACAATTTGACCGGGTGGGATGACACCAATATTCAGGATATCTATGGCCTTATCGCCGTTGCAGGTGGTCATTTTGTTCCACCTTACTGGCAGAAGGCTTGATCCCTATCTGTTGGTCGCCAGATGCGCTTTGCTGATCGGTCTTTGGATCGTTATCTGATGGCGGTGCAACAGGTCAGTTGATCGGCACGATATTCTGCATCTGGCTTACCGCTTTATCTGGCAAGGATTATCCGTGATCCGGTTCAGGTGGTCTGCGTCAGGCCCCTTATCGGTGATGAACTGAAATGGAACCCGGCTGATGGGCCGTTTGATCTTGTTAAGGGACCCGTTTTGATCCCGTCGCTATCGTCTTGATTTGAGTGATGATGATTATTGCGTTTTGTGCTGGCACAGGAAGAGGATCGTTATTGTGCTGCAACTGCTGCATCACCTGATTGGCGACCATGAAACAATGGAAGTGATGCACCGTGAAGTACAGGCGTACCTGGCAGGGCAAGAGGAGAGCCTGCCTGCCCGGCGCCTTTCCGTAATCTGGTGGCGCAGGCAGCGTCAGTGGTTATGAGTCAGGAAGCATACCCGTTTCTTTACTGATTGGAAAATGTTGGCGGAGGTAGATGAACCGACGTTGCCGTTCGGGTTGACGGTCTCGTGCATCGTGATGGTTCGCAGGCATGGAATTAACCGGATGATGCTGACGCGCCCTGAATGACCGTCTGCGTAGTCAGGCCCGGCGTTGGGGGTCAGTATGGCGGCGTTGTGTCATCTGGCCTGGGCCAGGTGTTGTCGCGTACCAGTGGTCAGGAGCAAAAGTGGTGATTTCGGCACCGTAGTGTTTGGGCGTATGCAGGCGGGAAGTGGAAGCTGATAGCGGCATGGGGCTGTTTATTAATACCTTGCCGTTGCGCTGGATATGGATGATACCCCAGTACGTACAGTGTACAGGCCGCAAACCGGCTGGCGGGATTACTTGCACATGACATGCGTTTCATTGGCGCTGGCCCAGCGTGTAGTGGCGTACAAGGTGGAACATACCCCTCTTTAGTGATGTTTGCCTGGCAGAATTTTACCGACACAAATTTACCGGACAAATTACCGGGGCAATTGGATGAACGCCATGGAGGGGATTGAGTTTCTTGATGGACAGGAGCTTTAACCAACTACCCGATTAACTATCGGTGGAGGATTTTGGCGAAGCACTGGGCTGACAGTCAAAGGTGGTACGGCTCCGTTTGATCCGGGAAGCGGCATATCGGTTATTGCAGCAGGTATTGCAAGTCTGGTGGCTGCCCTGGAACAGGCCCCGGAAACACCGGTATGGCAGTTGGACATCCTGCCAGAAGCAGAACGTAAATTGTTGCTGGAAACCTGGAACGCGACGGAAACCCCGTATCCTGACACGTTATGTATTCATCAGTTGTTTGAACAACAGGTGGAGAAAACCCCGGATGCCACAGCACTGGTGTATGAAGAACCAGAATCTCAGTTATGCGGAATTAAATGCCTGGGCTAACCGGCTGGCCCATCAATTGATCACACTGGGCGTAGCGCCGGATCAACGGGTAGCGATTTGTGTGTCACGTTCACCGGCAATGGTGGTGGGGATTGTTGGCCGTGTTGAAAGCGGGCGGAGCCTATGTACCGCTGGACCCGGCTTATCCGGGTGAACGTCTGGCGCATATTCTGACGATCAGAGCCTGCTATTGTGCTGGCGGATACCGCCGGACGTCGCAGTATTGGGTGAAACGCATTGGCAGAACGAAACGTGCTTGACCCGAATGTCCAGTTTGATTCAGCCGGATTAATCCGCAGATACCGGTATTGACTTCACAGCATCTGGCGTATGTGATTTACACCTCCGGTTCGACCGGCACACCAAAAGGGGTGATGGTTGAACATCGTGCAACTGGTCAACATCTTTATGCACTGAAAATGGTCGTTTAATGCGTCTGAGCCGGATGTTGCAGTTTGCTTCAATTGAGTTTTGATGCCAGTACCTTGGAAATCTGGGCGCCGCAACGGTGGTGCGCTGGTGGTATTGATCACACCACTAATTTATTGACGTCCAGTGGAGTGGTCCGGGCTTTACAGACCTATCGTATCACGGTGTTGTGGTTCCCGGGCAATTTTAACCGGCTGGCTGTAGTAATATCCCCGGTGCTGCCGCAGATAAAAGGGCTGTCATTTTTGGCGGCGATAAGCCCTTTCGCAGTGATTAATTCAACGCTGAAACATTGTCCGCCGCAACAACTGTTGAATGCCTATGGTCCGACGGAAGGCACCACCTTTACCACGACATATCCTATTGAGGCGCTGGAAGAGGGTAGAACCCGCTCCCCATTGGCCGGCCTATTGCCAATACGCGGGTTTATTTGCTGGATAATCATGGTCAGCCAGTACCGTTGGGGGCAATCGGTGAAATTTATATTGGGGGAGTGGGGAGTAGCCGTGGTTATCTGAACCGGCCTGAATTAACCGCTGAACGTTTCCTTCTCGATCCGTTTAGTGATAGCCCGGATGCGCGCATGTACCGGACCGGGGATTTAGCCCGTTACCGGCCGGACGGTAATCTGGAATTTCTCGGCCGTAATGACCAGCAGGTGAAAATTCGCGGCTTCCGTATTGAACCGGGGGAAATTGAAGCCCGGCTGGCCGAGCACCCCATGGTGCGTGAATCGGTGGTGCTGGCGCTGGGTGAGCAGGGCAGGATAAGCGGCTGGTGGCCTATGTGGTGGCGGAAGCGGATGAGGAATTGGCGAACAGCCTGCGCGCTCACCTGAGCGCAGTTTTACCGGATTATATGGTGCCGACAGCTTTTGTGCGTCTGGATGCGTTTCCATTAACGCCAAACGGTAAGCTGGATCGCCGGGCGCTGCCGGCACCGGACGAAGAGGCCTTTGCCCGTCAAGTTTATGAAGCCCCGCAGGGAGAAACAGAAACGACATTGGCGGCGATTTGGCGTGAATTACTGGGTATTGAACAGATCAGCCGACATGACAGTTTCTTTGCGTTGGGCGGTCATTCATTGCTGGCGGTACGTATGATTGAACGCTTGCGTCAGCAGGGATTGCGCTGACAGCGGTACGTGTTGTTCCAGTCGCCGGTGTTGTCCGAGCTGGCGCAAACTTGGGGCAGCATCAGGCCATCGTGTGGTGCCGCCGAATGTCATTACCCCGGCAACACGCAACTGACGCCGGCGATGTTACCGCTGGTTGATTTAACTCCAGGCTGATATTGACACATTGTTGGACAAGTGCCGGGCGGGTGGCCAATATTCAGGATATCTATGCCTTATCGCCGTTGCAGGATGGTATTTTGTTCCACCACTTACTGGCACAGGAAGGGGATCCGTACCTGTTGAGTGACCAGATGGCGTTTGCTGACCGGCTTTGCTGGATCGTTATCTGGCAGCGATGCAACGGGTCGTTGACCGGCACGATATTTTACGTACCGCCTTTATCTGGCAAATTATATCCGTGCCCGGTACAGGTCGTCTGGCGTCAGGCCCCCTTATCAGTGACTGAACTGACATTGGACCCGGCTGAGGGGCCCGGTCAGACCAGCAATCGGCAACGTTTTGATCCGCGTCATTATCGTCTTGATCTGAGTGAGGCGCCGCTATTGCGCTTTGTGGTGGCGCAGGAAACGGATGGCCGTTGGCTCTTCCTGCAATTGCTGCATCACCTGATTGGCGACCATGAAACGCTGGAAGTGATGCACCGTGAAGTGCAGGCCTGCCTGACGGGGCAAGAGGAGAGCCTGCCTGCGCCGGTGCCTTTCCGTAATCTGGTGGCGCAGGCCCGGTTGGGCATGAGTCAGGAAGCCCATACCCGTTTCTTTACCGAGATGTTGGCGGAGGTGGAAGAGCCGACGCTGCCGTTTGGGTTGACGGAGGTGCATCGTGATGGCTCGCAGGTGACAGAATCTCACCGGATGCTGGCCGCCGGAATTGAATGACCGCCTGCGCAGTCAGGCCCGGCGTTTGGGCGTCAGTTTGGCGGCGTTATGTCATCTGGCCTGGGCGCAGGTGTTGTCGCGTACCAGTGGGCAGGAAAAAGTGGTGTTTGGCACCGTGCTGTTTGGGCGTATGCAGGCGGGTGAAGGTGCAGATAGCGGCATGGGGCTGTTTATTAATACCTTGCCGTTGCGATTGGATATGGATGATACCCCGGTACGGACAGTGTACAGGCTGCCCATCGCCGGCTGGCTGGATTGTTGGAACATGAACATGCGTCATTGGCGCTGGCCCAGCGTTGTAGTGGTGTTACAAGGTGGTACGCCCCTCTTTAGTGCCCTGTTAAATTACCGGCACAATGATCAATCGAACCAGTTGGATGAATACGCTGGAGGGGATTGAGTTTATTGATGGACAGGAGCGAACCAACTACCCGTTAACATTATCGGTGGAGGATTTTGGCGAAGCACTGGGCCTGACAGTACAAATAGTGCAGCCATTTGAGCCAGAACGGATATGCGGCTATATGCAGCAGGCACTGGAAAGTCTGGTGGATGCGCTGGAACAGGCCCCGGAAACCCCGGTACGGGCATTGGACATCCTGCCAGAAGCAGAACGTACATTGTTATTGGAAACCTGGAATATGACGGAAACCGCCTATCCTGAGACGTTATGTATTCACCAGTTGTTTGAACAACAGGCAGAGAAAACCCACAGGCCACGGCACTGGTGTATGAAGACCAGACACTCAGTTATGCCGAATTAAATGCCCGCGCTAACCGGCTGGCGCATCAGTTGATTGAACTGGGTAGCGCCGGAGCAACGGGTCGCCATTTGTGTGTCACGCTCCCCGGCCATGGTGGTCGGGGTGCTGGCCGTCTTAAAAGCCGGTGGAGCCTATGTACCGCTGGACCCGGCTTATCCGGGAGAGCGTCTGGCCGACAATCTGAGGGATACGGCCCCGGCGATAGTGCTGGCAGACCGTTTTGGCCGGTCAGCATTGGGTGAACCCGCACTGGCGGAACGAAACGTACTTGACCCGAATACCCGGTTTGACCAGCCAGATAGTAATCCGCAGATACCGGTATTGACTTCACACCATCTGGCGTACGTGATTTACACTTCCGGTTCGACCGGCACACCAAAAGGCGTGATGGTTGAGCATCGTGGGTTAGTTAACCTGATCCAGGAGAAAATCACGCAATTGATTGGCACGGAAAGCCGGGTGTTGCAGTTTGCTTCATTAAGTTTTGATGCCAGTGTCTGGGAAATCATGATGGCACTGTACAGTGGCGCTACGCTGGACATTCCCGCCGACCACGTGCGTCAGAACCCGACCGCGTTATGGCATTACCTGGAAGCTCAGGCGATGACACATGCTTGTCTTGAACCGGCCCTGCTGCATGACGGGGCGGATATACCGGCATTAACGGTCAAACCCACATTGATATTGGGGGGCGAAGCGCCCAGCAGGGCGTTAATCCAGGCGTTGTGTGGCCGGGTCACCTTGTTTAATGCCTATGGCCCGACCGAGATAACGGTGTGTGCCACGACCTGGCGGTGCCCGTCAGACTATACCGATACTGCGGTGCCTATCGGGCGTCCAGCGGCGAATACCCGGATTTATTTGCTGGATAAGTGTGGTCAGCCGGTGCCGCTGGGGGCGGTGGGTGAGCTGTATATTGGTGGGGTAGGGGTGGCGCGGGGTTACCTGAACCGGCCTGAATTAACCGCTGAACGTTTTCTTCTCGATCCGTTCAGTGATAGGCCGGATGCGCGCATGTACCGTACCGGGGATTTAGCCCGTTATCGGCCGGACGGTAATCTGGAGTTTCTCGGCCGTAATGACCAGCAGGTGAAAATTCGGGGCTTCCGCATTGAACCGGGGGAAATTGAAGCCCGGCTGGTTGAGTACCCGGCGGTGCGTGAGGCCGCTGGTGCAAGGGGGAGATGGGCAGGACAAACGGCTGGTGGCCTATGTGGTGGCCGAGGCGGATGAGGCGTTGGTCAACCGCCTGCGTACCCATTTGAGTGCGGTGTTGCCGGATTATATGGTGCCGGCGGCTTTTGTGCGTCTGGATGCGTTTCCATTAACACCAAACGGTAAGCTGGATCGCCGGGCGCTGCCGGCTCCAGATGATGATGCCTTTGCCCGGCAAACCTATGAAGCCCCGCAGGGGGAAATAGAAATCGCGTTGGCAGCGATTTGGCGGGAATTTTAGGCATTGAATCGATCAGCCGGCATGATAATTTCTTTGCATTGGGCGGTCATTCCCTGCTCGCGGTGCGTATGATTGAGCGCCTGCGTCAGCAGGGATTGGCCCTGACAGCGCGAGAGTTGTTCCGGTCGCCGGTATTGTCCGAGCTGGCACAAACAGTGGGGCAGCATCAGACCATCGAAATTCCGCCGAATGTCATTACTCCCGATACGCAGCAACTGACTCCGGCCATGTTACCGCTGGTGGATTTAACCCAGGTGGATATTGACCACATTGTCGGACAAGTGCCGGGCGGTGTGGCGAATATTCAGGATATTTATGCCTTATCGCCGTTACAGGACGGTATTTTGTTCCACCACTTACTGGCACAGGAAGGGGATCCGTACCTGTTAAGTGACCTGATGGCGTTTGTTGACCGCGCGTTGCTGGATCGTTATCTGGCTGCGATGCAACGGATCGTCGACCGTCACGATATTTTACGCACTGCCTTTATCTGGCAGGGGGTATCCGTACCGGTACAGGTCGTCTGGCGTCAAGCCGTTTTGTCCGTCACCGAACTCACACTGGACCCGGCTGAGGGGCCTGTTAGTAGCCAACTGGCGGCCCGTTTTAACGTCAGTCATTATCGTCTTGACTTGAGTGACGCGCCGCTATTGCGCTTTGTGGTGGCGCAGGAAACGGATGGACGTTGGATAGTCCTGCAATTACTGCATCACCTGATTGGCGACCATGAAACGTTGGAAGTGATGCACCGTGAAGTGCAGGCCTGCCTGATGGGGCAAGAGGCGAGCCTGGCTGCGCCTGTGCCATTCCGTAATCTGGTGGCGCAGGCCCGGTTGGGCGTGAGTCAGGCCGCCCATACCCGTTTCTTTACCGAGATGTTAGCGGAGGTGGAAGAGCCGACGCTGCCGTTTGGGTTGGCGGAGGTGCATCGCGATGGCTCACAGATAACAGAATCTCACCGGATGCTGGCCCCGGAATTGAATGACCGCCTGCGCAGCCAGGCACGGCGTTTGGGCGTCAGTTTGGCGGCGCTATGCCATCTGGCCTGGGCGCAGGTATTGTCACGCACCAGTGGACAGGAAAAAGTGGTGTTCGGCACCGTGCTGTTTGGGCGCATGGCTGGCAGTGAAGGGACAGAGGGAGGAATGGGTTTGTTTATCAATACTCTGCCGTTGCGGTTGGATATGGATGACACCCCGCTACGGGACAGTGTACAGGCCACCCATCGCCGGCTGGCGGGATTGTTAACCCATGAGCATGCGTCACTGGCGCTGGCGCAGCAGTGTAGCGGTGTTGAACGCGGTACGCCCCTTTTTAGTGCCCTGTTAAATTATCGGCACAATGATCAATCGAACCAGTTGGATAATACGCTGGAGGGGGTTGAGTTATTGGACGGACAAGAGCGAACCAACTACCCCATTGTGCTGTCGGTGGAAGACTTTAGTGAGGCACTGGGCTTGACAGTTCAGGTTGTTCAGCCGTTTGATCCGGAACGAGTATGCGGTTATATGCAGCAGGCACTGGAAAGTCTGGTGGACGCACTGGAACAAGCCCCGGAAACCCCGGTACGGGCATTGAATATCTTGCCACAAGCGGAGCGGACTTTATTATTAACTACCTGGAACACAACGGAAACCCCGTATCCTGCGGCCTTGTGTATTCATCAATTGTTTGAACAGCAGGTGGTAAAAACGCCGCAAGCGACAGCCCTGATAGCGGGCGATAAGGTCCTGAACTACAGTGAGCTGAATACACAGGCGAATCAGTTGGCTCATCAGTTAATCAGACAAGGTGTTTGCCCCGGCGATCCTATTGTGCTGCTGTTTGAGCGCTCCATCATGCTGGTCGTGGCGCAACTGGCCGTGCTTAAAGCCGGTGCAGCTTACGTTCCCCTCGATCCCAGGATGCCCGATGAGCGGAAAAACTGGCTGATCAATGACTGTACTGCCAAACTGTTACTCACCGATACACAGACAGCGATCCCGGCTAACCTGATTGTACCGCTGCTTCGTCTTTCCGATGAGGATAAGACGACGAGTGAGCAAGCCAACGAGAAAAATAGTATTAACCCTGACTTACCGTGTGCCAGCACGGCATTGGCCTATATCATGTACACCTCCGGTTCCACCGGGACACCAAAAGGCGTGCTGGTGCCACATCGTGCCGTGGTTCGGCTGGTCATCAATAATGGTTACGCGGCCATTGAGCAGGATGA
This sequence comes from Xenorhabdus siamensis, assembly GCF_037996745.1. Taxonomy (NCBI): domain Bacteria; kingdom Pseudomonadati; phylum Pseudomonadota; class Gammaproteobacteria; order Enterobacterales; family Morganellaceae; genus Xenorhabdus; species Xenorhabdus siamensis. The sequence continues at coordinate 16,690 of NZ_JBBMXE010000021.1, forward strand.
TCGAGTGGCTTTTACCGCGAATCCGGCGTTTGATGCCAGTACCTTTGAAGTCTGGGCGCCGTTGCTCAACGGAGGGGCATTGGTAGTCATTGATCACACCACTTTATTGACGTCGGCGGAGTTAGTCCGGGCTTTGCAGACCCATCGTATCACGATCTTGTGGCTGACCATCGGGCTATTTAACCGGCTGGTGGTAGAGTTGTCCCCGGTGCTGCCGCAGATAAAAACGCTGATTTTTGGCGGTGATATCCCCGACTTACCGCTGATTGCTCAAGTACTGAAACATCGTCCACCGCAACAACTGTTGCAGGCTTATGGCCCGACAGAAGGCACTACCTTTACAACAATGTATCCTATTGAGGCACTGGAAGAGGGCATGATCCGGCTCCCCATTGGCCGGCCTATCGCCAATACCCGGGTTTATTTGTTGGATAGTCATGGTCAGCCCGTACCGTTGGGGGTGACTGGTGAGATTTATGTGGGGGGAGACGGCGTAGCCTGTGGCTATCTGAACCGACCTGAGTTAACGGCCGAACGGTTCCTTATCGATCCGTTTAATGATACCCCAGATGCGCGAATGTACCGCACCGGAGATTTGGCGCGTTACCGGCTAGACAGCAATCTGGAGTTCCTCGGCCGTAATGACCAGCAGATGAAAATTCGCGGTTTCCGTATTGAACCTGAGGAAATTGAAACCCGGCTGACAGAGTATCCGGCAGTGCGTGAGGCGGCAGTACTGGCACTGGGTGATGGCGCTGAAAAATGGCTGGTGGCTTATGTGGTTGCGCAAGAGGAGAAGGAACTGGCGAACAGCCTGAGAACGCATTTGAGCGCGACTTTACCGGATTATATGGTGCCAGCGGCTTTTGTGCGTCTGGATGCGTTTCCCTTAACGCTAAACGGTAAGCTGGATCGCCGGGCATTGCCGGCACCGGATGAAGATGCCTTTGCCCGGCAAGTCTATGCAGCCCCGCAGGGAGAAACCGAAATGACGTTGGCGGCGATTTGGCGTGAATTACTCGGTATGGAGCAGGTCAGCCGCCATGACAGTTTCTTTGCGCTGGGGGGCCACTCCTTGCTTGCGGTACGTATGATTGAACGCCTGCGTCAGCAGGGATTAGCACTGACAGCGCGGGCGTTGTTCCGGTCGCCCGTGTTGTCCGATCTGGCGCAAACAGTGAGGCAGCATCAGGCCATCGAAATTCCGCCGAATGTGATTACCCCCGCGACAAAACAACTGACTCCGGCGATGTTACCGCTGGTGGATTTAACGCAGGCGGATATTGACTACATTGTAGGACAGGTGCCGGGCGGCGTGGCAAATATTCAGGATATCTATGCCTTATCGCCGTTGCAGGACGGGATCTTATTCCACCATTTACTGGCACAAGAAGGGGATCCTTACCTGTTAAGTGGTCAGATGGCGTTTGCTGATCGGTCTTTGCTGGATCGTTATCTGGCAGCAATGCAACGGATGATTGACCGTCATGATATTTTACGCACCGCCTTTATCTGGCAAGGGGTGTCCGTGCCAGTACAGGTTGTCTGGCGTCACGCCCTCTTATCCGTGACTGAACTGATACTGGATCCGGCAGAGGGACCCGTGAGCCGCCAATTGGCGGCCCGTTTTAACGTCAGTCATTATCGTCTTAACCTGAGCGATGCACCATTATTGCGCTTTGTGGTGGCGCAGGAAACGGATGGCCGTTGGATTGCCCTGCAATTACTGCATCACCTGATTGGTGACCATGAAACGCTGGAAGTGATGCACCGTGAAGTGCAGGCTTACCTGACAGGGCAAGAGGCAAGCCTGCCTGCGCCGGTGCCGTTCCGTAATCTGGTGGCGCAGGCCCGGTTGGGCGTCAGTCAGGCAGCCTATACCCGTTTCTTTACCGAGATGCTGGCGGACGTGACGGAGCCGACCCTGCCATTCGGGCTGGCGGACGTCCATCTGGATGGAACGCAGGAAAGAGAATGTTACCGGCTGCTGACACCGGAACTGAATGACCGTCTGCGCCGTCAGGCCCGGCAGCAGGGGGTCAGTTTGGCGGCGTTGTGTCATCTGGCCTGGGCTCAGGTGTTGGCGCGCAGTAGCGGACAAGAAAGAGTGGTGTTCGGCACCGTATTATTTGGACGTATGACCAGCGGCGAAGGAACAGAGGGAGGAATGGGCTTGTTTATTAATACTCTGCCGTTACGGCTGGATATGGATGACACCCCGGTACAAGACAGCGTACAGGCCGTCCATCACCGGCTGGCGGGATTACTTGCCCATGAGCATGCGTCACTGGCGCTGGCGCAACAGTGTAGCGGGGTTGAACGCGGTACGCCGCTCTTTAGCGCTTTGCTCAATTACCGGCACAATAGTCTCTCAGCGTCGTCGGATGAACCATTTGAAGGCATTGAATTTTTAGACGGCCAGGAACGCACCAACTACCCCTTTGGGCTGTCGGTGGAGGATTTTGGTGAGGCGCTGGGCTTGACGGCAAGTGTGGTGCCGCCGTTTGAGCCAGAGCGGATATGGGGCTATATGCAGCAGGCACTGGAAAGTCTGGCGGACGCGCTGGAGCACACCCCGGCTATGCCAGTGCGGGCATTGGACATTCTGCCGCAAACAGAGCGTACCTTATTATTAACCACCTGGAACAGGACGGAAACCCCGTATCCTGCGGCGTTATGTATTCATCAGTTATTTGAACTGCAGGTACAGAACACTCCGCAGGCCATAGCACTGGAATATCAAGGACAAACCTTCAGTTACGCCGAACTCAATGCCTGGGCTAACCGGCTGTCCCATCAGTTGATTGCGTTAGGGATCGGGCCGGAGCAACGGGTCGCGATTTGTGTGACACGCTCACCGGCCATGGTAGTGTCCCTGTTGGCGGTACTGAAAGCCGGTGGGGCTTATGTGCCACTCGACACAACCTATCCGGCAGAGCGTCTGATCTATATCCTGAGTGATAGCACGCCATCCGTGGTAGTGGCAGACCGGGCCGGGCAAGCTGCACTGAGTGATGAGGTACTGGCCGGGTTGACGGTACTGGATCCGGCGATGTTGCCGGATCAACCGGACAGTAACCCACGGGTTACCACGTTAACACCGCAAAATCTGGCCTATGTGATTTACACCTCCGGCTCTACCGGGCAGCCAAAAGGGGTGATGGTCGAGCATCAGGCGATTTATCACCGCACGCTGGGCGTCAATGAACGGTATGGTGTGACGGCGCAGGACCGGGTGTTGCAGTTTGCGGCGTTTGCCTTTGATGTCGCCGTTGAGGAGTGTTTCTCCTCATTATGTCATGGCGCCACGCTGGTGATCCGCGATGATAGCTGGCTGTCATCCATACCGGAATTTATTACCTTAACCCGCGAAAACCGTATTACGGTGCTGTTTCTGCCGACATTTAACTGGTCTGAACTGGCTGCCAGAGAACCGGGGTGCTGCCGCAGATAAAAACGGCTGGTTATTTCGGCGGTGAAGCGACTGCAAACCGCAGCCCTTGCAGAATTACTGAAACAGGCGTCCACCGCAACCGCGGTTATTAGGCGCCTATGGCCCGACGGAAGGCACTACCTTTACAACAATGTATCCATTGAGGCACTGGAAGAGGGCATGATCCGCTCCCCATTGGCCGGCCTATAGCCAATACCCGGGTTTATTTGCTGGATAGTCATGGTCAGCCGGTGCCGTTGGGGGTGTGTGGTGAAATTTATGTGGGGGGAGAGGGGTAGCCGTGGCTATCTGAATCGCCTGAGTTAAAGTGAAGAACGGTTCCTTATCGATCCGTTTAGTGATACCCCGGATGCCCGGATGTACCGCACCGGCGATTTGGCCCGTTACCAGTCGGATGGTAATCTGGAATTCTGGGCCGTAACGACCAGCAGGTGAAAATCCGCGGCTTCCGCATTGAACCGGGGGAAATTGAAACCCGCTTGCTGGAACACCCGGCGGTGAAGTGAGACGATCGTGCTGGCATGGGATGACGGGCAGGGTAAACGGCTGGTGGCCTATATGTGGCGGAAACGGGGGCAGCAGAAGCCGATGAAATGCTGGTTAACAGCCTGCGTACTCATCTGAGTACGGTGTTACCGGATTATATGGTGCCGGCGGCTTTTGTCCGTCTGGACGCGTTGCCATTGACACCAAACGGCAAACTGGATCGCCGGGCTTTGCCGGCCCCGGACGGCGACGCCTTTGCCCGGCAGGCGTATGAAGCGCCACAGGGGGCAACCGAAATGACGCTGGCAGCGATTTGGGGGGAATTACTGGGTATTGAGCCAATCAGCCGTCATGACAGCTTCTTTGCGCTGGGGGGGCACTCCTTGCTTGCGGTACGTATGATTGAACGCCTGCGTCAGCAGGGATTAGCACTGACAGCGCGGGCGTTGTTCCGGTCGCCGGTGTTGTCCGATCTGGCGCAAACAGTGGGGCAGCACCGGGCTATCGAAATCCCACCGAATATGATAACCCCCGAAACGCAGCAACTGACCCCGGCGATGTTGCCGTTGGTGGATTTAACCCAGGCGGACATTGACCATCTTGTCAGACAGGTGCCGGGCGGCGTGGCAAATATTCAGGATATCTATGCCTTATCGCCGTTGCAGGACGGGATTTTGTTCCACCATGTATTGGAACAGGAAGGAGATACCTACCTGTTAAGTGGCCGGACCGCATTTTCTGACCGCGCGTTGCTGGATCGTTATCTGGCAGCAATGCAACGGATAGTCGACCGGCACGATATTTTACGTACCGCCTTTATCTGGCAGGGCGTGTCTGTGCCAGTGCAGGTTGTCTGGCGTCAGGCCCCCTTATCCGTAACAGAATTGACACTGGATCCGGCTGATGGCCCGGTTATGGACCAGTTAAGTCAGCGTTTTGATCCACGCCATTATCGTCTTGATTTGAGTCAGGCGCCGTTACTGCATTTTGTGGTGGCGCAGGAAACCGATGGCCGCTGGTGCTTGCTGGAATTGCACCATCACCTGATTGGTGACCATGAAACGGTGGAAGTGATGCACCGTGAAGTGCAGGCTTATCTGACAGGGCAAGAGCAGAGCCTGGCTGTGCCCGTACCGTTCCGCAATCTGGTGGCACAGGCCCGGTTGGGCGTGAGTCAGGCAGCCCATACTGCTTTCTTTACCGGGATGCTGGCGGACGTGACGGAGCCGACCCTGCCATTCGGGCTGGCGGACGTCCATCTGGATGGAACGCAGGAAAGGGAATATTACCGGCTGCTGTCACCAGAACTGAATGACCGTTTGCGCCGTCAGGCCCGGCAGCAGGGGGTGAGTCTGGCGGCGTTGTGTCATCTGGCCTGGGCCCAGGTGTTGGCGCGCAGTAGCGGACAAGAAAATGTGGTGTTCGGCACCGTACTGTTTGGGCGTATGACCGGCGGAGATGGAACAGAGGGGGGAATGGGCCTGTTTATTAATACCCTGCCGTTACGGCTGGATATGGATGACACCCCGGTACGGGATAGCGTGCAGGCCGCCCATCACCGGCTGGCGGGATTATTAACCCATGAGCATGCGTCACTGGCGCTGGCGCAACAGTGTAGCGGGGTTGAACGCGGTACGCCGCTCTTTAGCGCTTTGCTCAATTACCGGCACAATAGTCTCTCAGCGTCGTCGGATGAACCATTTGAAGGCATTGAATTTTTAGACGGCCAGGAACGCACCAACTACCCCTTTGGGCTGTCGGTGGAGGATTTTGGTGAGGCGCTGGGCTTGACGGCAAGTGTGGTGCCGCCGTTTGAGCCAGAGCGGATATGGGGCTATATGCAGCAGGCACTGGAAAGTCTGGCGGACGCGCTGGAGCACACCCCGGCTATGCCGGTGCGGGCATTGGACATTCTGCCGCAAACAGAGCGTACCTTATTATTAACCACCTGGAACAGGACGGAAACCCCGTATCCTGCGGCGTTATGTATTCATCAGTTATTTGAACTGCAGGTACAGAACACTCCGCAGGCCATAGCACTGGAATATCAAGGACAAACACTCAGTTACGCCGAACTCAATGCCTGGGCTAACCGGCTGGCCCATCAGTTGATTGCGTTAGGGATCGGGCCGGAGCAACGGGTCGCGATTTGTGTGACACGCTCACCGGCCATGGTAGTGTCCCTGTTGGCGGTACTGAAAGCCGGTGGGGCTTATGTGCCACTCGACACAACCTATCCGGCAGAGCGTCTGATCTATATCCTGAGTGATAGCACGCCATCCGTGGTAGTGGCAGACCGGGCCGGGCAAGCTGCACTGAGTGATGAGGTACTGGCCGGGTTGACGGTACTGGATCCGGCGATGTTGCCGGATCAACCGGACAGTAACCCACGGGTTACCACGTTAACACCGCAAAATCTGGCCTATGTGATTTACACCTCCGGCTCTACCGGGCAGCCAAAAGGGGTGATGGTCGAGCATCAGGCGATTTATCACCGCACGCTGGGCGTCAATGAACGGTATGGTGTGACGGCGCAGGACCGGGTGTTGCAGTTTGCGGCGTTTGCCTTTGATGTCGCCGTTGAGGAGTGTTTCTCCTCATTATGTCATGGCGCCACGCTGGTGATCCGCGATGATAGCTGGCTGTCATCCATACCGGAATTTATTACCTTAACCCGCGAAAACCGTATTACGGTGCTGTTTCTGCCGACATTATTCTGGTCTGAACTGGCTGCCAGAGAACCGGGATTAGTGCTGCCGGACGCGCTCCGGCTGGTTATTATCGGCAGTGAAGCGGTGCAAAAAACAGCCCTTCAGAATTGGTTTGCCCAGGCGGGTCACCGTCCGCGGTTATTAAACGCCTATGGCCCAACGGAAAATACCGTCACCGCCACCTGTCAAGCAGTTGTCTCCCCTGAGGATGACCGTTCTATCGGCCGGCCGCTCAGCAATACCTGCATTTACCTGCTGGACAGCCACGGGCAACCGGTGCCGTTAGGCGGTGTGGGGGAAATCTATATCGGTGGTGTAGGGGTAGCGCGGGGGTATCTGAATCAGCCAATTTTAAGTGAAGCACGGTTTATCCCCGATCCCTTTAGCCCTGTCTCAGGTGCCCGGATGTACCGCACCGGCGATATGGCCCGTTACCAGTCGGATGGTAGCCTGGAATTCTTGGGCCGTAACGACCAGCAGGTGAAAATCCGCGGCTTCCGCATTGAGCCGGGAGAAATTGAAACCCGCTTGCTGGAACACCCGGCGGTGAAGGAGACGATCGTGCTGGCATGGGATGACGGGCAGGGTAAACGGCTGGTGGCCTATATCGTGGCGGAAACGGGGGCAGCAGAAGCCGATGAAATGCTGGTTAACAACCTGCGTACTCATCTGAGTACGGTGTTACCGGATTATATGGTGCCGGCGGCTTTTGTCCGTCTGGACGCGTTGCCATTGACACCAAACGGCAAACTGGATCGCCGTGCTTTGCCGGCCCCGGACGGCGACGCCTTTGCCCGGCAGGCGTATGAAGCGCCACAGGGGGCAACCGAAATGACGCTGGCAGCGATTTGGGGGGAATTACTGGGTATTGAGCCAATCAGCCGTCATGACAGCTTCTTTGCGCTGGGGGGGCACTCCTTGCTTGCGGTACGTATGATTGAACGCCTGCGTCAGCAGGGATTAGCACTGACAGCGCGGGCGTTGTTCCGGTCGCCGGTGTTGTCCGATCTGGCGCAAACAGTGGGGCAGCACCGGGCTATCGAAATCCCACCGAATATGATAACCCCCGAAACGCAGCAACTGACCCCGGCGATGTTGCCGTTGGTGGATTTAACCCAGGCGGACATTGACCATCTTGTCAGACAGGTGCCGGGCGGCGTGGCAAATATTCAGGATATCTATGCCTTATCGCCGTTGCAGGACGGGATTTTGTTCCACCATGTATTGGAACAGGAAGGAGATACCTACCTGTTAAGTGGCCGGACCGCATTTTCTGACCGCGCGTTGCTGGATCGTTATCTGGCAGCAATGCAACGGATAGTCGACCGGCACGATATTTTACGTACCGCCTTTATCTGGCAGGGCGTGTCTGTGCCAGTGCAGGTTGTCTGGCGTCAGGCCCCCTTATCCGTAACAGAATTGACACTGGATCCGGCTGATGGCCCGGTTATGGACCAGTTAAGTCAGCGTTTTGATCCACGCCATTATCGTCTTGATTTGAGTCAGGCGCCGTTACTGCATTTTGTGGTGGCGCAGGAAACCGATGGCCGCTGGTGCTTGCTGGAATTGCACCATCACCTGATTGGTGACCATGAAACGGTGGAAGTGATGCACCGTGAAGTGCAGGCTTATCTGACAGGGCAAGAGCAGAGCCTGGCTGTGCCCGTACCGTTCCGCAATCTGGTGGCACAGGCCCGGTTGGGCGTGAGTCAGGCAGCCCATACTGCTTTCTTTACCGGGATGCTGGCGGACGTGACGGAGCCGACCCTGCCATTCGGGCTGGCGGACGTCCATCTGGATGGAACGCAGGAAAGGGAATATTACCGGCTGCTGTCACCAGAACTGAATGACCGTTTGCGCCGTCAGGCCCGGCAGCAGGGGGTGAGTCTGGCGGCGTTGTGTCATCTGGCCTGGGCCCAGGTGTTGGCGCGCAGTAGCGGACAAGAAAATGTGGTGTTCGGCACCGTACTGTTTGGGCGTATGACCGGCGGAGATGGAACAGAGGGGGGAATGGGCCTGTTTATTAATACCCTGCCGTTACGGCTGGATATGGATGACACCCCGGTACGGGATAGCGTGCAGGCCGCCCATCACCGGCTGGCGGGATTATTAACCCATGAGCATGCGTCACTGGCGCTGGCGCAACAGTGTAGCGGGGTTGAACGCGGTACGCCGCTCTTTAGCGCTTTGCTCAATTACCGGCACAATAGTCTCTCAGCGTCGTCGGATGAACCATTTGAAGGCATTGAATTTTTAGACGGCCAGGAACGGACCAACTACCCCTTTGGGCTGTCGGTGGAGGATTTTGGTGAGGTGCTGGGCTTGACGGCAAGTGTGGTGCCGCCGTTTGAACCGGAGCGGATATGGGGCTATATGCAGCAGGCACTGGAAAGTCTGGTGGACGCGCTGGAAAAAGTCCCGGAAACCCCGGTACGGGCATTAGAAATTCTGCCGCAAACGGAGCGTACCTTATTATTAACCACCTGGAACAGGACGGAGACCCCGTATCCTGCGGCCTTGTGTATACATCGGTGGTTTGAACAGCAGGCAGAGCGCACCCCGCAGGCCACGGCACTGGAGTATCAAGGACACACACTCAGTTACGCCGAATTAAATGCCCGCGCTAACCGGCTGGCGCATCAGTTGATTGAGTCAGGGGTGGAGCCGGAGCAACGGGTCGCGATTTGTGTGGCACGCTCCCCGTCTATGATCATATCTCTTTTGGCGGTACTGAAAGCCGGTGGGGCTTATGTGCCACTCGATATAACCTACCCGGCAGAGCGGCTGGCGTATATCCTGAATGACAGTGCGCCATCGGTGATATTAGCGGATAGGGCCGGGCAGTCTATTTTGGGTGACAAGGTGCTGGCTGAGTGGGCCGTTCTTGACCCGACGGTGTTGCCGGATCAACCGGACAGTAACCCACAGGTTTCCACGTTAACACCGCAAAATCTGGCCTATGTGATTTACACCTCCGGCTCAACCGGGCAGCCAAAAGGGGTGATGGTCGAGCATCAGGCGATTTATCACCGTACGCTGGGTGTCAATGAACGGTATGGTGTGACGGCGCAGGACCGGGTGTTGCAGTTTGCGGCGTTTGCCTTTGATGTCGCCGTTGAGGAGTGTTTCTCCTCATTATGTCATGGCGCCACGCTGGTGATCCGCGATGATAGCTGGCTGGCTTCTATGCCGGAATTTATTACTTTGGTCCGGGAAAACCGTATCACGGTGCTGTTCCTGCCGACATTATTCTGGTCTGAACTGGCTGCCAGAGAACCGGGATTAGTGCTGCCGGACGTGCTCCGGCTGGTTATCATCGGCAGTGAGGCCGTGCAGAAAAAAGCCCTTCAGGACTGGTTTGCCCAGGCGGGTCACCGTCCCCGGTTATTAGACGCTTATGGCCCGACGGAAAATACCGTGACCGCCACCTGTCAAGAAGTCTTCTCTTCGGACGATGATCGTTCTATCGGCCGGCCGCTCAGCAATACCCGCATTTATCTGCTGGACAGCCACGGGCAACCGGTGCCGTTAGGCAGTGTGGGGGAAATCTATATCGGTGGGGTAGGGGTCGCGCGGGGGTATCTGAACCAGCCCGGCTTAAGTGAAGCACGGTTTATTCCTGATCCCTTTAGCCCCGTATCGGGTGCCCGGATGTACCGTACCGGGGATATGGCCCGTTACCGGCCGGACGGCAGTCTGGAATTCTTGGGTCGTAACGACCAGCAGGTGAAAATCCGCGGCTTCCGCATTGAACCGGGGGAAATTGAAACCCGTTTACTGACACACCCGGCGGTGCAGGAGGCGGTCGTGCTGGCACGGGATGACGGGCAGGGTAAACGGCTGGTAGCCTATATCGTGGCGGAAGCTGATGAAACACTGGTTAACCGCCTGCGCACTCACCTGAGTGCAGTGTTGCCGGATTATATGGTGCCGGCGGCCTTTGTCCGTCTGGACAGTTTCCCGCAGACCCCGAACGGCAAGCTGGATCGCCGGAGCCTGCCGGCCCCGGACGGCGACGCCTTTGTCCGGCAGATCTATGAAGCCCCGCAGGGGGAAATGGAAATCGCATTGGCAGCGATTTGGCAGGAGGTCTTAGGCGTCGAGCAAATTAGTCGGCATGATAATTTCTTTGCACTGGGCGGCCATTCATTGCTGGCGATGCAAGTAATGAACCGGATAGCGGCTTTAGAGATGGATTTGCCACTGAGTGAGCTGTTTAACTCCCCTTCTTTGGCAGCTCTGGCTGAAAAACTTCATATTCGGTTTGATCAACAAAGTACATTGCCTCCTATCTTGCCTGTCTCCCGTGAGGGGGGATTGCCACTGTCATTCGTTCAAGAGCGCATGTGGCTTCTGACGCAATTTAAAGGTGCCAGTGAACACTATAATATGCCGCTCGTGTTACATTTGCGTGGACAACTGGATATTGCAGCCTGGCAGCAGGCACTGGATGTGTTATTTGCTCGTCATGAAGCCCTGCGCTCGGTCTTTGTTTCTGTTGACGGTCAGCCTCAGGTTCGCCTGCTGGCGGCAGATCGTGGGCTGCCGTTGGTTCATCATGACCTGCGTGGGTGCCAGGATGCCGAAACAGAGTTAAAACGACTGCGTACTGAGGAGGTGTATGCGCCATTCGATCTCAGCCAGGGGCCGCTTGTTCGGACGAGGCTTATCCAGTTGGCGGATGACGACTATCAGTTTTTGCTGACCCAGCACCATATTATTTCCGATGGTTGGTCAGTGAAGGTACTAATAGATGAACTGAACTCGCTCTATACGGCTTTTCTGGCCGGGCAACCGAATCCTTTACCCGTGCTGGCGATCCAGTACCCTGATTATGCAGTCTGGCAGCGGCAGTGGTTTTCTTCCGAACATATGCAGAAGCAAGTTGACTATTGGCGCACGGCGTTGGCTGATGCACCGACTCTGCTGAATTTACCGACAGATCGGCCACGCCCATCGGAGCAGTCGTTTGCCGGTCAAGTTTTACCCATCAATTTGAATGTGGAATTAATAACCGCCTTGAAGCGTCTGAGTGTACAGCACAATGTCACGTTATTTATGACATTATTGTCCGCCTGGACGGTGGTCTTATCGCGTTTGTCCGGTCAGGAGGATATTATTGTTGGAACCCACAGTTCTGGCCGTAGTCGTCAGGAAGTGGAGCCATTAATTGGATTCTTCGTGAATACACTGGCGTTACGCACAAGAGTTTCGGGTGAGTTGACGGTAGCGGAGTTGCTGGCACAAGTGCGGCAAACCACGCTAGCGGCACAGGCGCATCAGGATTTGCCGTTTGAACAGATGATGGAAATTGTACAACCGTCACGCCAGCTAGACCATATACCGTTGTGTCAGGTCGTATTTGCCTGGCAGGATTATGAAGATTCTGACTGGACATTGCCGGGGCTGACAGCGTCATCAATTGCTCATGATTTAAATATTACCAACTATGATCTCGAAATAGAGTTTTTTGAAGAGAATGGCATAGTTGCCGGAGCGGTAAGTTATGCCACCGCCCTGTTTGACCAATCGACCATAGAACGGCACATTGACTATTTGCTCACTGTACTGCAAATCATGGTGGATAATCCCCAACAGCGGATCAGGGAAATTGTTGTTTCTCTGTAAATTAGGGCTAACTCCCGCCAGATCAGGCGGGAGTTAATAGGAGAGATGTATTACTCAGTTTTATCCGCATATTCGCACAGATCTTCAATAATACAAGATCCACAGCGTGGTTTACGGGCAATACAGGTATAACGACCATGTAAAATTAACCAATGGTGGCAATCTACTTTGAATTCATCAGGTACAACTTGCAATAGCTTTTTTTCGACTTCATCAACATTTTTTCCCGGAGCAAATTGAGTCCGATTGCTGACACGGAAAATATGGGTATCAACAGCTATTGTCGGCCAGCCAAAGGCCGTGTTCAAAACAACATTGGCTGTCTTACGACCGACGCCCGGTAATGCTTCGAGCGCTGCGCGATCTTCCGGTACTTCGCCTTGATGCTTTTCCAGCAAGAGCCGGCAGGTTTTAATCACGTTCTCGGCTTTAGTGTTATATAACCCGATAGTCTTTATATACTCTTTTAAGCCATCGACGCCCAAATTAAGGATGGCTTGTGGCGTATTGGCAACCGGATAAAGTCTTGCCGTTGCCTTATTGACGCTGACGTCTGTTGCTTGTGCTGACAGCAATACTGAAATCAGCAGTTCAAATGGTGAATTGAAAACCAATTCAGTCGTTGGATTAGGGTTGTTATCCCGTAAGCGGGTTAAAATTTCGACCCGTTTTTGTTTATTCATACCTGATTACGCCTTTATCCTCTTGTGATACGGCTATCGCAGCCTTTTTCTATGTTGTCATAGCGACGTGTTTTAGCATCTGTACGGCTTTTAATTCGTTCATCAATGATATATTTCCCGGCCAGCATCAAACCTAATCCAATAAATGCACCTGGTGGTAAGATGGCTAGCAGGAATGGGGAATCCATATGCACAATTTCAATACGTAATGATTTAGCCCAACTCCCTAATAATAGATCTGCACCGTCGAAAAGTGTGCCATTACCCAGGATTTCACGCATGGCGCCAAGCACAAATAGGGCAAATGTTGCACCAAGACCCATTGCAATACCATCAAGCGCTGAGTGATAGATTGAGTTTTTTGATGCGTAGGCTTCCGCACGTCCGATAACGATACAGTTAGTCACAATTAGCGGGATAAAAATCCCCAATGATTCATATAATCCGAATGCAAAGGCATTGATTAACATCTGAACGGCACTGACAACAGATGCAATGATCATCACATAAATAGGAATACGGATTTCGTGAGGAACCCAACGGCGTAAAGCTGATACGGCGATGTTGGTGCTCAACAGAACCAGTGTTGTTGCCAATCCCAGTCCCAGTGCATTAGTGGCAGTAGAAGAGACTGCTAAAAGGGGACAAAGTCCTAAAAGCTGTACTAATGCGGAGTTGTTTTTCCATAACCCCTGAAGAAATAGGTTTTTAGTTTCACTCATTTATTTTGTTCCACATGTGGATAATGAAGAAAGTTGTGCTGGCATGGTTTCCATATAGAGAGCTGTCCGTTTCACTGTATTGACAACAGCACGAGGAGTGATGGTTGCTCCCGTAAACTGGTCAAATTCCCCGCCATCTTTTTTAACTGCCCAATGAGGATCATTATTGGAAGTGATTTTCTTGCCAGAAAAAACAGAGATCCAATCGGATATGCGGGTATCAATTTTATCCCCTAACCCCGGAGTTTCATGATGTTCGGTAACACGCACACCGAGTACCTTGCCAGAAAAATCTGCCCCGACCAGTAGTTGGATAGCCCCTGAATAGCCATCGGGTGCAGTGCTTTCTATTGCAGCAGCAACCGGAGTTCCATTTTTACGTGCCAGATAGAGACGATGGGGTTGTTGATTACCTAAAGCATCTGCTGTTACCAGATAACATTCATTTAGCATGTTGTTATCATACAGCGCAGGAGGAACAACCTGATCTAATAATACCTTATGTTGTAACGCTGCTTGTTCTGCAATCCGGTCTTTTGTCAATGAATAAACAATTGCCGTTAACCCGGTGGTACAAGCGGCAAAAATTGCGAGGGTAATACCGTGACGTCGCATAGTTTCTAACATGACAGCTCCCTTATTTATGGCCGTAAGCACGGGGTTGTGTGTAATTGTCGATAAGTGGTACGCAGATATTTGCCAATAAAACAGCGAAAGCCACGGCATCCGGATAACCACCATAGACACGAATAATCCAAATCAGCAAACCAATTATGGCGCCATAAATTAGACGACCTTTCGGTGTAGTTGATGCGCTGACAGGATCTGTCGCAATAAAAAATGCACCTAACATGGTTGCGCCGGAAAGGATTTGTAATAAAGGAGGTGAATAACGGCTCGGATCGATAAGCCAACTGAGCAAAGCACAACTTCCCAGTACAAGGATAAATGCGGTCGGGATTTGCCAGCCAATCACTTTGCGATTTAACATGATTAATCCACCAATCAAGTAAGCTACATTGACCCACTGCCAGCCAATTCCGGCCAGAGTACCTTGCAGTATCGGTTGCTGTAACACTTCATTAACGTCGTGGGTCAGTCTGCCGGTTTTGAAGCTATCCAGTGGCGTAGCCTGGCTTAGCCCATCAATTCCTTGTTGAAGTTGTATCAGAGTCGAACCATCAGGTGTATGTCCTGTAAAGATCACCATCAGGCAATCCCATGGAGTCAAAGTCACGGCTTGTAAGGAGGCTGGTGGCATCCAGCTTGTCATTTGTACAGGAAATGAGATAAGTAAGACAACATAACCTACCATAGCTGGATTAAATGGATTTTGTCCAAGTCCGCCATAAAGATGTTTAGCAATAATGATGGCAAAGAAAGTACCGAGTATGATAAGCCACCACGGTGCCAATGGTGGCAGACTAATACCGAGCAGTAATCCGGTCACTAATGCCGAATTATCTTTAAGGTAGGGAATGACCCGTTGTTTCTTTAATGCAATAGCTACAGATTCGGCCATTAATGCGGTAATGATTGCCAACAGGATTTGGATCAGAGTTCCATAGCCAAAGAAATAGGTTTGCACAGCGATACCCGGTATAGCAGCTAAAGCCACCCATAACATAATCTGGTTGGTATTTTTCTTACTGTGTGTAAAAGGCGAACTGGCGACTTTTAACAGGTTATTATCAGTTTTGACTGGCCTAAATTTCATCGATAAATATCACTATTCTGTTAGAGTTTCTTGTTTTTCCTGAGCGGCTTTCTTCGCTTTTACGCGGGCAATGGCGGCCGCGACAGCGGCTTTACGGGGATCGACCTCTTCGGTAACTGTTTGAGCCTCTTGCTGTGGAGCAGGTTCAGGCTGAGCTTGAGCGGCTTTCTTCGCTTTTGCACGAGCAATGGCGGCTGCGACAGCGGCTTTGCGGGGATCGACCTCTTCGGTAACTACGGTTTGAGCTTCTTGCTGTGGAACAGGTTCAGGCTGAGTTTGAGCGGCTTTCTTCGCTTTTGCACGAGCAATGGCGGCTGCGACAGCGGCTTTACGGGGATCTTGTTTTTCATCCACACTATTTTTATTTTGTTGTGAAACCTCTTGTGACGTTGTCACTTCTTGGTTTAGTTGTGTGGCCTTTTTCGCTTTTGCTCTGGCGATAGCTGCGGCAAGAGCAGCTTTACGAGGATCATCACTTTCAGCGGATGTTATTGTTGCTGCGGTTTGAGTATTCGATACCTGTTTTTCTGCCTGACGAGCACGTAGTTGTTCTTTTCTGGCTTTGCGTGCTGCAATGGCTGCCGCATTATCAGGTAATTGTCCGGCTTGTACGGTGATTGTCTCTCCAGCGTTAGACTGTTTTTCTTTCACGCGAGCGAGAGCCGCCTGTACAGCACTTTTATCCTGATTATCTATTTGAACTGCAACTTTTTTATGGCGCTCTTCGCGAGCCAGTTTTTCGCGTTCCATACGTGCTTGTTTAGCTTCAAACCGGAGCTTAGCTTCAGATGATCGACGAGCTTCGGCATCGATAGTGCGTATTTCAGCTTTTTCCTGCCGATAGTACTGAACAAGAGGAATATTGCTGGGGCATACATAAGCACAAGCACCACACTCAATGCAGTCAAATAAGTTGTGGCTCTTGGCTTTTTCATGTTCTTGACCACGGCTGAACCAGTAAAGTTGCTGAGGTAATAACCCGGCTGGACAGGCTTCAACGCATAACCCACAACGGATACAGGCTTCTTCAACCGCTTTCGGCTCCATTTCATGGGGGGAAGGAGCAAGTATGCAGTTGCTGATCTTGACGATAGGCACATTCAGATCAGGTAAGGTAAAGCCCATTAATGGTCCACCCATAATGACCATTTGCTCTGGCTGAGGTTTAAATTTGGCTTGTTGTAACAGAAATTGAACAGGTGTACCTAAACGAACCCAGAAATTACCGGGTGAGCTGATGGCTTCTCCTGTCAGAGTGACAACGCGTTCTATTAAGGGTTCTCCGTCAATAATGGCTCGTTTGATGGCCATCACTGTACCGACATTTTGCATAAGAATACCAATATCGGAAGAACGTCCGCCAGAAGGAACTTCTTTGCCCGTCAGGATCTTGGTGAGCTGTTTTGCACCGCCAGATGGGTATTTTGTTGGAATAACACGCACAACAATTGATTTATCGCTTTTCAGAATACTTTTCAGGGCATCAATTGCCTCAGGTTTGTTATCCTCAATCCCGATCAAAACCTGTTTCGGATTGAGCAAATGTATCAAAATGCGTATGCCTTCGATAATTTCACCGGCATGTTCCTGCATCAAGCGATCATCAGCCGTGATATAAGGCTCACATTCCGCAGCGTTGATGATCAAGGTACTGATATGACTTCCGCCGCCTTTTAATTTTGTGGCTGTTGGAAATCCTGCACCACCAAGACCCGCAATACCGGCTTCATGAATGCGTTGCAGCAAAGTATCAGCATCAAGGGATGTGTAATCCGCGGTTTGGATGCGTTCATACCATTGATCTTCTCCATCTGGACGCAGGCTGACACAGAGCTCTTTCAATCCAGAAGGATGGGCTGTAACACAGGGTTCAATCGCGGTGACAGTACCAGAAGTGGATGCATGAACGGGTACAATTCTACCAATCCCTATTGTCAGCGGTTGGCCTTTAAGTACTTTATCCCCGGCTTTAACCAGCAATTCTCCCTCTGGGCCGATGTGTTGTTGTAAGGGAATAATCAATTCTTCTGGTAACGGAGCATAGCGTAATGGTGTACGGCTGGATTGCAGTTTCATCTCTGGCGGATGAATACCGCCATCAAAATCCCATATTTTGTTTTTGTTAAGCAAATTGAATAGATTAAACATTGGCTTTAACCTCAACAGGCTTAGCAGAAGATATAAACATGGGTTCTGACTCAACTGGAATATTTTTAACCGGAATGGAGTTTAAATCCCATTTCCAGTTTGATGTTGTGGTTGCAACGGGGATCATCGTAATGCAGTCGGTCGGGCAAGGTGTGACACATAAGTCACAGCCCGTGCAGAGATCTTCAACTACAGTGTGCATTGCGCGATTTGCGCCGATAATGGCATCAACAGGACATGCCTGAATGCACTTTGTACAACCTATACAGTTTTCTTCATCAATAAAGGCAACTTTCCTAACCGGGTTTTGTATGCTTTCATCGCCATCTAATGGTTGTGGGTCAACCCCCAGTAATTCTGACATCTTGAGCATCACTTGCTCTCCGCCTGGGGCACATTTATTGATCATTTCTCCATTGTTGGCAACAGCTTCTGCATAAGGGCGGCAACCCGGATAGCCACATTGCCCGCATTGGCTCTGTGGTAGCAGATTATCGACTTTTTCAACAATCGGATCTTCTTCCACTTTAAAACGGCGAGCGGCAAAACCCAGAATTAACCCAAAGATTAATCCGAGTACGCTTAATACGCTGATAGCAATCCATAAAGATATCATTAGAATTTCACCAAACCACTAAAGCCCATAAATGCAAGGGACATTAACCCGGCAGTAATAAGCCCTATCGATGAACCGCGAAAAGGGGCAGGAATATTGGCAACTGCCAAACGTTCACGAATTGCGGCAAATAACACCATGACAAGGGAAAATCCAGCAGCAGCTCCGAAACCGTATATGGCGGACTGTAAAAAATTATGTGACTGGTTGACGTTCAGTAAAGCTACACCGAGCACTGCACAGTTTGTTGTTATTAATGGCAGAAAAATACCTAATATGCGATAGAGTGCAGGGCTGGTTTTGCGAACTGCCAATTCGGTGAATTGGACGACAACGGCAATCACAAGAATAAAACTCAAGGTACGTAAATAAACCAGATCCAGTGGAACAAGAATGAAAGTATTTACCAGCCATGAACTGATAGAAGCGAGGGTCAGGACAAAAGTAGTTGCCATCCCCATGCCAATGGCGGTTTCGAGTTTCTTGGATACTCCCATAAATGGGCATAAGCCTAAAAACTTCACCAAGACGAAGTTATTGACCAAGACTGTGCCAATAAATAAAAGAAGGTATTCAGTCATTGCTATACCTGAAAATAAGAGATTTGATGAAAACAATATACTGTTTATAGTCGTGAAAATGACAGAAACTCCCCCCGCCTTGCGGTGAGGCAAGTGGGGGCAATGATAACAATCAATTTTAGGGGATGTTATCGATCTTGTGTGAAAGTCATTTTAACCCGATAAGAGCGCTTGATATAAGGAACAAAAACGGCAGCGGCTAATAGGGGCCAAAGTAGGGAGCGAATAGCTATTTCGTCAGGAATAGGAGAAAAAGCAAATGTTTTAATGGCAATAAGAACAGAAAGTGTCAACCAGATAATAAAAATACGCGGGAATCGTTTTGAACGAATAAAAAGCAACTTTAATACCCAAAACGTAAAACACCACATAATAGCCGTGGTCAATACGGAGATATACCACAGGATGGTGAAATTACCTCCTACTTGATGAATTACAGTGCTTTGCTGGAAAAAAGCTATGGCATATAACACTAACATTGAGCTGGCAGCAATCAGTGTCATGATTAAATAAGCGGCAGGAGCCAATAACCAACCGTTTATACGGTAATAATCATTGGATTGATACATAAAAAATATTCTCTCCATGATGAGTATTCAGATACCAAAAAATAGTAACACAGGAACTAAGATTATTTGCTAATGAATAAGAGCTGGTGGTATTTTCTGATGCCTTGTTATAACAGTTTTACAAATGTTGAGAGGCAGTTATGAATAATTCTCTGAAAGTTGGCTTAGTTGGATATGGTTATGCCAGTAAGACATTTCATGCACCATTGATTGCAGAGACGCCAAATGTTGAATTAGTAGCTGTTTCCAGTAGTGATATAGAAAAAGTTAAAAAAGATTGGCCAACTATTAATGTTGTCTCTTCACCGGAAGCGTTATTCAATGATCCAGATATTGACCTTATTGTTATCCCGACTCCCAACGATACCCACTACCCATTAGCGCAAAAAGCATTGTTTGCTGGTAAACATGTTGTGGTTGATAAACCTTTTACAATTACGGTGGAAGAGGCAGAGGCACTTAAGAAGCAGGCGGAAGAAGCTAACTTATTGTTGTCTGTATTCCATAATCGACGTTGGGATGCAGGTTTTTTGACCGTTCAATCGCTGATTAAAAAAAATGTATTGGGAGAATTAAAGTATTATGAATCCCGTTTTGATCGCTATCGTCCGGCTGTTCGTCAACGCTGGAGAGAAGCCGTAGGAGCGGGTAGTGGGATCTGGTATGATTTGGGCCCTCATTTATTGGATCAGGCAGTCCAGCTTTTTGGTAAACCTCAAGCCATTACAACAGACCTAGGTATAATGCGCCCAAGTGCTGAAACACCAGATTATTTTCATGCACAACTCAAGTACCCGGAGTTAAAAGTGGTATTACATGCATCAATGCTTGTAGCCGCGGAATCTCCCATCTATACCCTGCATGGAATGGCGGGCAGTTACGTGAAATATGGTTTAGATACGCAGGAAGAATGTTTGAAAGCAGGCGAAAAGCCATCACAAGAAGGGTGGGGACATGATGCGCGCGATGGATATGTGACGTTGTCACAAAAAGATGGCTTGATTACGCAAACCATTCCTAATTTACCGGGTAACTATAGTGCTTATTATGCCGCTATCCGTGATGCTATCCTGATGGGAAAACCTAACCCTGTGACCGCAGATGAGGCTATCTTGATTATGAAGCTGATTGAGGCAGGTGAAAAATCAGCGAAAGAACAACGTACTGTGGTGATTGATTAACTTTAATTGATTAACCTTAAAGTAAGAGGAATGGCATTGATGAGCTGGTGGCAAAAGTTAAAAATCGATCCTTTTCTATTAACACTGATTACCGTCGTAATCATTGCGTCATTTTTTCCCTGTGAAGGAGAGGCAAAAACGTGGTTTCAACATTTGACTACAGCAGCCATTGCACTGTTGTTTTTTATGCATGGAGCCAAACTTTCACGTGATGCGATTGTGGCAGGAATAGGGCATTGGCGCCTGCATTTAGTTATTTTTCTTAGTACTTTTGTTTTATTCCCTATATTAGGTATGGGATTATATTTCATTGTACCGGAGTGGATATCGCCAACGGTCTATATGGGATTTCTGTACCTTTGTGCTTTACCAGCCACTGTGCAATCATCGATTGCTTTTACTTCTGTTGCCAGAGGGAATGTAGCCGCTGCGATATGCAGTGCTTCAGCGTCCAGTCTGTTGGGAGTCTTTCTTTCTCCATTGCTTGTTGGTTTTCTGATCCAAATTCATGGCGGTGCCGGTGACAGTACTGGTAGTAGTACTGGTAATAGTGCTGTTCATCCTGACACATGGAAAGCAATAAAAGATATTATCCTGCAATTAATGGTGCCTTTTATTGTTGGTCATTTGTCACGCCCATTGATTGCCAATTGGGTAGAACGGCATAAGAAGTTGATCAATATAACAGATCGTTCATCTATTTTGCTGGTGGTGTATGTTGCATTCAGCGAAGCAGTTGTAGAAGGCATTTGGCATAAAATTGATGCTGACTCACTGGTTATGATTGGTATTGTCTGTTGTGTTCTGCTGACAGTGGTATTAACCATTAATGTATATAGTTCACGTTTATTTGGATTTAGCAAAGAAGATGAAATTACCATCGTTTTTTGTGGTTCTAAGAAAAGCCTCGCCAATGGCGTGCCGATGGCGAATGTTTTATTTCCGGCTGCAATGGTTGGCATTATGTTGTTGCCGTTAATGATTTTCCATCAAATCCAATTAATGGTTTGTGCGGTACTTGCAAATCGATATGCTGCCCGCTCAAAAAAGGCAGAGTAATCTTCTGCCTTTAAAACTAACAGTTGTTATCGTTGTTAGCGGTTTGCTACTTTGGTTCTTAATGTTTGTTTCTCTGCTTCACTTAGGAATGCTGTTTCCAACCCATTGCTCTGTGCTTGTCGGATCTGTTTTGGAGACAATCCAGCGGCGGGCGCAGCAACATTGTACTCATTGCGAATTTCAATTCCTTCAACGGCCGGGTCATCGGTATTGATTGAAGCCAGAATGTCATGCTCAAGGAATCTTTTCAGCGGGTGAGCGGATAAGGAGCTGACGGTACTGGTTTGCAGGTTTGATGTCAGGCAGGATTCAACACCAATGCGGTTTTCCGCCAGATAATCCATTAGCGCAGGATCGGTGATAGCCTTAACACCGTGGCCGATCCGGGTTGCTCCCAACTCATGGATCGCGTGCCAGATGCTTTCTGCGCCTGCTGCTTCTCCTGCATGTACACTGATGTTCCAACCCGCATCACGTGCTTGCATAAAATGTTGTTCAAACAGATGTCCGGGGAAACCAAGTTCATCACCTGCCAAATCCATCGCAGTGATATGTTGTTTATGGGCAAGCAAGCCTGCTAATTCTTGAGAGCAGGCTTTTTCTCCGAATGTTCTGCTCAGAATACCAATCAGGCGAATTTGGATATCGTGTTGTTTGCTGGCGGAGTGGATACCATCAATGATAGCTTCTACGACACCTTCAACTGGAAGCTGGTGTTTCATTGCCATGTAATAAGGTGAAAAACGGAGTTCAGCGTAATCCAGTCCGGCATTGACTGCATCTTCTACGTTTTCTACCGCAACCCGGCGGCAAGCATCCAAATCAGCCAGTACAGCAACACCCCAATCAAGTTTTTGCAGAAAGCTAATAAGATTTGGCTCATTTTCAATGACCTGGACATGAGGACGCAGAGTTTCCAGTTCATAAGCCGGGAGAGTGATATTATGTTGACGGCTAAGATCCAGAATAGTTTCAGGGCGAATGTTACCATCAAGGTGACGATGTAAGTCAGTGAGTGGAAGCCGTGTATCAATCATTTTTTTATCCTTCTTATCAGAAAAATATACAAAAAAGCCAGTCAATACATTGACTGGCAATGAAAGCACTATTTATCGATTTTTTTACGATGTTTTTGCTGCGTTGGTCTTTTTAACCTTCAGCGTGTACTTTCTTGTAGAAAACCCCTAATCGGATTCTGTTTGCTGTGACGACTATTACTCAGCAGCAGGAAGTTCAGCTTTACTATCATGCTGATTTGATTCATCAGCATCATCATAGGAGTCGATGAGGTGATTATCAAGCAGGAATTGATGTAAGCTGGATTCTTTACCATTTAATTTCACTTTGCCGTTGGCGTAGTGGAGGTTGAGGTCAATAGTGTCATCAGTGTTAGTCACAATGTTAAGTGCAGCACCTTGAGCAGCTATAAATTGAACCTGCATGTTAGCGGTTTTTTCAGCTTTGTTTTTATCTTCACCTAAATATTCACCTGATTTGGTGATTTGTTCAATCAGCATGGGCTTAGACAATTTAACATTAAGTGATAATTCCTGAAGCAGGGTACGGAGCTGTTCTTCTGTTCTCATTTGGGCGATTTTATTCAGATCTTCAGGTATGTTTTGCAGTGCAATCTTAAAATCTAATGTGCTTTCACCTTTACTGTTTTTCCAGCTAAATGGAACGATACTAAAGTGTGGATTGTTTCTCAGCAGTATTGGCAAGTGGCTGAAAAGATCAGCAGCCATATCCTGAGATGATTGTTCTAAGTCTTTGGTAAAAAGCGATTTTGCTATAATATCATTGTAGGTTTGCAAAAATTTATGAATGGCTTGACCATCCAAATTATCCGCGTTAAACACTAGCTTACCTGAACCGAAATCCAGATTGCCCATTTTGACTCCATCGATTTCATAAGCAATGCCAGTATTCACGTTTTCTTTGTTTTCACTCGTTTTAGTCGAGATTTTTAAATTCGTGAGAAGGAAGTCATCCTTATCACTGGAACTTTTCGAGGCTATTTCGCCGATAGCATAGTTTTGATCGCCCAGATAGAGATCGAATTTACCCTTTTTGTTGTCATCAGCGTTAAAATTAATACCCTTGAGAGTAACCACTCTTTTTTCTGCAGGTATATCTACGGTCAGTTCATCGCTTTTGATACTGAAAGAGAACTCATTTAAATCACTGCTGATATCTGTGTTGATTTTGGCACCGGAAAAAGTGATCTTGGTTCCGTCTTTATCCGTATGTTCGACTGGCACAATCTCAATATTGGAAGATAAGTTGCCGCCATAACTCACACTAGCAGCAATATTAAACAGAGACTTACCATTAGTAATTTCAAACAGTTTTTTTAGCTGATCATTCTGTTCAATTTCTAAATGGATAGAGGCCATTTTAGGGACGAAATTGAATTTTTTCAGGACGGAAGTTGGGAATGGACCATGATCGATATGAGATTTGAAGATAATATTTTCATTTGCCTTCACATCCGCATTTTTTGCGTCATCTTTTACTCTCAGGATAAAACGGGCGTCAGAGCTGAAAATACCACGTTGGAAATCCCTTACCTGTACTTCAAGCTTGCTATCGGGGAATGCATCTGTAAGTTCTGTGTTCATTTTCTGGACTGTTTTATCCAAGTGAGCTTCAATTTTCTTCCCTGTGTACCAGGATGCCCCTGTCCACGCTGCACCTAAAGCAACAATTACCCCTACAGCTACTAACGATTTTTTCATGTGGAAATTCCATCCTTATTTTGCGCACATAACATCATTGGTATATGCGATATGTCTTTGAGTAAAAATAGTTGTTAATTGTATAGGTTAACTAAAAAACTTTTAATCGCTTTTCAATAAAAGTGTGATTAACAACCAATGAATAACATTATAACTCTATGAATCTAAACTATTTATTTGATACCTTGGCAATTTTACCATTGCCATGAACAGTCACATTTTTCTCTATAGCAGATAAGAAGACTGATTCACCTGAGACTACTCTCAATTCTTGTTCACCAGAATTTATAATTACCTGACCATCATAGCAAAATAGAACTGATGCAGAATCATTCTCTAACGTGATCGGTTGTTCCGAAACAGCATAAATAGAAAAATGAAAATCGTTGACAGGAACAGGGTAATTTAGAGTGTCTTTTTCCTGAGTTGGGATAGTTAACAACATATTGGCCGGTTTAGAGATAAAATCCAGATTAGCCATCAACTCAGGGACATCCATATGTTTACTGGTCAAACCAGCACGCAGAACGTTATCTGAATTAGCCATAACTTCTAGTGCAACGCCTTCAAGATAAGCGTGAGGAGTACGGGCATAGAGAAACATTGCCTGCCCTGGTTGTAGTTCAACGATATTGAGCAGAAGAGGGGTAAACAGGCCATTATCATCAGGATAGAACACAGTCATCTTTCTGATGGTATCCCAGGGCTCTCCCCGGCGGCTATTTAATGCTGATTTTAATACTGCAATGGCTAAACTTTTCTGCTTGCCCTGCATGGTCAGTAACTGAGAAAAAAGAAATGATAAATTTTGCTCAGTGGGGTTTTGCATAAATGTCTGAATATCGGGATGTGCGCCAGAAACATCACTAAGAAGCGCAGCAATTTCTGGTAAAGGCCGGAAAGCATTCATCGCTCTGAATGGCGTTAGCGCATACACTAGCTCTGGCTTATGGTTATCATCCTTGTAATTGCGTTGTGGTGAATCTAAAGGAATACCCGCTGCATTTTCCTTAGCAAAGCCTTTTTCTGCCGAAGGCTTATCAGGATGTACCTGAATAGAAAGAGGTTGAGCGGCGCATAACACTTTAAACAAAAACGGCAAACGCTGGAACTGATCCGCTACTTTTTTACCCAGATATTTTTCCGGATCTTGGGCAATAAGCTGATTTAAGGCAATAGATTCTCCTGTTTCAGGATCAGTAACCCAAGAACTGCATTTCGGATGTGCTCCCATCCATAATTCTGCCATTGGCTGATTGTCCGGATTTTCGATGCCATAAATATTTGTCAGGGCGGTTTTACTTCCCCAATCATAATGTTGGATCTGGTTGGTCATTTTCAGCATGGCTTGATTTCCTATAATAAAAAATAAACTTATTTATATAACAACAATACAATAAACACGATTAGGTCGCATTATCGATAATAAATTTATGGCATTATAAAAAAATGCCGACTAATTTATCTGCAAAGTTTGATCCGGCGTATTCAATTATTCTGTGTGCTAAGGAGATAGTAATGGCAGCCACTCGCATTGAAAAAGACTCAATGGGGCCAATTGAAGTACCTGCTGACCAATTATGGGGAGCGCAGACTCAACGTTCACTGGAACATTTCCGCATTTCTCAGGAGAAAATGCCGGTTGCGTTGATCCATGCTCTTGCATTGACTAAACAGGCTGCGGCTAGTGTCAATATGGATCTGGGCCTCTTACCGAAGGAGCGTGGTGAGGCAATTATCGTTGCGGCGAAAGAGGTGTTAGAAGGCAAACACTCAACAGAATTCCCTCTTGCTATCTGGCAGACGGGGTCAGGCACTCAAAGTAATATGAACATGAATGAAGTGCTGGCGAACCGTGGTAGTGAGATCCTTGGCGGTCAAAGAGGTAATGAACGCCTGATCCATCCTAATGATGATGTTAATAAGAGTCAAAGTTCGAATGACGTGTTTCCAACAGCAATGCATGTTGCGGCCGTTATCGCCTTGAGTGAGCATCTATTGCCTGAGCTGAAGGTACTGCAAAAAACACTGGCAGATAAAGCAGAAGCATATAAAGACATCGTAAAAATTGGTCGTACTCACCTGCAAGATGCGACCCCTCTGACTTTAGGTCAGGAAATTTCAGGTTGGGCCGCAATGTTGGCTCATAATCTGAAGCATATTGAAGATAGCATTCCTCATGTGTGTGAATTAGCGTTAGGTGGAACAGCCGTTGGAACGGGCTTGAATACCCATCCTGAATATGCAGTTCGTGTTGCGAAGAAAATCGCTGAATTATCCGGGCAACCTTTTGTAACTTCACCAAATAAATTCGAAGCACTGGGTACTTGTGATGCACTGGTTCATTCCCATGGTGCATTGAAAGGTCTGGCTGCATCATTAATGAAGATTGCTAATGATGTTCGTTGGCTGGCTTCTGGTCCTCGTTGTGGAATCGGTGAAATCTCCATTCCTGAAAATGAGCCGGGCAGCTCTATTATGCCAGGTAAGGTTAATCCGACTCAGTGTGAAGCTATGACGATGCTATGTGCGCAAGTCATGGGTAATGACGTAGCTATTAACATTGGTGGCGCGTCTGGTAATTTTGAGCTGAATGTCTTCCGCCCAATGGTTATTCATAATTTCTTGCAGTCTGTTCGTTTGCTGGCGGACGGTATGCGTAGTTTCAATGAACATTGTGCTATCGGTATTGAACCTAATCGTGACCGTATTACTCAATTGTTGAATGAGTCTCTGATGCTGGTAACTGCGCTGAATACCCATATCGGTTATGATAAAGCGGCAGAAATCGCTAAGAAAGCACATAAAGAAGGTCTGACTCTAAAACAGTCAGCAATGCAGCTAGGTTATCTGACCGAAGCTGAATTTGACGCTTGGGTGCGCCCGGAAGATATGGTTGGTAGCATGAAATAATTCTTGCTGATTTTGATATTGGCTGATGTAGAACCGGAGGGTAAATCCTCCGGTTTTTCTATCTATGTTACTGTGCGCCTTATATTTCCCGATAAAGGTGTAAGCGCGGTATCACGAGCTCAAGTGGTTTTGCTTTAGGTTTATGGCGGTATTTAATTGCATTGGCATTATAGTTCGGTAACGTACCCACTTTGGGCTTGATCTCGCTATCTTCAGTATAAAAAGCGATGATTGGCAGGGGGCAGGCATATTGAACCTGTTTTTGTATTTCTGAATACCAAACGCGAGCTATGGGTTGTACTTTTACTGGTCGTTTAATTTTCAAAACTACATTATCAGGTAGCTTTTTGACATCTGTGATTTCTAATGCAACCAATGCAGCCCATTGATCGCTGGAGTAGGGGGGAACTGCTTTTCCGGCATTATAACTTTTTTCCAACCGTTCAAGAACTTGTTGTTTAGTCACTTTATTAATGATGTTCTTATTGGCCCAGCCAAAATTGATGGTATCTGGGTTGACGAGGGGAGTTATCGTGCGATAGGCATTTAAGGTAATTAAACCACGTAAATGATCGTGTACAAATTCAAATCGTTGTTCTTTGCTGACTCCTGATTCTTTAGTTACGATGTTTTCCAGCTCGGCTTTGAGTTGATTAACTTCCTCTATAACATTTATTGCGGTTTTATATTGCTGGTGGTTTACAGAAAAACATAGCGCACCTGGCAATCGGCTTGCCGCCTTGCTGCTGATATTAGGGTGGTTATGGTGTATGAATAGCTTCTGATAGAACCTCAAACCTAAGTGAAGTGCTTCATTTCCTTGTAATGGATTGACATCAATGTCGGTAATTTGCTCATGCTCTTCGCCTTTTTCAATTTGTGGTAATTGGAATACCTGGGCATCAATAAGTGGATATTTCATCAATAACTCTATCAGCTCAGCCAATTTTTCTTCCTGTTTTCTAAAACAGGATGTAAGTGATTCTATTGAAAGGTATTTATTCATATCCTATTACTCTAATTCGCAAACCAATGTTTTTTACATATTTAGTTACAACATACTTTTAAACAAAAAACAATATAACTATCCAAAAAAAGAAGAAAATAAAGCCAAATAGGGTAGATAAAGAGAATTAATCTTTGAAATGGGTTATTGATAAACATTTATAGATTGTGTTAAAAAACTAAAGACAAGTATCCCTTTAATTTTTTAAATTTTAAAATCAGTGATAGTGAATAACTAATTAGTTAGCAAACTTATAAGAAAATCTTTTAATTTTAAAGATTTTATTTGTAAAGATTATATGCAGAGGTGGTTTAATATGAATAAATTAATTAAGCCAGTAAATTCTTTTACCAAAATCGTTGATACATTATTACCGTATTCTGAGTCAATCTTATCTGAACAGCCAACACAAGGTACGTTGATCAAAGTTGAGCGTGAATTTGCTAAGTTTTTTTTACTTGAGAAGGGATATGTAAATATTCGCAGGCTAGGTGATGATTTAATCATTGCAACAGTGTTTTCACCGTATGTTCTGGGGTTATCTTTCTATTCTGGTGCAGAAGTTTATTACTCTATTGAACTTGGCCCTGACTGTAAGATATATCAATTACCTCGTATTAGTGCGTTAGGCGCTATAAAGAAACACGATCTTTACAGGGAGTGGATGA
This sequence comes from Xenorhabdus siamensis, assembly GCF_037996745.1. Lineage (NCBI taxonomy): Bacteria > Pseudomonadati > Pseudomonadota > Gammaproteobacteria > Enterobacterales > Morganellaceae > Xenorhabdus > Xenorhabdus siamensis. Next base: position 45,570 of record NZ_JBBMXE010000021.1, read on the forward strand.
GAGTAGTTTCTTATAAAATGGCTTTTTTGTATGCCAGAGATATCAGTATATTTCGTCATGGCGCTAAAGAAATTGTATGCAGCTTATTATCCCGCCTTATCACTTTGCCAGATGATTTCAGAGAAAATATATCTGTTATCAAATACATAGAACAGCGGTGCACACTTTCACGTAGTTGTATACAGCGTATATTATTTTCTCTGAAAAAAGACAAACACATCGAAATAATTGATGGCTATTTAAACAAGGTTAATTCATTACCAACAGAATCATATTACTAATTATTAAACTTTATACGAGCATGTGATCAATAAACATACCAGTAGAAAGGGATAAGGCTAAGTTACTATTCGTCGGTGAAACAGCAAATTCTTCCGATAAGATAGGTAATATAGGTTGTATAAAGCAATGCGATATCACAAGGCTAATCCGATATTGTTAATGTAATTTGTTAATTAAAAGTAACAATCACGAGAAGTTCGTGTGAAAGATCACATTTCTGCTTCAAACGGATATCTTCTGCTTTAAACCGCGACATAATCGTTACTAATTATTTAGAGGCGCAAATTAAATAGCGGGAGGCGCAGTGAGTGTGGACGTACAACCAAGCCATGTTGACCAGATTAAGCAAATTAATATCGGTTTGGTTTATCGTCTGATTGATCAATATGGACCTATTTCACGTATTGCACTCTCTAAAAAATCGCAGTTGGCTCCTGCCAGTATCACGAAGATTACACGAGAGCTACTTGATGCTCACTTAGTGAAAGAAGTCGAGTTTCCTGATTTTGGGTTTCGTGGTCGTCCAGCGATCGGATTGAAAGTTGATAGTCAGGGGTGGCAATTTCTATGTATACGTATCGATAATGGTAGTGTCGCATTTGGGCTTCGGGATTTAAGCAATAACCTGGTTGCTGAACAAGAATTACCATTTTCTTCATCCGAAAATCAAAGTTTTCTGGACGATTTTGTTGCCCTGATTGACGATTTTTTCTTTCGGTATCAATCTCGTCTTGAGCGTTTGACTGCTATCAGTATTACCACTAATGCGATTGTTGATCCGATTGATGGAATTATTCATAGCTCACCGTATTACAATATCCAGAATCTTCCTCTTGGTTCATTCTTATATCGGTGTATCGGAGTGCCTATTTTTTTGCAGCATGGTATTGCTGCGTGGACAATTGCAGAATCTTTATATGGGGCAGGGAAGGATTGTCAGAATATTATTCAAGTTGTCATTGATGATAATGTTGGTGTCGGTATTATGACGGCAGGGCAAATACTTCATGCAGGAAATCAAAGTGTTGTCGAAATAGGACATACTCAAGTTGAGCCTGATGGTGAACACTGCTATTGCGGCAATACTGGTTGCCTGGAAACTATTGTCGGCATCAAAAATATTTTGATAAAAGCCCGGCAGTTAGCTGAAAAACAACCCGATTCGTTAATGTTTACTAAAACACCACTGACGGTTGAGTTGCTTTGTCAGGCTGCACAGCAAGGTGATCTTTTTGCAATGGAAATTATCCGTGATGTTGGGAAGAGAATCGGAAACATCCTGGCGATTATGGTCAACATCTTCAATCCTGACAAAATATTGATTGGTTCACCGCTGAACGCAGCACAACATATTCTTTATCCTGTCATTCGAAAGAAAATTACTCAGCTTTCACTTCCGAGATACAGTCAAAAAGTTGATATTATTGCTACTGAATTTACTAATTCAGGAACTCTGCCAGCAGCAGCATTGATTAAGCAATCACTATACAGTGGCCAATTGCTGCTCGAAATCATGCAAGGATAGAACACATTTGACAAAACATTGAGCTAACGCAATCCCTATCTTAAATACATCCCCTACACTTCAAATCTGCTCGCTATAAACTTTATAAACAGACGTTTTAAAGAGTAGCCAGTTTATCTGTTACCACGGAAATGAATTTATGTTAACGCGCTTATTTGTTACAGGCACGGATACCAACATCGGTAAAACAGTTGTTACCCGCGCATTACTGCAAGTTTTTAACCGTGAAGGGACAACCGCAGTAGGATATGAACTTCTTGCAAGAGAAGAAAATCAAATTGATTTTGTTCAAATGACAAACTGTCTTAACAAATTGAGTCATAAAGCAGACCGCGTAATTGTTGATGGAAAAGGTGGCTGGCGTGCATTATCACAAGATAATGCGTTCTATTCTGATTGGGTAGTGAAGGAAAAACTGCCTGTTATTTTAGTCGTTGGGATCCAAGCCGGATGTATTAACCATGCCATTCTGACTGCCCAATCGATTATTAATGATGGGCTACCATTGATTGGTTGGATACCCAATCGTATTAATCCTGGATTAGCACATTACGCAATAGTATTAGATAAGTTACGTTGTCACATACCAGCGCCTCAACTAGGTGAAATTCCCTATCTTTTGAGGCCAGAAGAGCGGGATTTGTCTCATTATCTGGATATCCCAGTTATATCGGCATTTGATAATTGATAAAAAATTGGAAAACAAAAAAGGGAGTGTATGTTAACTCCCTTTTTGTCTTTTTAACTGTGTTAGTTATCGGATTTTTTCTCGTCAGCGGAATGAGTGAATCGGGTATAAATAATTTTTTGTTTACCACGATTACAGCTTCCAACAATTTTTCCTCTGCCGTAATCCATCTGATCACTCGCAACAACCTCAAGGTTGAAGTCTGTTTCTTTAATACCATTATTAATGATCTTTTGTGCAATTTGCTCTTTCAGACTTTCGCACGTTACTATGCTTTGTTTTTGCGAACTCGCTATATTTTGTGAGTTTTGGTTTTGTGGATCTTGCGAAGCCTGTGAAACAGAAGATACAAAAGCAGCAATAAACATAACCCCGGTTAGCAAGATTTTTTTCACTTTATCTCCTTATCTTATTGATGTGGTTTTGGATTATTCGGAGTCAATAGGGCGACCTGTATTGATATCCAGACAGCGTTTTGTGTTCGGTTCCCAATAAGCATTCAGGTTAGCGTTTTTCAAACAAGCGTCACGATTGTCAACGTCAATTTCATGTTTATCAAAATCTTTTTCCCTACGTTTATTAACCTTATTACGTAGAGACCGTTGATCGTTCCATTCCTCTTTGCTTTGTCGGGCATTTTCTTTAGTCATTGAGTTTTCACCACCACCATTAATAGTGATGCAATTACTTGATGTACAAGGATTGGAAAAAGCAGGCGTCTGCCAAAATAATGGCAAAAGGAGGGAGAATACAGGGATAGTCTTGACCATTAAAGAACGATGAATATTCATGTTTCAACCTCTTTCTTAAGGTATCCGTTGAGTTATACCTGAAATAGAATATATCAGTATTAAAAACCTGCGTTATCTCTAGCATAAAATAACATTTGTAACACTAACGATTCATCAAAAGATGGAATATTAATTCCTGTGTACATTCATACCTGCAAATGTTTGGCAAACCGGCATCATTTCTAATGTATTGATATTGACACGGGCAGGTAAATTGGCAACCCAAAATACAGCTTCTGCAACATCATCAGCGGTCAGGGCATCAGCACCTTCATAAGTCTTATTCACTTTTTCATTATCACCTTTAAAGCGAACCTGAGAAAACTCTGTTCCTCCAACCAACCCTGGTTCAATATCCGTTACCCGAATATTTTTCCCTAGTAAATCAGCGCGAAGACCTAAACTAAACTGTTTCACAAATGCTTTTGTCGCCCCGTATACATTACCACCCGCATATGGCCAACTTGCTGCTATTGAACCAATATTAATAATATGACCGTGATTGGTCTCTACCATCTTAGGCAATAAACTTCGGGTCATGTTCACCAATCCTTTGGTATTGGTATCAATCATAGTTTCCCAATCATCAGGGTTAGCCTGATGTGCTGGCTCCAGCCCTAATGCAAGACCAGCATTATTCACAAGAATATCGATATTACGTAAGTTATCGGGTAATTCCTGTATAGCTTGCTCAATTGCATCTCGATTTCTTACATCTAGCTGAATAGGGTAAACATTTTCACCTAATTCTTCTCTTAATCTATCCAGACGCTCTTTACGGCGTCCTGTAGCAATGACCACAGAACCATGTTTAACGAATTTTCGTGTAATCGCTTCACCAAAACCGGCGGTTGCCCCTGTCACAAAAACAATCATAGTTACCCTTTGTTTGTAGATAGTTAACTGATTTTTCATTTAACTATTATTAGAGAAAGTCCTTTATCTTTAGTCAAGAAAGAATTTGATAAGTTCTTTCGATACGGTAGAATTAATTGGTTGCTATAGCAAGGGTAAGTATGATGAAACCAGCCACACTTCTAATTCCTGTACCTGATGTTAACTTAGGCCTTGAGTGGTATAAACGCGCATTCCCAAGGGTAGAAAGTATCTATCTGGAAGAATTTGATTTTACTCTATTAAAAATCAAAGATTTTATTCTGGAGATAGTGCAGGCTGATGATAAAGTTTATTCAGGAAAAAATGGCACGATTATGTATTGGTCAGTCCCTTATCTTAAAACAGCAATTCAGCATTTTCAGACAATAGGTGCGAAATTATATCGAGGCCCGATGGTGATCGAAAACGGTTTAGGAATGTGCCAATTAGAAGAACCATTTGGCAATTTAATCGGATTGCGGGGAAACTTCCAGATAACAAAATAATCTGAAATAGCTAAGTTAAATATAACTGTCCTCATTCCATTTCTACGGGCTCATAATAGATTGTGATAACTAACGGAAATTTATAATGAAAAAGAAGAAACTAAAAAAACTTCAGAAAGAACTCGATACATTAGGACTCATTGAAAAAGATCCTGATGTGGTTGGCTATGTACTGTTTAATACGCGTAACCGTCGATTTGTCACGCTGGATGAAAATGAGTTTGGGATGGTGATATACGCCGATGATATCGAAGAAGCCCATTTGGCAACATCACAATTTGCTGCATTGATGGATATTAATTTTTTGCCGGAACCAGACAAATTCGATATTGCAGTTATCCCTGTTATTGATAACCCTTTATTTGGGTTAATGCTCAAAAAAACAGACTAAAATTAATACAGAAAAATTTTGGACGGTTCCGGCTTATCATCCTATATTGGAGCAATGTAGTTGAACGTGTTTTCAGCAGGAAGTTTTTACCTGTAAACGCCCTGTCAGTCGTAAGCCTGCCTGGAAATTTCTGCTCATCAGGGTTAATTGCACAAAGCCTATTGCCAGCTCCAGAGCCTGAACAGTGTAGAACCAAATGTCAAACATCCCTTGAGAGGCTCTTATGTTCAGAAATATGGCTACTGGGATCATGATGAGTAGCCCGTTGATACCAATGACCGGCATACGTTTTTTCTTTTCGTCAATTAGGCGACCTTTCTTGTTTTTACTTAGCGAAAATCCAGAACCTCCTGTCACAGCCATCAGTACTGCAAGACTTGCCAACCCGTAAAACGCGATACTATGCTTGACTGCCACTACTGCTGTGGTATCCAAAAATAGTTCCGAAATCACAGTGGATGTCCAGAATATAGCGATAAGAAGCATGGCCAATGTGCCGGCAACACTATGGATGATTGTTGTACGCATGTTTCACCTGTTGGGTATAAGAAAATACATTGGTACCGGGATATTTGATCCCGATACCGCCATAAATTAACTTTACTATAACAACAACATGACATCATAATGTCAATGTGAATATTTGGTGTCAATATGTTTTACAGGTTACATTATGAAAAAAATGAGTAGAACTCCGGCTGGCGCAGCATTAAGTGCCTCGGCACTTAATTTATTCAGGGTGGCCAGCAGTTTGCTGGCCGAGGGAAACCGATTGGTAGCCAATATTGGCCTGACCAGTGCTCGCTGGCAGGTACTGGGAACAATGGTGTCTGCTGAAAGTCCCCAGCCTGTCGCATGGCTGGCCAGAGATATGGGTATGAATCGGCAAAATGTACAGCGTCTTATCAACGGGCTAGAAAAAGAGGGACTAGTGGAGTTTGCACAAAATCCTCATCACAAGCGAGCATATCTGGTCGTGTTGACGGAAAGTGGTCGCAAGGCTTTCAGTCATGCTATGGCGTTGGAATCACCATGGGTGAATCAACTGGCAGAAGGAATATCACTGGAAGATATCCATACCATGAACCGTGTTTTGAAAATACTCCGAAGCAGGTTAAGTGAAGAAGTCATAGAAGAATAATTTTGGGAGACCAAAATCATAACCAAGCATGGCAGGCGAGAACTTCGCCTGCATTACAACGATCTGCCTGTTTTTTATTGGTGATATGATATGAAATTCTCGATCTTACTCACAGATTTACATCTTTTTCCTGACAAAAATGCTGAAAGTTGCATGTATGTATCTAAATTATCTTGATTTTACATTTTTGCTACAAATTTGACGATAATACAACCATTAAATATATTAAATCATAGGTTATATTTTATCTTCAATCCTCCAGGAGGTAGCAATGCCGATACCAACTCTCAGGCATTTTATTAATGGTCAGTATATTGAATCTAAAGGTTCCGAATATTTTGATCTGATAAGTCCGGTCACTGGTAAATCTTATGCGCGTTCTCCTAACGCGAGTGCAGCAGATGTTGATGATGCTTATGCATCGGCTAAAGCAGCATTTAAAATATGGGGACGCAGTACACCTTCGGAACGTCAGCAGGCGTTGCTAGCACTGGCTGATGTAGTAGAAAAAAACGCTGAACGTTTGATTGAGGTGCAAAGCCGCAATACAGGGCAGCTCAAGCACCTGATAGCCTTCGAGGAAATTGCGACGTCGGTGGATCATATCCGCTTCTTCGCCGGCGCAGCTCGTTTTTTGGAAGGTAAGGCTACTGCGGAATATCTTTCTGGTATGACCACCAGTATCCGGCGTGAGCCACTGGGCGTGGTGGGTCAGGTTACCCCATGGAATTATCCGTTGATGATGGCGGTGTGGAAGATAGCCCCTGCTTTGGCAGCAGGTAATGCAGTGGTACTTAAACCGAGCGATACAACACCGGAGAGCACTCTGTTGCTGGCTGAATTATCCGCTCCGCTCTTCCCGACAGGGACTTTCAACGTGGTGTTGGGTAATGCCAGTGCGGGTGCCTTGGTCGTTTCACACAAAACGGCAGCTATGGTTTCCATCACGGGGTCTGTACGTGCAGGTTTGCAGGTTGCCTCTTCGGCGGCGGCTAATCTTACCAGAGCACATCTGGAGCTGGGAGGAAAAGCACCGGCGGTTGTTTTTGCCGATGCGGATATAGATAAAGCGGTGGAAACCATTGCTACTGCGGGGTACTTCAACGCGGGTCAAGATTGTACGGCAGCTTCACGTGTGTTGGTGCATGAGTCTGTTTACGATATCTTCATTACTAAACTGGTAGCAGCAGCTAAGGCCATCCGTTTTGGTGATCCAGAAGATAAAGAGGCATTGTATGGGCCGCTTAATAATATTCGTCAGTTGGAGCAGGTCAAAGGGTTCATTGCACGTCTGCCCGCTCATGCCCGTATCGAAACAGGAGGCTGTCAGGCCGATCGTTCGGGATATTACTTTGAACCTACGGTGATTACTGGTTTGGAGCAGCACGATGAAATGATTCAGACCGAGATTTTTGGCCCTGTTATCACTGTGCAGAAATTCTTAACAGAACAGGATGCCATTGAGAAAGCTAACGATGTGAAATATGGGCTAGCCTCCAGTATTTGGACCCGCGACCATGGGCGTGCGTTGCGCTTGTCTCGTGAGCTTGATTTTGGAACGGTCTGGATTAACACCCATATTCCTCTTACGGCAGAGGCACCGCATGGTGGCTTTAAAAACTCTGGATACGGTAAAGATCTGTCAGCTTATGGTTTCGATGAATATACGCGTATTAAACACGTGATGAGTTCCAACGACTGAAACAGGATAACCACAATGAATCAACATAGATCTCCGCGCGACTTGGTGTCGCACGCGCACCACGAGTTGTTTACTAACCGTGATGTGGAGGCGCTTGAGCGTTATTTTGCGCCAAATTTCATTGAGCATTCGCCGTTGGTCAAAGATGGTCTTGCCGGATTGCGGGAGCTGATCCAGGCACATCCTGAACTACACCATGAAACCTATCGCGTACTACAGGACGGTGATCTGGTTGCTATCCACGGGCGTTTTACGGGATTAGACGATCAGCCGTTGGTCGGTTTTGATTTGTACCGGGTGGCCGATGGATTAATTGTGGAGCATTGGGACGGCTTAGTGCCACAGTCCGCGCCTAACGCCAGTGGCCGAACTCAGTTAGATGGTCCGACTGAAACGGGCCATAGCCACGACAGGGAGAAAAACCGTGAACGGGTGGTTAACTTTTTCAAGCGAGTCCTGATCGAAAGGCACTATGATGAGTTTGGAAACTACACCAATGGTGAGAAGTTCCGCCAGCACAGCCCCGATATTCCCGATGGTACGGCTGCGGTCATTGCGTTTCTTAAACAACTCAAAGATGAAGGAAGGGGCCTGCATTATATAAAAATTCACCATACAGTCGCCGAGGGGCAGTTTGTTCTGACTCATTCGGAGGGAAGTATTGCTGGAGCACGTCACAGTTATTTTGAGCTATGGCGTGTTGAGAATGACCAAGTGGCTGAACTTTGGGATGCGATCACCCCAGTACCAGAAGATACGCAAGCGTTACATCCCCACGGTATTTTTTAGCGTTGTTTGCAGGCATGCTGAAATCCCGTGTTATTACGACCAGGAATTAGAGAATGACAGCATATTCCATCGTCTATGCACCCCTTGATCAGGCGACCCGGACCGAACAGGTTGTGGAGCGTTTAAGCAACGCGATCATCTCCGGGATATTACAAACCGATGAACAGCTACCTAATGAAAACGAGCTGTCGCGGTTGTTAGGTGTGTCACCCGTCACCGTTCGTGACGCCCTGAACACACTGCGTGCCAGGCAGTTGATTGAGACACGGCGCGGACGTCATGGTGGTAGTTTTGTGTGCCAGGTTTCCGTTGAGATAATGCGGAAATATCACCCGTTGCGGCTGATAGCTTCGGGTGAACTGGCGGATTTCAGTGAGTTTCATTGTGCTGTGATCGGCCACAGTGCGAGGCTTGCGGCCCAACGTTCAACGGCGGGAGAACTGAGAAAGCTTGGGCAACTGATCGACAGCTTTGCGGCCGCAATACAACCTGATGCCCGAATACAGACAGATATGCGCTGTCTGCTAACTCTGGCATCCCAGGCACAATCAGCCAGGCTTGCCAATCAGGAGTTGGAGATTCAGGCCGAATGGGCCCCTTTGATGGAGCTTCTGTACCGAGAGGCTGCCATTCACAACGAAGTTGTCGCCGCCTGGCGTACACTCTTGGCGGCTCTGTATAAGGGGGATGACCTCACTTGTTACCGGCTAGCACAAGAGATGATTACCCGAATTACCGACCACCTGCTTGAATGCAAATTTCGTATGGATACTGATGCGTCGTTACTGTAGAGATCGCGGGTAACGCGGCTGCATTCATCCCAGGAAAGAGGGAGGCATATGTACCACGACATACACATAGAGCGAGCCAAGAGCATCCTGAACGATATCTTGGTCGCAGCGCAGCAAGCCACCGCAGCCTTAGCGGATAAGACAGCGCGTATTTTATTGGAATTGCCGTTATATCATACGAAAGGTATCCGATTGGCGCAGGAACAGCGCGGAGCATTACAAAAACATATCCACGAAGTATTGCATAACAACGCTTGGTGTAATGGGGCAGGATTTGCCAGCTATGCGGTAACGGAAGCGGCTGGGGAAGAGAAAGGGTACTGGACGCTGGAGTGGTGGCGTCAGGAAGGGAATACCATTCAATATGCACAATTGGAGCACAATCAGGAGCAGCATAAGCGTTTGGATTTCCGATTATTTGAATGGTTTCGTCAGCCGGCCAGTCGCCATCTTCCCATCATTGACGGCCCTTATGTGGATTATGTCTGCAATGGTGCCTATACGATTACGATAGCCCATCCAGTGCTTATTGGTGAGGAGTTTGTCGGTGTTGCAGCAGTGGATATGCTGGTGTCGACGCTGGATCGGTTATTTCTGCCGGTTTTGGGCGCTATCGGTAAGCCAGCGTTGATTATTAATGACGACGCACGTGTTGTGACTTCGACTGTGCCGGGAGTGCGTTCAGGTTCATTATTAAAGAGCCAAGGTATTAACCGATCGGCCGAAGGTGAAATGCCTTCATTGCGTCTGGTGATCTTGCCGTCACCACACACTGAATCACACAAGGCGCTTGCCTGCTGAAGCCTATTTCTCTGATTGCTCAGGAGTTAGGAGTTTTTACTTATGACTGAATCTATGTTAGCTAAAAGGCGCAGCGCGGCTATTGCCAAAGGCGTTGGCGTAACCACACAAGTCTATGCTGAACGCGCGGAAAATGCCGAAATCTGGGATGTTCAAGGACAACGCTATATTGATTTTGCCGCTGGTATCGCCGTGTTGAATACTGGTCATTGCCACCCGCGCGTCGTTGCCGCAGCCAGAGAGCAGTTGGAACAGTTTACCCATACCTGTCATCAGGTTGTGCCTTACGAAAATTATGTAGCGTTAGCCGAACGACTGAACCGTCTGGTGCCGGGTAATTTTGTGAAGAAAACCGTCTTTGTTACTACTGGGGCTGAGGCAGTCGAAAATGCCGTGAAGATCGCGCGAGCGGCTACCGGGCGGAGTGGTGTAGTGGCTTTCAGCGGTGCTTTTCATGGACGTACCTTCCTCGGTATGTCATTAACTGGCAAAGTTGCGCCGTACAAAATGGGGTTCGGCCCGCTGGTTAGCGACGTTTACCGTATTCCGTTTCCGGTAGCGCAGCACGGTATCAGTGTGGAACAGACGCTGAACGCGCTGGAAAATCTCTTCAAAACCGATATTGATCCCATGCGCATTGCAGCCATCATTATTGAACCGGTACAGGGAGAGGGCGGTTTCTACTCTGCGCCTCCCGAATTACTCAAATCCCTACGCGAAATTGCCGATCGTTACGGTATTGTACTCATTGCCGATGAGATCCAGACTGGATTCGCGCGCACGGGCAAACTGTTTGCCATGGAACATCATGAGGTTGTGGCTGATCTGACCACGATGGCAAAAGGACTGGCGGGGGGATTGCCGCTGGCGGCTGTAACGGGACGGGCAGAGCTTATGGACGCTGTGGCGCCGGGTGGCTTGGGGTGTGGCTGATCTGACCACGATGGCAAAAGGACTGGCGGGGGGATTGCCGCTGGCGGCTGTAACGGGACGGGCAGAGCTTATGGACGCTGTGGCGCCGGGTGGCTTGGGGTGTGGCTGATCTGACCACGATGGCAAAAGGACTGGCGGGGGGATTGCCGCTGGCGGCTGTAACGGGACGGGCAGAGCTTATGGACGCTGTGGCGCCGGGTGGCTTGGGGGGAACCTATGGAGGTAATCCCGTGGCGATTGCGGCTGGTCATGCGGTGTTGGATGTGATCGAAGAAGAGAAACTGGCAGCACGTGCGACGCAACTGGGAGAGCGGCTGAAACAATATCTGCATGAACTGCGGCCGAGTGTCCCACAGATAGCTGACGTGCGTGGGCTTGGGCTAATGGTTGCGGTGGAGTTTAACCGTGAGGACAGTCAGGAACCCGACGCTGGTTTTACCAACGCGGTGCTTCAGAAGGCACTGGAACGTGGTCTGATTTTGTTGACATGTGGTATACACGGCAACGTGATCCGCTTCCTTCCACCGCTGACCATACAAAATGATGTTTTTGACGAAGCGCTCAACATTCTGAAATCTGTACTGCTCGATCTGAATTGTAAAGAGGGAAAGTAATGGATTAACTAAGTCATGCTTCGTTAACAGATTAAGAGTAATGCTGAGTGAGTCAGTGTTTTCCCCCAAATCCAAAATGCGTATGGCAGCAGGGGAACTCGCTGGTTCACAGGAGAGGACAATCATGTACTGGTATTTGAATGTCTTAAAGAATTATGCTTGTTTTAGTGGGCGAGCCCGGCGTAAGGAGTTTTGGTATTTTATTCTGTTTCAGAGCTTAGCTGTTCTCATCATTTCTTTCCTGGAAAGGCTGTTTGCTGTTGCCAATCCCGAAATTTATATGGGGTGGTTCAGTGCTATCTATCTGTTGCTCACATTTTTGCCAGCACTGGCAGTAAATGCCCGTCGTCTACACGATATTAACTATAGCGCTTGGTGGTTACTGTTACATCTTATCCCGTTTATTGGCACTGTTATCCTACTGGCTCTTGCAGCTCTGAAAGGGCAAGCGGACAGTAATAAATAAAGTTCAGAGAACCGAATTCACTCACAGGAAAATATCCACGGGTGATTCCAGATCACTAAAGGGGTGCTGAAATGACAATGAATAGAAGAGATTTTATCTCTACTGTCGCGACGCTCGCAGGGGTGGGGGTGCTTTCATCTGTACTTCCCACAACATCTTTGTTCGCCCAGATCTTAACTGCGGTCGATGATCCGTCCGTTAATATTGACCGATTCCGGCCGACGCTGTTGCAGGATGCACAGCATAGAACCAGCCGATTGGGGTTGGATCCGCGTATCTGGAACTGGCACAGAGATATAGCGGCTAAGGCCATGCCAGCCAACTACTATGAGGCTGCATTGGCTGATTGGCCGGCTTTTGGGGGCTTTTCTAAAGACCAGAGTTGTGAGGTTGTAGTCATTGGTGGCGGGTTGCTAGGGGCTTCCACAGCGCTGCATCTTGCTGAAGCGGGGATGGATGTGATTCTAGTCGAAAAGGATAGCATCGGTTCGGGAGCTTCTGGCCGTAATGGGGGGCAGATGACACCCGGTATTGCCCGTTGGGGAGCTGAAACCATACTGGAGAAATTCTCACCCGATGAAGCTAAACGTTTATGGCGTTTTGCATCAGTTGAAGCAATGGATCTTGTGGATGAACTCTGTGAGCGTTACGGTTTTGAATGCGATCGCAAATACGGTCACATTACAGCAGCGATACATCCAGGTCATATGGGATCATTGGTGGCTAATGCTGATGCCCGGTGTCAGTTGGGAGATAAGGCGGCAAAGATTATTGGGCCACATGAATTGCAGGAAGAATATGTGCATTCGGGTATCTATCATGGTGCCAATATTGACAACATTGGTGGACAGGTTCAGCCTCTGGCGCTGTTGCGAGGCTTGGTTTATGGCTTTGTCAGACTGGGAGGACGAGTTTATGACAGTACGAAAGTGATGAGCATCAGGCAGGATGTTAATCGTACGGTTATAGAAACTGAGCGGGGAGTTATCAGGGCAAGTAAAGCGGTGGTACTGGGAGTGCATGGTTCCAGCAATGAGTTTATCTCTGGCCCTTCCACTACAGTGCCTTTTTTCACCTATATAGCGGTAACCTCACCTTTGTCAATGGATATCAAAAAGCTGATCCCGTCAGATCTGCCAGTCTACGATACACAGTTACAGATAGACTATTATCGAGCAGTGCGCGACAACCGCCTGCTCTTCGGTGGACAGGGTACTGGAAACTCCTGGTCTCCGCGTGATGTGAACAATTATTTATTAGATCGTATCAAGACCGTGTTCCCGTATCTGGAAAATCCCGAACTGGAATACTCCTGGGGCGGGATCAGCGACTTAACCCTGAATGGTGCTACCGATGCCCGCAAAAGTGGTGACAGCGTCCCTGTGTATATAGTGCATGGCTGGAGTGGTCATGGAGTGGCACAGACAGTGCGCATTGGCAAATCCATCAGCGATGATCTCACCGGACGTAACCACGACTTTACCATGCTTACCCGCATTGATCACTTGACTATCCCACTGGGTTCCTACTTTTCTCCGATGGTTATTCCATTGATTAAAGGTGCTCTGGGAGCGAAAAGCATATTTAATCCGGCAGATATGGTTTCGTTCTGAGTGGCTGTCTTCCGTTAACCGGTAGATAATAGAGAAGGTTATGATTGGTGTAAATAATGATTAGAGTATGCACATAATAAAAGATGGACACCATGCGGGTATCCATCTTATCAATTCGAGTGAAAAAAAGTACACTTGGTGATAACAAGCGCCAAATTTATATTACGGAGTTAGTATTAATGTTTTTATTTTTAGTAAAATGAAATTTAATTGTGGGTGAGTTTTATTGATAATAAATTATATTTCATGATATTGGGGACTTTTGAAAAAATTCACAGAATAGCTCTGTCTTTGGATTTTATTTTATTCCTTATTACATTTATCATTTATCCCCAGTCATCTAATATTAAATGAGATTTAAAAATTAGCTCTCGCTATCTATCCTACTGCTGTAGGAAAATGCAATATTAATTTAGTGAATTAACATCGATAAATAATATTTTAGAAAGGAAAATAAAATGGCCAAGAAAACACATATTAAAACTATCGAGAATAGAACTAGGTATACCGTTGTTATAGTGAATGGAGAGGATGGGAATAAACGTATTCAGATTAATGGATTTGGAGAATGGCGGGGGGATTTAGTTGTTCCTTGGATTGGCCGTCAAGATGAGTCTTGGAAAGCACTTAAGATATATATAGCTGATGATGATAATAACGATAACGTGTGGGTTTTTCAAGACTATTGGTATCCACCACATCAAGATGCGGTTAAATATCATGTAGGTGATAATTTTAGTTATGGAGATGCAAAAGAGATCCCCGGAAACAATAGAGGAGGGGGTGATAAATTATTATCAATTCTTGTTGGAAGAATTGATATAGATGGGCAGGAAAAATATTCAATTAATCTTAAAATGTTGTAGGGGGAAATGAAAATGTCTATAGAGAAAATGAATGATACATCACAAGATATGCAATTATTTACTTTTAGTCGTGAACCTGTTGTGGGGGGGAAAGGATTCGGAAATATAGGCTCTGCTTTTTTAATCGGTGATAGAAACAGGGGACCAAGAAACCCTAGAGGTCAGCTTACTAGTGTGAATGTTGGACCTACTTCTGGTTGGAAAGGTACTATTAATCGAAAGAATGATGATAAGCCTATTATTATAGTCGGTTCTTGGGATAAACACGGGCGATACAGTTTTTTTTATAAAACCGAAGATCGAATTATTGGTTCTGGATTTGATCAACTCTCTTTAACTCCACTGAGAGAATATCAAGTTGTCTCTGTTTATGCAGTTGTCAGTCCCGGTCATAAAATGCTTGTGTTACGTAGTGGAGCAGTGAAGCAAAAGTATGCTGAGCCTGAAGATAAAATAGAGGTTACTTTATTAAATGATAATATTAATTATCCAAATAGCCCTGGTTTTGACGAACAAGAAATTCTCTATGATGTCAATATAGGTGATAAAGTTGAGGTCACATATCTCGGTTCAAATACACCACAAAATTATAAGTGTAATACTAGAATTGAAAAAGGAAAAAAATACGATAATGATATAAGTATTAATCTAGAAGTGATAAGATAAAAAATATACCCTATGGATTTCGAGATGCAACTTGAAATATGAAGGATATATTTATTAATATCATTACAATATGGTTATATTAATTATTATACCTCAACTGGCCATCTTATGTATATTAATTATGTGTCAGTTGAGATTACTGTCTCAGTAATTTGTATTAAATAAGCTTTCATTATTGATACACCCTTTTCTCATCCTGGGTTGTTACTGTAACGAAAACGATTTCATAAACGCTTCCACACACCGCCACATAAATTGACAACAATGTTTGTTAAATTAATACTACCTTTATTATTCTATTTTTCCAATAAAAAAAGAAAGCGTTTTTTTATAATACATCGCACTAATTAATTAATATAGTATGATAAAAATAAAATCTTGACAAAATCTCATGATGAACTTTAACTCACCAGTTATAAAAATATTTCTAATTTTGTTCCTTGTATTTAAAGAAATAAATTTCTTATATCTATATTGATTGAGGTATTATTTTTTTACAATTGAATTGCAAGCTATGTTTAAAGTGGAAATTTGATCAAAATACTCATTTTATTCCGCTATTTAAAAATAACATTTTATTTGAATTTTTTAATATTAGATAAGGTGAGGGATTCGCTCAAAAATAGGGTAATAGTCTACAAGATATTGACTATTAGAATTTATGACGATCTTTTTTATAAAATAATTGAGGTTATTATGTACAGTACAGATTTGTTACTGAACAGAATCAATCTTATTCTGCACATTCGCTACACTATCCGTTCCTGATAATTGACTACAGAAAATACAGGCTCTTCCAAGAGTCTGTTGAGGGAGAGTTATATGCAGAGTTCAAAAAATCTGAAACTGGAGATGCCATCGTTACCAAAAGGAGGGGGTTCACTCTACGGAATGGGGGAGTCGTTGGGGGCGATTGGGCCGGATGGGATAACGTCTTTCTCACTGCCTTTGCCGGTGTCTGGTGGCCGGGGAGTTGCTCCAGCATTGGCGTTAAGTTACAGCAGTGCTGTGGGTAATGGAGCATTTGGTATGGGATGGCAGTGTGGGGCAGGTTTAATCAGCCTGCGCACATCTCATGGTGTGCCTCAATATCAAGGAAAAGATACGTTTCTCGGCCCTTCCGATGAAGTGTTATCTGTTGTTCCCGATGCAAAAGGGCAGCCAGAACGACGTATTGCAACTTCATTACTGGGAACTGCGTTGCAACAAACGCATATCGTCACCCGTTATCAACCACGCATTATCAGTGATTTCAGTAAGCTGGAGTATTGGCAACCGCAGCAGAGCGGTCAGGATACACCGTTCTGGGTGATGTTTGCGACAGATGGACAGGTGCATTTACTGGGTAAACACAACCACGCTCAGATTGCCGATCCGAAAGATGCAACAAAAATTGCCTGTTGGTTGCTGGAAGAGACGGTAACCCCAACGGGGGAACATATTTATTATCACTATCGTGCAGAAGATAATGCAGGCTGCAATGCCGATGAACTTCGTCAGCATCCCGGTATGTATGCTCAGCGCTATCTGGCGAAAGTTTGCTACGGCAATATTCTCCCGGAAGCGGCATTTATCGCGCTGAAATCCGGTATTCCGGCGGATGACGTTTGGTTGTTTCATCTGGTGTTTGATTATGGTGAGCGTTCCTCCTCCCTTTACACTGTGCCGGAATATCATACTGCCGGCGAGTGGTTGTGCCGGCCAGACTGTTTTTCCCACTATCAATTTGGTTTTGAAGTGCGCACCCGCCGTTTGTGTCGGCAAGTTCTGATGTTTCACCGTTTGCAGACGCTGGCAGAAGAAAACGTCACAAACGAAGTTCCAGCACTGGTATCCCGTCTGATCCTGGATTATGACCTGAACAACCGTATTTCTCTGTTACTGAGTGCGCGTCGTCTGGCACATGAAGCCGATGGTACACCGGTTACTCTGGCGCCACTGGAAGTCGATTATCAGCGCTTTGAAAATGATCTGAATCTGAACTGGCAGAAGATGCCTGAGTTGGAAGATTTTAATGCATTCCAACCTTATCAACTGGTCGATTTATATGGTGAGGGAATCCCCGGTGTGCTTTATCAGGATATTCCTGGGGCCTGGTGGTATCGCGCACCAGTGAGGGACAGAGCATCAGATAAAGCAGATGCTGTCACCTATGATACGGCAAAACCGTTACCTCATATTCCGGTTCAGCAGGGCAATGCAATGCTGATCGATTTCAATGGTGACGGACGGTTGGATTGGTTGATCACAGCCGCCGGATTTAGAGGTTACCACGCTATGACGCCGGAAGGGGAATGGACGCCATTTATTCCTCTGTCTTCCATTCCTGTGGAATATTTTCATCCACAAGCTCAATTGACTGATATCACTGGCACAGGATTACCCGATCTCGCACTCATTGGTCCCAATAGTGTACGGTTTTGGACAGATAGCCAAGAGGGATGGAGTAAAGCTCAAGATGTCGAACATAGGGGAACTATTCCCTTGCCGATCCCCGGAAGAGATGAGCGCAAGTTAGTTGCATTCAGTGATATGACCGGCTCTGGTCAGCAACATCTCGTAGAAATTTCTGCTGAAGGTGTTCGCTGTTGGCCAAATCTGGGATGGGGACGTTTTGGTGATCCATTGACACTGCCGGGTTTCCAAATTACTGGGGAAACTTTTAACCCCAATCGGTTGTATATGGCTGATATAGACGGTTCCGGTACTACTGACCTGATTTACGTCCGTCATACTGATATGGAGCTCTATATCAATGAAAGTGGTAATCGATTCGCCGCACCGTTGAAAATTGACCTGCCATCTGGGGTGCATTTTGATGACACCTGTCAACTCCAGATTGCAGACACCCAAGGGATTGGGATTACCAGCATTATTCTGACTGTGCCACACATTTCCGTACAGCACTGGCGTCTGGAAATGACAATCCAGAAACCCTGGCTGTTGAATACGATAAACAACAATATGGGTAGTGATACTGTATTAAGTTATCGCAGTTCTGCTCAATTCTGGCTGGATGAAAAACAACAGGCAGCAGAGGAAGGGCGTATGATAGCCAGTTACTTGCCATTCCCAGTTCATCTCTTGTGGCGTACAGAAGTATTGGATGAGATGACAGGAAACCGACTATCAAGCCGTTGTGATTATGCTCGTGGTGCTTGGGACGGGCGAGAACGGGAATACCGTGGTTTCGGTCGAGTCACGCAAACGGATACAGATGAACAGGCGGGGGCTAGTTATGGAACAGTTGCTGAAACACCTGCACCTTCCCGTACCATTAGCTGGTTTGCAACGGGAATACCAGAGTTAGATAGTCTGTTGCCACACGAATACTGGCAAGGTGATGAACAGGCTTTTGCGCATTTTACTCCTCGTTTTACCCGCTACGATGCTACAACCAACAGTGAAATTACAATCACTCCCAATCAAGAGGAAATGTACTGGTTAAACCGGGCAATGAAAGGGATGCCGTTACGCAGTGAAGTGTATGGAAGGATGAGACAGAGCTGGCAGGAACACCGTATGCCGTCAGTGAATCACGCCCGCAAATCCGAATAATTGCGGGCGTATCAACAGATGCACCTTCAGCGTGGCCATCCATTTTGGAATCACGAAGCTACCAATATGAGCGTATTACCGTCGATCCACAGTGCAGCCAACAAATTATTTTGAAAAGTGATATGTTGGGATTTCCAACAGATACTTTGAACATTGCTTATCCCCGACGGCAGAAACCCACAGCATCACCATACCCGGATACCTTGCCAGAAACCTTGTTTGACAGCAGTTATGACGACCAACAAATGTTGTTGCGTTTAACTCGTCAGCGTTACGAATATCACCATTTACTTGACGAAATATCATGGATACCGGGATTGCCAGCGATCTCACGTAGTGATGCGAAGGAACTCTCTCAGGATATCGTGCCTGACAGAGGATTATCGTTGGAATGGTTCAATGCTACTGATAATGCTGGAGTACTGCCTGGAACGGAAGATGATTATTTGGGGCATTCGGTGGTGAATTATACAGGTGCTGGAGGTAAACCGGATTTTCCGCCTCTTGTTGCCTACACAGAATCCGCTGAATTTACTAAGACTTCGTTAAAAGCTTTTGCTGGAATAATGAGTTCGGATGAGCTGAAGAAAGAGCTTGAAAATGCGGGTTGGCAATCTGTTTCGGCACCTTTACAAGATAATAATGTATTCAACGTTTGGGTTGGGCGCCATAGCTACACCGATTTTGCGGGGGCAGAAGGATTTTATCGACCACTGGCGCAACGTCAAACCTTGATGACCGGTAAAAACCTTATTGGCTGGGATACGCATTTCTGTGCTGTCATTCAGGAAAAAAGCCCCACAGGCTCGGTTGCCTCTGCTCAATATGATTACCGTTTTAACGTTGCCAATATGGTAACTGACGCCAATGACAATATTTCTATTACCACTTATGATGCGCTTGGAAGAGTAACAAGTGTAAGATTTTGGGGACTAGAAGAAGGGGTGATGCAAGGGTACACCCAACCAAAAAATGAAGTTACACCTTTTATTGTGCCTTCTCTTGTCGATAAAGCGCTTGAATTAAAAGCGGGTATCCCTGTGGCCGGGCTTGCAGTATACGATCCACTGAGCTGGATGCTGCGGGCAACAACGGAAGTTACAGACTCTAAAGACTTACTCACCGAAGATAATTACATTGGTCGGCTTGCTCTTAAACGTTATCTGCTACAAAACCCCACCGTAAATTTAAAAACAGATCCTCATCTCCCACCTCATATGCTGAGTATTTCGACGGACAGATATGACAGCGATCCAGCACAACAATTGCATCAAAGTATCTCTTTCAGTGATGGCTTCGGAAGAACGTTACAAACCGCAGTCAGGCATGAGGCAGGGGTCGCATGGTTGTTAAGGGATGACGGTACGATCATCGCGGATGAAACTGGAGCACCCATAAATGAACATACTGATTTCAGATGGGTGATATCTGGTAGGACAGAATATGACGGAAAAGGTCAGCCTCTGCGTACATATCTGCCTTATTTTCTCAATGACTGGCGATATGTAAAAGATGATAGTGCACGCCGCGATCTATTCGCGGACACAAACTATTACGACCCGCTGGGGCGTGTCTGGAAAGTAGTTACTGCGGCAGGTTATTTGCGACGGACGTTAATTACTCCCTGGTTTGTTGTCAGTGAGGATGAAAACGACACAGCAGCGGAAGTAAATCAATAACAAATGTTCTAGCCACCAACATATCGGGAAACATTTTTCAGGAGTCATCGAATGGCACAGACACTATATTCAAAAACCCCGTCCGTTGTAGTTATGGATAACCGTGGTTTAAACGTCAGAACGGTTCAGTATTACCGACATCCAGATAATGTGGATCTAACTGATGAACGTATTTCTTTTAGTCAATATACGCTGGCTGGCTTTCCAGAGCGGATTTTTTCACCACGTCAATATGATTTATGGAAAAGAGATAACAGCATAAAACCAGACAGGGCCAGTATACAAAGTTTGAGTGGTATGGCTCTCCGAACAGAAGGCGCCGATGATGGCGTTGCTATGGCATTAAATGACATTGCAGGACGGCCAGTTATCAGCGTCGATGCAATGGGAGTGAAGCGGCGATATTTATATGAGGAAAATCATCTGGCAGGTCGCTTGCTGAGTATTACTGAACAAGCACCAGATCAGGAATCCAGTGTTGTTGAACGCTTTGTTTGGTCAGGAAATAGTCAACAAGAAAAGGCATATAATCTGGTAGGAACCTGTGTATCCCGCTACGATACAGCAGGACGTGAAGAATTTCAGAGCGTATCTTTATTGGGAAGTCCTTTAAAAATAACCCGTCAGCTATTGCCAGATGATATAGAAGCTGATTGGCAGGGAAATACACCCAATGATTGGAATACTTCATTTTCCAGGAATATTTTCGAGGATAGTTTTATCACGACTAGTTTTACCACAGCGAGTTTTACTACTCATATGACAACGGATGTCACTGGCGCGTTACTGACACAAACTGATGCTATGGGCAATCAGCAGCGTTATGAATACGACCGGGCAGGCCAGTTAAAAAGTCATTGGTTAACTCCTGCACAGGGAGAAGAAAAAAATATAATTGCATCTCTGACCTATTCTGCCGCAGGGCAAATACTAACCCAAAAAGATGGTAATGGGATCTTAACGACAAATCTGTATGAACAGAAAACTCAGCGGTTGTCTGAAAGTCGGGTTGAACGTCCATCCGATCATCCATCCGAGGCCGCAATTTTACAGAATTTTCATTATAAATATGATCCGGTAGGAAATGTTGTCAATGTTTACGATCATGCACAAGCTGTACGGTACTGGCGTAACCAGAAAATTTCCCCTGAAAGTCAATATACTTATGATTCGTTTTACCAACTGGTTAGGGCCACTGGCCGGGAAATGTCGGTTCTTTCTGGCTCAATAAGTTCTCTTCCATCACCACTGATTCCGATATCCAATGGTGATGATGTGTATACCAATTACACCCGTCGCTACACTTATGATCGTGGAAACAATCTTACACAAATCCAACATAATGCATCGGGTAGCCGCAATAACCATGCAACGTCTCTGACAGTTTCTTCTCGCAACAATCGTGCTGTGCTGAGCACGTTTACCACTGATCCGGAGCAAGTAGATACTTGGTTTGATGCTGGTGGACATCAAACCTCATTATTGCCGGGCCAGAAGCTTGCGTATAATCAACGTGGAGAATTATCTCAAGTAACTTCGGTGAATCGCGACACTGAGATGGATGAAGAATGGTATCGCTATAATGAAGACAGCCAGCGGCTGGTTAAAGTCAGTCAACACCTGAATGGCAATACTCAGCGTAAAGCCCGAACAGTCTATCTTCCCGGACTGGAATTAAGAACGATGTTCAGGGGAAATGCACTCAATGAAGAGCTACATATTATAACGGTGGGCCACGTCAAACTACTTCACTGGGTATCAGGTCAGCCAGCCGAAATTAAAGGTGATCAGTTACGTTATTCTTATAGTAACTTTACTGGCAGTAGTGCGATGGAAGTTGATGAAGCCGGTAAGGTTATCAGCCAAGAGGAATATTATCCTTATGGAGGAACGTCAATCTGGACTGTACGAAACCAGACTGAAGCAGCTTATAAGTTTCACAGATATTCAGGAAAAGAAAGAGATGCAACCGGGCTCTATTATTACGGCCTGCGATATTATCAGCCGTGGACAGGACGTTGGCTCAGTGCAGATCCCGGCGGTATTATTGATGGATTAAATATGTTCAGTATGGTGCACAATAATCCCGTCAACGGGGTTGATAGTGATGGAGGTGCATCATTGATGAGCAACGTCATTACGTTGATCGGTGGAATATTCAACAATGGATTTTCTTTGCCAAGTTTTTCCAGACCATCGTTTTCCTGGTCATCATTTTCTCTACCTTCATTCTCTAGATTCTTAACATCACCGTTTGATTTTGACTTTTCTTTTGATTTCAGTCCCGTAGGTGTGGTTAAAAAGATTGCAGGGCCTGCCGTAAAGTTCGTATATAAGAAAACATATAAAAAATTGCTAAATTATGCGCTGAGTAAAGCAAAAACAGAACAGCAGAAAAGGAATATTATTCGTGGATTCAGGGGCATAAGTGTTGGTGTCGGTGTTGCGATTGCCATTGCGAGTGTTGTGTCAGGTGCGGGGCTGGCAATACCTGTTGCTGTTGGTGTGGTTGCCGCTGGCGGAGCGATTGCCGGAGCTATTGGTGTTTTTGCTGGCCCTATTTCACGCTCTTTATCTAAGGCTTATGCCAAATTATTTCGCGGACGCACAGCAGCGCACTTGTCTACTGCGACAGGTAATTTTATGGCTGGTGGAAGTGCTGGTAGCGCGGCTGTTGCTCATGGTGTGACAAGCGTGAATGATCCAGTTTTAAAACGGCAGGGACGGACGAATGAATACAGAATCCTAGCTGGTGCTGAGGTAGGTATTGCATCCGGTACCGTTTCCGCTGTTTTAAATGATGACTTGGTTAAATCAGGTATTGCCGCAAGTGCGGCTGCAATGGGCTCTCAGGTGTCTGAGTCTCAGAAAACACTGGAAGGGGTTGGTGACATTGCTGCGACAGCGGCGATAGAAGGCGCACTAGCAGGGCGCAAATTAGCTAAAGCGCTTGGTCTTCGCAGCTTGGCTGCGCGTGCGGCTGAGACTATAGCTGAAGTTGCAACTCATGTAGATATTTCGCCGGCGTCTTTAATTGAAAATTCCAGTACCGCCATTTATTCACATGGAAAAACTTTCCTGCATGTGAGAACAGAAGACACTAACAACTTTGAAGCATTTAGAAATATAGAGGAAACATTACCTGCTGATGGTGATGCAGGATGGTTAAATGGCGCTCTGGAAAATGTATGGGAATGGTTTAGCTGGTCCAGAAACCAAAATCAGGAAAGTTTTGCCTGAACTAAATAGGGGGAATGAATTGGCCTTGTTGATCAGTGAATAATACTTTTATTAAGTGGAGAATACATATTTTTAAAATCCAGAGCTGTTAATTATAGCTCTGGATAGAGTAATAACTAAGATTGCATACCGTAACGGAATTATATCAGCAGCAGGCGATTGATGGATCGATTTCTGCACGATACGCACACTTTCAACCGAGTTTTATTAAACCTTTAAGAGAAAATATAATGCAATATAAACTAATAGATATTGTGCCAAGGAGAATGTAATTAATAAAATATCGCTTTCTAAATTAGAGCATCAGTAGCTATGAGCACATTACCAGTTGTACCTCTTACTCAGTATCAAAAAGAAATTTACTATGAATCTCAACGTAATCCAGAAAGTAGTCAATTCACAATATCCATCGTAAAAATATTAAAAGAAAATATTAACCTTGAAAAACTTTTTTATTCAGTTAATAAAGTTCTTAGTCATGATGTAACATGCCGATTGCGCATCATTGAACAAGAGGGCGTGTTAAGTCAGCAGATACAAAATATTTTCGATAACCAAGCAGAGATAATTGATGCAGAAGGTGACGATGTTGCTGTCCTCTTTAAAAAATGGTCAGAACGCGTTTTTAATCTGGATGATAAATCACTCCTTGAGATCGCCCTGTTACGAAATCTGAAAGATGGCGGTATGGCTATTTTTATTCGTGCCCATCATATTGTTTGTGATGGTTGGGGAATAAACTACTTAGCAAAAAAAATTGCTGATTACTATCAAAATGAAGAAATTAATCCGAGAGGTTTGTCTCATAATTCTGAGAAATATATCTCAGCAGTCATTGAACAAGAATCAATTCTGTTAAAATCAGAAATAGAACAACAAATAACAGAATTGATTGCGCTTACACAACGCCATGAGCCCGTTTTTTTTAATCGGAGAAAGAAAACTCATTTATCTCGTTTTATACAGCATCGATATATACTGGCTAAAGCTGATGTTGATAAATCTATTTCTCAAGGGATGAATCCCTACCAAGTCATTATGTCTGCGGTGACTATTTTATTATCACGAATACACAATAACACCGAGTTAACAATAGGTATCCCGTTGCTCAACCGCCGTATTAATCAACTTAATATTGCAGGCCAATGGGCGAATACTCTGCCATTGGCTATTAAGGTCAACGCAGAGGATACCCTTATTGAGTTGGCGGCTCGTATTAAAACAGAAACGACAAAACTAAAAACGTTTGAGCATATTCCTCTTGGGCGTTTGCTTAAGTCAATGGGGACAACAAAGCGCCAAGGGTTTGATGTCACAGTATCTTATAATCACTCACCTATAACAGCGACTTCCCGTGATACCTATAAAAACGAAGATATCTATGCGGCGGCAACAGCTCATGAAAATGACGCTATTGCGATCCACATACATACCTACGGAAATAATAGTGAGGTCGCTGTTGATATCACTGGCGCGACAGATATTTTCGATGACGATTATCCATTCGAAACATTTACAGCTTCCTTAGAGCGTATTACCAAGCAATTGATTGCATCACCCACACAAACTGTTTCACAAGTCAGTCTCTCTTCGGCAGAAGAAATGGCTCAATTGGCGCTTTTTGAGCAAGGGCCAATCGTAGAATTCTCGCAGCAAGAAACTTTATCAACGTTATTTGATAATCAGGTTTCATTACACGGGGAATCCGTCGCTATCGCAAATTCTGGCGATCAGCCTGCACTTACTTATACTCAGTTTCAGACCCGTATCGACAATATGGTGACGGTTTTACTGAAAGAGGGGGTGAGGAAAGGAGATATCGTTGCCATCTTGATGGATCGCAGCACGGATATGTTAACGGCTATCTTTGCGGTATTAAAAGCAGGTGCTGCCTATTTACCCGTAGATCCTAATTATCCGCAGGAGCGGATTGATTACATGTTGAAGGACAGTGGTGTCACAGTCATCATCTCCGACAAAATTAATCAGTCTTTAATTGCTCCATCTTATATCATTATTGATGGAGGTAATATTTCAGCGCAAGAGAATGCAAAGCAGCACAACTTATCTACAGCGGATTCTCTGGCATATATGATTTATACATCAGGCTCCACCGGTCAACCGAAAGGCGTGATGATCAATCATTATTCAGCGGTAAACCGGATTGAATGGATGCAGGAACGTTATCCACTGGATAACACGGATGTGATACTACAAAAAACACCGATTTCATTCGACGTATCTGTTTGGGAGTTATTTTGGTGGTCGATTTCTGGGGCATCTGTTCACTTATTACCACCGGGTGCTCATAAAGACCCCTTAGAGATTATAAAAGCGATCAGTACACATCATGTGACGACATTGCATTTTGTCCCTTCTATGCTCCAGCCTTTCTTAGATATTCTGGAAGCCGAGCCTGAGTTAGTAGAGAAATTAACCAGTCTGCGTCGTGTATTCACCAGCGGTGAAGCGTTACCTGCTACACGGGTTAATCAGTTCCGTAAGATTTTTTCCTCTCTTGGGTTAAATGCACCCGCTTTGATCAATCTCTATGGCCCAACAGAGGCAACCGTTGATGTATCGTATTTCGAGTTTATTCCTGAAAATAATGAAGTGATCAAGCGAGTACCCATTGGTTTTCCAATCAACAATATTTCATTGAGAATTATGTCTCAGCATGGTACTCGGCAATCTATCGGTATCGCTGGTGAGTTGCAGATTAGTGGTGTTGGATTGGCCCGTGGTTATCACAATAGGCCAGAATTAACTGCCGAAAAATTCATTTTGGATGGGGGTGAGCGCTGGTATCGTACAGGGGATTTAGCAAGGTGGTTATCTGACGGCAGCATCGAATATTTGGGAAGAATTGATAATCAGGTAAAAATCAGAGGTAATCGTATCGAGTTGGGAGAGGTACAAAACACACTTGAGCATATTCAGGGAATTAGTCAGGCGGAAGTTTTACCACAAAAGAACCATAATGGTGATACTTATCTTTGCGCATACTATGTGATAACTCATAATGATGTAGCAAATAACCCGAATTTTACTTCTGAAAACCTACGCAAAATTTTACTGGGATTTTTACCTGATTTCATGGTTCCTCTGAAATTTTTCCGGGTTCCTTATATTCCTCTTACACCAAACGGTAAAGTTGATCGTGGGGCGCTTGGCGCATTGGCGGAAACAGAAGTTTTGAGTCACCATGATGATGCTCAGACAGAAACAGAATATCAACTAGCAGAGATTTGGAAACGGGTATTAAAGATTGAAAAACTCAGTGTGCAGGATAATTTTTATACATTAGGCGGTGACTCAATCTTAATGTTGAAAGTGCGTTCTGATGCTGAAAAGGTGGGAATAAATGTCACTCTTTCTGAATTATCACAGTATCTAACGATAGCCGAGTTGAGCCAACAAATTGACTTCGACCGTAAAATTCAAAGAACCGTTGAATTATCTCCTTTCGCACTGATCAAAGAAAAAGAGCGGGCAGCACTTTCTCAATATGAGGATGCATTCCCTGTCACCCAGCTCCAACTTGGCCTGATATATCATAGCCAGCAGAGTAAAAGCCTGGCCACTTATAAAGATGTTTTCCGCTATAGCTTGAAAGGAAAGTGGGAACCTGAAATCTTTCGTAAAAGTGCAGCAGCGACTATCCAACGTCATCCTGCTCTTCGTTCACACTTTAACCTGGCCGATTTCAGCGAACCTTTGCAAATCATCAATCACAGTATCTATCTTGATAATGCCATAGAGATTCAGGATCTCAGTTTATTGACATTGGCTGAGACTGAACACGTTATCAAAGAGCACATGGAGAAAAACAGCCGTCAAGACTACCAATTTGATCGTGCGCCATTATATCACATCAGCTTATTCAAGACCGCAGACACTATAGAGATGGTGTTCAGTTTCCATCATGCCCTGCTGGATGGTGGTAGTGTGGCAAATTTAATACGTGAACTCTTTTTTCGTTACTTGAATGAGGGAATATATTTTTCTGAAACTGATGCAATTCCATCACCTGCTTTGTATATACAAGATGAACTCCATGCTTTACAAGATCAGGAACATCGAGCGTTTTGGAAGAACATGTTTAGTCGGCTTCCCCGAACCCAATTTTCCAGCTACCGATTGTATGAAAGTTTGCCAGAAAATCGAAATTTCTCAAAAAAGGCAATTATTCCAAAAGAAATTGAAAAAAAGCTGGCGATCTTAGTACAGCATGAACATGTTTCTATTAAATCAGTATTCTTTGCTGCGCATTGTTTAACTGTGGCCAAGATTACTGCTCAGGATGAAATTGCGACTGGATTAGTCACTCATGGAAGACCGGATGCGCAAAATTCAGAGCAAACGCTCGGCTTGTTTCTTAATACACTCCCTGTGCGTTTCTCTGCATTGAACAAAACATGGAAAGAGTGTATCCACGCTGTATTTAGCGCTGAACAGCGTCATGCCCCATACCGTAAATACCCACTTAATGCTATTCAGCAAGTAGCAGGTGAAGGTGCGAAAATAAGTTCTGCGTTTAATTACATTCGATTCCATATATTAACAGAAATATTTGGTGGTCCTGATTTATCCCTCATCGGGTTTGATCCGTGGGAAGAAACTAATTTTGAAATACTGTTCAATGTCATGACTGACTTCATCACCGGCCAACATTATTTACGATGTGATTTTGACGGCAATGTTTTCTCACAAGTGCAGGCTGACACCTATATGGACACTTATATGACCATATTGGACAGAATGGTCAGTAGTGGTGATCAGCCGGCAACCTTAAGCCAGCCACTCACACAAAGAAGAAAGGAAATACCATCCTCAAAATTCATATCAATGTTGGACATGATTGCGCAGAATGTACGGGAACAACCTGATGCAATCGCGATTCGTTATCATAGTATGCAATGGAGTTATGAAAAACTCTGGTCAGAGTCCGGTAAAATTGCTTCTGAACTGATTTCTAAGGGAGTTGTTCAAAATACACCAGTTGCTATTGTTCTCGAACGTTCTCCGACACTTGTTGCATCACTGATTGGTGTAATGAGAGCAGGTGGAGTCTGCTTACCATTGGATCTGAGTTATCCAGCTCAGCGTATTGAAGCAATGATGGAACAGGCTCAGCCGATATTGGCAATTGTTAATGATAAGTCCGATACATTACTCAACATGGTGACAGTCCCGACCATAAGGGTAGACACATTGATAAACGGTAATACACATATACCGGATAGCGAAATAGCCCCTGAGCATCTGGCTTATTTACTGTTTACCTCCGGTTCAACGGGCAAACCCAAAGGCGTGGCAATGCCACATCGCAGCCTGTCGAATTTGATTGTCTGGCAGAATGAAACGCATACGGGTAAGAATATTCGTTCTACCTTACAGTATGCACCGTTGAGTTTTGATGTCTCATTTCAGGAAATCTTCTCTACACTGACTTCTGGCGGCGAATTACACCTTATTAGTGAAGATGAACGGCGTGATCCTTTGCAGTTACTGCATATTATCAATAACTACCAGACAGAAAGAATTTACCTGCCTTACGTTGCACTGCAACAATTGGCTGAAACAGCAGTCGCACTGAACACTTACCCAAAAAACTTGAAAGTGGTTATTTCATCCGGTGAACAACTTCGGGTTACAGAAGATATTCGTCTGTTTGTTGGTCAAATAAATAACGGTATTCTTGAGAACCAATATGGCCCAACGGAAACGCATGTCATCACAGCATTTACGATGGAGGGAGCTCCAAAGTCTTTCCCCGCACTTCCTCCTATTGGTAAAAGTATCACCAATTCAGATGTCGTGCTCCTTAACAGTCAATTAGAGGAAGTCGCTTCTGGTGAACAAGGTGAAATTTACGTTCGTGGTTTACCGGTCGCGCTAGGTTATTACCGTCAGCCAGAACTAACCGCAGAACGCTTTATTATGCTCAAAGACGATGATGAGCCACTGTATCGTACTGGTGATCTGGGTGTGAAGCTTAAGGATGGCAATATTCTTTATTTAGGCCGCAAGGATACTCAGGCTAAAGTTCGTGGTTATCGTATTGAACTGGCGGAAATAGAATTAGCGATATTGAGTACACCTGATGCTGATGAAGTACTGAAAGACGTTGCTGTTGTCGTTCAACAACGTGGCGAAAATGATGGTTTTCTGGTCGCATTCCTGATTGGAGAAAAAAACGAAGCATTCACAGTGCGCGTACAACAACATTTATCTGAAATGCTCCCTAAGCACATGCTCCCTTCCCAAATAGAGTGGGTAGAATCGCTGCCTAAGACCCCTGGTGGGAAACGTGATGATGCGGCATTACGTAATATGCGGATCATACATGGGCATAATGATGTAGAAGATATTGCTCCTCGAGACAACTATGAGCAAGTCTTGTGTGATCTGGCTGCGGATTTGTTGAAAATACCCAGTTTATCTATCCATCAAAATTTGTTTGATAATGGTGGTACATCATTGACAGCCATGAGAATGGTCGTTTTGGTAGATAAACATTTCGGTGTCAGCATTCCTTTGTCCCTTTTTATTAGTAACCCAACTGTCGCACAGTTAGCTGTGCATGTCAGAGAAAAAGGAGGCTATCCCAAATTCAGTCCTCTTGTTCCCATGCGTACTGGAGATCATAAACGGCCATTGTTTTTTGTCCATCCAATGGGGGGCAATGTATTATCTTACTTACGGTTAGTGAAGTATTTCCCCAAGGATCAACCTTTCTATGCGTTACAGGCTTACGGCGTGGACGCAGGTTCTAAGCCATTGACCAGTATACAAGAACAAGCGGCAAATTACCTGGAGGCCATACGTCAAATCCAGCCACATGGACCATATTCAATCGGAGGTTGGTCTTACGGCGGATTTGTCGCATTCGAGATGGCGCGTCAATTGAAAGAGTGTGGAGAAGAAGTCGCAAATCTTTTCATCTTAGATACGGTTGCTCTTAACATGGATAACATAGAGTCTCAGGAAAAAGTGAATGAGGAAGCACTGTTGCGATGGTTTTTCTGGGAATTATTGTGGATTAATGAAGGAGCGACTCTCCCTGAGCAGATTGTACCGCAGCATATAACTTCTTTACAGGAACGATTCGAATACATTACAGAGCATGCAATTGCCACAGGAGTCATTCCACAAGGCAGTTCTCGGTCCGTCGTACAAAGATTATTTGACGTGTATCAAACCAATTGGAAAGCGGCTACAGATTATGCTGCTTATAAGGCAGATATCAATATGACGCTATTACATGCAACGAGTCCATTAC
The DNA here is from genome assembly GCF_037996745.1 of Xenorhabdus siamensis. Lineage (NCBI taxonomy): Bacteria > Pseudomonadati > Pseudomonadota > Gammaproteobacteria > Enterobacterales > Morganellaceae > Xenorhabdus > Xenorhabdus siamensis. The sequence continues at coordinate 76,773 of NZ_JBBMXE010000021.1, forward strand.
CTGAAGTATTACGTTCTATGCATGATACGGTAAGAAGTGAGTATCGCGATCCTAAAAATGGTTGGGAGAGTAAGACAACGGGCCGTATCAATGTTATTGATGTGCCAGGTGATCATTTGGAAATTATGGAAGAGCCTTATGTGGAGGAAGTTGCAAAAACAATCCTTCGAGAAATGAGAGCGTTCTCCCCGACAAAACAAGCCTCATTGGTTTCGGAGGAAGTATGAATCGTCAATTAAAAGTGATTATCATTGGAGCAGGAATTGGTGGTTTAACGGCTGCCATAGTGTTACAGCGCATTGGCTGTGTTGTTGAAGTTTATGAACAGGCTCCAACTTTACGTACAGCAGGTTCAGGTTTGTCTGTAATGTCTAATGCTGTTGCTGCCTTATCCTCTATCGGTATTAATCTGAAATTGGAGCACTTTGGTGCTCCCATTAAGTGCTTTGAAATTAGGAATGTCCGAGATCGCCTAATACGCAAATTACCAATACCTGAAATCTCGTCTTCTAATGGATTCGATAGTGTTTGTATATCACGTAAGGCATTGCAGGAAGCTCTGCTACAACAACTTGATAAGAATATTATCCATGTCGGCGCTAAGGTCACCGAAATTTCCGAGAGGGATGATGGTATTTCTGTCCGTTTTGCCGATGGCAGAGAAGCACATGGAGATTTGCTCATTGGTGCTGACGGGATCTACTCTTTTGTTCGCGAATATATCCAAGGAAATAAGCCAGTTCGTTCAGCCGATTATATCTGTTGGTTAGCTATTACTCGTTATCAACATCCGCAGATAACACCTGGTTACGTTGGTCATTATTGGGGAGCAGGAAAACGAATAGGTTTGATTGATATAGATGGAGGTGAAGTATACTGGTGGGGAACTGCAAACATGCATACTGAGCAGGCCCGCAAATGGCAAGGAAATAATCAAGACATCCTGACATATTATGAGGGATGGCCGTCTATTGTTTCTGATATTATCTCACAAACTCCATCCGAAAATATCATTTCTGTCTCTGCACAAGATAGGCCTTTTTCTCCCCTCTGGGGAAAAGGCAGAATTACGCTTTTAGGTGATGCGGCTCATCCTATGTTGACAAGCCTTGGTCAAGGTGCAGGTATGGCTATTGAAGACGCTGCTGTTTTAGGGCATGTATTCAGGCAGCAGTCAGATCCAATTTCTGCTTTGCGTCAATACGAAAAAATTCGTATTCCAAGGGCTGAAATGTTCGTTAATACATCAAGAATGCTGAGTGAAACTGAGCAAGAGGATCGTATTTTTCACCGTTTAAAAAGAGATCTGTCCTTACGATTTGTGCCAACAGAAAAACTCAAAAAAAGTCTCGAAAACTCATTAAATTTTCCTATGGAAAATCTTTAGAGCATAAAAAACTGTGTGGCACTTTATTTGGTGAGGGATAGATTTAGTGAGGGATAGCATAAGCAGCTAAACGTACTTTTATCTGTATTAGTGTGATTAGCGAGTTACACTGTCACCAGCTAGGCAGGGAGCCTATAAACCTAGCGGGGGACTCTGTGGCATAGCAGTATCAAGGTCGGAACGGATATCAGGCCGTTTCGGCCATTTTAATTAGCCGGAAGATTATTATTGAAGAGTTTCAGTCATTTTATTCTTCAAGAACGATTTCTGGTAAAGGAAGTTGATCATTAATAATTGCATCGGCAATTCGGAATATATCATTATCCAATGCACGATCGACCTCTAGAGGAGGGCTAATTTCGCGTACCGCCTGGTAAAATTTAGCTGTTTCAGGTGCAAGTTTACTAATATTGTCACGGAGATAAATTGCCTGACAGACTACTAATATTGTCATTGAAACAATATTGCGTAATTTTTGTTCCATTTCCAGAACATCTTGCGCAGCATGCAGACCCAAACTAACAATATCTTGATTGTACTGCTCTGTTGCTAAAGTATGTATACTAGACGCAGCACAATCATGGCGGATTGCAGCAACTAGGGCTGTTTGTGAAAGTTGGATACCTTTCAGACCTTGATACATGCCGGGAGTTGGACTAAGTGAATTTGGTAATCCACGAGAGAAACGGCTATCCATCATCAGTGCCACAATTGCGTGAAGATGGTTGGCAATTAAAGCGATATCCAACTTTAATGCATCCATAGTTCGTGCAATATATTGCCCCATAAAATTCCCACCGTGTAAGACATCACCTTTTTCTGGATCAATCAAAGGATTATCATTCACAGAAATAACCTCTCGCTCCAATATCTTTCGAGCTGTAGCTAAAGATTCCGGAACTATGCCTAATATTTGCGGGGCACAACGAATTGAATAGACTTCTTGCAAGGTATCATTTAACCGAGTGATTTCTTGGTGACGACAAGCTTTATTCGCTTGTTCTTTAATTCCCGCTAATAAATCGATCTGTGTCGAACCTTTTAATAAATTACGCAATGTACAGGCTACTGCTTTTTGACCCGGATGATTTTTTACTTGCTGGATTCTGGCATCATAATGTTCATGAGACGCGAGTAATGCTTCAACAGCTAATGCAATAGCAGATATTGTCGCTTTTAATAGTTTTTCCAGTTTAATAATTGTAACTGAACCGATACCTGACATTACCCGTGTGCCATTAATAAGAGCAAGACCTTCTTTTGCTTGTAAGGATAACGGGATCAATCCTGCTCGTTTAATTGCTTCAGCCGCGCTAATTTCTTCTCCCATATAATTAACCTGACCAATACCACATAATGCACGTGCAATATAAGATAAAGGAATTAAATCGCCGCTTGCACCCACTGAGCCATACCGGGGAACTAGGGGTACAATATCATGATTAAGATGATCGGCTATTGTTTGAGCGACAATCGGTCTGATTGCAGACCAACCTTTGCAAACAGAAAGTAACACAGTAAATTGTGAAGCTCTAATACAAGTTTTGGACATATAGTCCCCAGTACCAGCAGAAAGAAAAGTTAATAAATTTTTCTGATGTTCTGAGATCTTCTCAAACGGCACAACTAAATTGGCATTGCCTCCGAACCCTGTATTAATTCCATATATTACTTCTCCTGAATTTAATTTATCTTCTAATTTTTTACGGCCACGGTTCAAAATATCCATGACAATTTTTGATATTTCTACTTTTTTCTGTTTTGTCGCAATCTGATAGATTTCTTCCAGAGTGATAAAGCCATTTTCATTAATAATGATAGTTGGCTTAATATTTTTAACGTTCATTTTCATCTCCATATAAAATAAGAATGTAATGATACGTGGTTTCGTATAAAAAGTGCAATCATGGAAGAGGTGCATTAGTCACAACTCAATCTGATAAATCAGTTTGATTTGAAGATGCCGATTTTAAATAAATCATGCCAGAAAAATTTGACTGTTCACGCTCCGAGAAAAAGCGAATAAATTCGCTTTCCGGTAATGGGGCCCGAATCTTTGAGTTAAGTGAATATATATTATTGTATGGTTGAGTGTAATAATATTTTTTTGCCAGTCTTTTTGATACTGGGAAACTTGTTGCCCATAGCCTCAATATAACATTCTGAATAAAGCAGTGCTCTTTTATTCAACTATGGAAATAGGGCTGGGTGATTGGCCGGAGGTGGGTATAATAAATAGTCCATTAATTGCCGATTTTCCAGAGAGATTATAGTATTAGTGAATGTGAATTATTAACTGACAAGACAGGGAGACGGGATTGTGGCAAAGAAAGCAAAAAAGCCTCACCATGACGCGTTATTCAAACATTTTTTAACGCAGCCTGATACGGCCAGGGAATTAGGCGTTTCCGCTGGTGGATGTCAGTATGCTCAGTGATGAAGAGATCCTGACGCACAAAAGCGTTGCCTTGCTGGAACTAGTGCAAAAGCATATCCGCTGCCGGGATATGCTGGAATGGGTCCCTCATTTGGTGGCCTTGCTGAATGCAGGGTATAATAGCGACGAACAGCGCAATGTTGTGTTAAGCTATATTTTACTGAATGGACATACGCTGAATCTTTCACAATTTGTCCATCAACTGATTGAACAATCCCCGGAGCATGAAACAATGTTGATGACCATTGTAGAAGAGCTTGAACAAAAAGGGCGCGAACAGGGTATTGAGCAAGGTATCAAGCAAGGTATCGAACAAGGCCGGGAGGAAGGAAAACTGGAAACGGCCCGCGCATTATTACGGCATGGCATCAGTCTGGATATCATTGTCACCAGTACTGGACTGAGCCGGGATAAAATTGAAGCGTTAAAGCATTAAATTAATCGCCTCGTTCACAGCAAGGTGCCGATATTTAAGATCGGCATTTTTGTTGATAAGAGTACGTGACCGTATCAAGGCCGTGCTTTTGGCATCAGAAGGCTGGATGGCCCAAGTGATTGCACAAGCTTTCAAGTACATGTGTTACCCTATACGGTATAGATATCATTCGCCCATAAAAAATGGGGAGTCAACCAGTGGAAATTATGGGTTCGGTTTAAAGCCTAGTTAAATCAGTTAGTCACAAATTTTATAAATTAAAAAGAAGCCATTTTTGACCAAATTTTTAATGTCTAGTTATAACAGCCATTAATGTGAAGAATTGTTATTCCGCCATACGCTCTTTGCCATTCAATCCCCCTTGACTAATACACCTTCCTGCGAGGGACCGCCTTCACCAATGTACAGATACCTGGCGAATGTTACCCTTTGTATTCGGGGCGTGAATACCGCTTTCGAAAAAAGACAGCGGCTATTTACTGAAAGTGTACAGTGTTAAGTCATGTAACCCCATACGATTGGAGCTACTGCGGTGAGAAAAATATTACGCAGCATTTCTATTTCCTGAATGATGATTTAGATACTAAAAACCAACAGTAAAATTCATACAAAATGTATCTTTATGTAAAGGTAAATTAAAATAATAGCCTATATAAATTTTATCAAGTATCTTTTCTCAAAAACAAATGAATAGGGAAAAAGACATGAAGTACGATCACATTGACCGTTTACTTATACAATGGGAGCAACAGCGTCCAGACCTTGATCCTTCACCAATGGGTGTGATTGGGCGTTTATACCGTGCAAATAAAATTATTGAACAGCGCTTACAGCCTATCTTCAAGGCATCCAACTTGAGCGCTATTGAGTTTGATATTCTTGCGACACTACGCCGTTATGACACACCAATTACACCAACTGAGATGTATCAATCCGTTATGTTGACTTCAGGGGCAATGAGTACCCGCATTGAGCATATGGTACAACGAGGGCTGGTTGAGCGTGTTGCAAATGCTAAAGATCGACGCAGTTGCAAAGTCTCTTTGACTGCGGAAGGAAAAGAACTCATAGATAAAGTGGTTGAAAGTCATCTGGAAAATGAGAGGGAAATTCTTGGGGCATTATCCAGTGAACAGCAAGAACAACTTTCTATGTTATTGCGTCATTGGCTGTTGACGAATGAATCCGACATTTAGGATTCCTCTGATAATTATCGCTCCATAAAAGTATCTTTTTAAGAAGATATTTCTTAATGCAGTGTAAAAATAACTTTAATAAAAAAGTTCATTAAGAAATGGTGAAGACTTTGCCCCGATATGATTCAGGGCAAAGTCTGGGAGGCTAATGTTTAGAATTTTACGTTAAATCTAGCCCAATAAGTACGACCAGGTTCATTTACTGGCGTATTGGCCGAATAACCAAAGCCGCTATTTCCTGCCAGATTGAGGTGTTCGCTGTAAGTTTTGTTAAAGATATTGTCAACACCAGCGCTAATCTGAATATCTTTGGTCACCTTATAGGCAGCGTTGGCAGAGAAAACGGCAAAACCAGCACTACGGTTAAAATCTTTCCCGACAACGTTACCTTCGTTGATTGCAACCCGGTTCTGACTGTTGACCAAACGCAGCAAACCGCTGCTTGCCCAATCACCATGTTCCCAGGTCAAACCCAAGCGTGCTTCCAGTGGCGGAGTTTGGGGTAATGGACGATGATTGGAAGTATTTCGCGCCCAGGAATAAGCCAGACTTGCATCCGTTTTCCAGTTATTATTCAGATGGTAAGCAACTCCCATTTCTCCACCCAAAATAGTGGCATCCACGTTACTTGCCTGGCTGACTTTACTGTCCACATAGTGAAATAGAATAAAGTCATCAATCTTACCAACATAAGCTGAAATCCAACCTTTCAGATTCTGATCGTTATAATGTGCACCAATATCTAACTGCGTTGTTTTTTCTGTTTGCAATTTCTTGAAAGCATTACCTTTAGAACGGAACAGTTCCCAATAATCAGGGAAACGTTCGGTATAACCTACGCCGGCATAAAGCATAACCGGGAGCTCTTTCAGGTTATGTTCAAATCGGACAAAACCTGCGGGTAAAGTATCTGTTCGTGCTTCCTGAGTGTCTTGAGTGTATTTATCGACTAAAACACGATCCAAACGCGCACCACCGATAACTTTACTTTGTTCAGTTGCATCCCAAGTCAGCTCGCCGAAAATACCATAATCACGGAATCGGGCATCTTTTTGAGATTGATTGCGGTGGGTGTTGGTCTGCATATCCACACCGCTCTGTAATCTGAAATCTTCCCAGAGCCATGTTCCCATCATACGTCCACCAAAAGTGCGGCGATCCAGTTGATGGGCCATTTTCATATTCATACCATGTCCCATGTCCATTGCTGGAAGAGAAGGGCGGGATAAGTTATCCATCACATGGCGGGTAGAGTTGTAATAAAAGTTGGTTTCAAACTTATCAAACACATCGCCGATATTGGACTTTTCAAAGCGTACTCCCAAACTTTCACGTTTGAATTTGGAGCCATCCATCCCACGTCCGGCATAACGTGCTTTTCCATCACCTTGCCCTGCGCTTAATTCCAGTAACGTATCTTCATCAGGCGTCCATCCCAACGCGACATCGGTATTCCATTTATTCCAGTGGGAAGGAACACGGTATCCGTCACCATCTTTATAATCATTAGAGCGAGATTTATTGCCAATAAGACGCATATAACCATGCTGATTACCGAAGCTCAAATCTGCGTTACCATCCCAACGTCCGTTAGAACCAACAACTGTGCTGGCATTGCCTTTAGCACCAGGTTCTTCAAATTGCGGACGGGAGCGTTCGAAGCGGATAGTGCCTGCTGAATTTCCTGGCCCCCAAAGAACAGTTTGTGGCCCTTTGACCAGACTCAATACATCATAGCTCTCTGGTGAAATGTAAGAACTTGGAGCGTCCATTCTTGATGGACAAGAGCCCAGAACTTCACCATCGTCAATCAACATACGCAAGCGAGAACCAAACATACCGCGAAATACAGGGTCACCATTAGTTCCACCGTTACGGATCTGGGAAAATCCGGGGATAGTTTTCAGATAATCCGAGCCATCGCTGGCAGGCACAGGCTGACGAGGTATTTTAAGTGAGGAGAAAACACTAAGTGGTGAAACAGCCGGCGCGGTTACGGTTATTACTGATTCACGCTCATGGATGGTGTGTGAGTCTTTCGTCTCTTCAATCTGATCTTTCGTGACAGCTAAGCTGCTGGCTGGCATAAAGAATGCAATTGCTAACGCTGTAGCCAGAGGAGAGACGCGAAATAATTGTGTACTAGACATGAAAAATATCCCTTAATTAATGAGTAACAAATCCTGTTTTTGAATTTGTTTAGAGCAATACCAGCCTGCCTTATGAAAGACGACTTAAGGCAAGAAAAATAAATGATTTATTTCAAGTAAGCGGATTAATTAAGAGGTGGGGCACGTGGTTGTGATTCGCCGTAGAACAACCGGATCGTCTGGCCAGAGAAACAGGGTGTTGGTGGTGCACGAGAAATCGTCAATGTCAGCAGGAGAAAAGGAACGAATGTTCCCGACAACAACGGCAGATTAATCAGTAGCTGGCAATAACCACAGGCAATATCGTCCATCAACCCCATATGGATATGAGCGACGCCATGATGATTGCTGTTTTGCATCTCAGGTATCGACATACCATGACATGCTTCACTTTTTATACCACGGCTGTGCTCCAGTGTTTTTGATACCACCGGAGCGATGAACAACATCATAATCGCCAATAGGGCAATTAACGCTGGTGTTCTGCGTTGTGATAGATGAAAAAGTGATAACAAAATAATGACCCAGATCAATACTGACGATTGGATACCAATCTTACTGCATTTTTATTAGTTTTGTTAAAATATTTTGGGGACTTTTGATTAGTACGTCAGTATTAGAGTTTATAGTTTCATTTGCGTGAGTAAATTCATAACTGATGATTCGATAAATGAGATTTAACTTGAATATCATTTTGTTGCAAACTTGTCGTTACAACTTTTTGTTACAATTCTAATATGAGGAGTTACAAAATGTCAGATAACAATACTATTCAAACTCATTCCTCTCATGCTGATTCTTTCCAAGACCTGAACCTGAAAGCACATTGGATGCCATTTAGTGCTAATCGTCAATTTCAGCAAGATCCACGGCTGATTGTCTCTGCGGATGGGCATTGGCTAATAGATGATAAAGGTCGTCGTATTTATGACAGCTTATCGGGGTTATGGACTTGTGGAGCGGGTCACTCACGTTCGGAAATCCGTCAGGCTGCTTCAGAACAACTCGGTACATTAGATTATTCTCCAGGTTTCCAATATGCCCATCCTCTGTCATTCAGATTGGCAGATAAAATCGCTCAACAGATGCCCGGTAATTTAGACCATGTCTTTTTTACCAATTCAGGGTCAGAGACTGCTGATACAGCGTTAAAAATAGCGTGTGCTTACTGGCGTATAAGAGGACAAGCGACAAAAACCAAATTGATTGGCAGAATGCGTAGCTATCATGGTGTTAATGTCGGTGGAACAAGTCTGGGTGGTATTGGTGGAAATCGTAAGATGTTTGGTCAAATGATGGATGTTGATCATCTGCCACACACTTTGCAAAGTGATATGGCATTCACCAGAGGGCTCCCATCAACGGGTGGCCCTGAATTGGCCGATGAGTTATTGAATCTCATAGAACTACATGATGCCAGTAATATCGCTGCCGTTATCGTTGAACCTGTTGCTGGCTCTGCTGGGGCAATTATCCCGCCACAAGGTTATTTACAGCGTTTGCGGGAAATATGTACCCAACATAATATCTTGTTAATCTTTGACGAAGTTATTACTGGTTTTGGCCGTATGGGATGTTGGACAGCCGCAGATTATTTCGGTGTCACTCCGGATATTCTCAATTTTGCCAAACAGATTACTAACGGGGCTATTCCTCTTGGTGGAGTCACTGTTTCCAGTGACATTTATGATGCTTTCATGTCACAACCACTCCCTGAACACATGATCGAATTCAACCACGGTTATACTTATTCGGCTCATCCCGTTGCCTGCGCTGCTGGTTTGGCGACTTTAGAAATATTGGAAAAAGAAAACCTGATCCAACAAGCCGCTGAATTAGTTCCTCATTTTGAACAAGCACTGCATGGGCTCGAACATTGTCCGAATGTTGTTGATATTCGTAACTGTGGTTTGATTGGGGCAATTCAAATCGCACCGCGTGACGATGATAGTAATGTCCGTCCTTTTGAAGCAGGTATTGCGCTGTGGAACGCGGGTTTTTATGTCCGGTTTAGTGGCGATACTCTGCAATTTGGTCCGATGTTTAATGCTAAACCCGATGACCTTGACCGTTTGTTCAATGCAGTGGGCGATGTTTTACATCGGATTAAGTAAGGAAAGTCGGAAATATGAAAACAATTACGCATCTCATTAATGGTGAAATGACCACTGTACACTATCACACAACGTTGGATTAAGCGTGAACGTCATGAAGCGGCTCAGTTCTCCTTCCCAAGTCATCATTAAACAATAACCAATCTGAGCGGTATTTTACCGCTCAGTTTCGCCCATATTATGGATTGGCAGCAGGAACAAACGGTTACGTCAGGGCAATGTGAATTCCTGTACAAAGCCTGATGCAGATCTCAAACTTAAAATAAATTTTAACTAATATTATCTGTCGTGTGTTTATGTAGTTCGTTGAATGTATTCTCCATCTTAAACCTAAAAATTAACTGAGGCGAAAATGAAATTACGTAAGAAGATTGAAACCCTGATTGAACTGAATGAAGATTCCAAGATAGCAGCAGATAAGATATGTAAGCTTTTTGAAAAAGAAATGACGGGAAGTATGAGCGGGAATGGTTGGTTAGATGAAGACGAGTTATTAGAAATATTAGAGGAAATATTTGGTGATGACGATGATGAAGACGAAGGGTTATTCTCATAAACTGAAAAAATCTTCTTCTTACCTCTCCTGACATGACATTCACTTCCTGCTTTAAAAGTCGTAGAAATATAGTTTCCTAAAGGAAACTATAGTCATTAATTTATTTTTATATCCCCGGTAAATTTTCTAACAAATGCAAAATATGATTTCCATTTGGAAATTACATATCGCGATGCTATAGTCTGCCACCTGACAGAATAAATGTGTGTTTTTTTCCCGATGTTGGTATGAGTCACGCGTGAAAGGTGAATTAAATGAGAAATCATGAACAAAACACAATTAAAATTCGTGGTGCGAGACAAAATAACCTTAAAGGAATTGATCTATACATTCCTAAAAACGTTATCACTGTATTCACAGGTGTTTCAGGTTCAGGTAAAAGCTCCCTTGTATTCGGTACAATTGCTGCGGAATCTCAAAGACAGCTTAATGATACTTTCCCGTCTTATATCCGGCATCGGTTGCCATACTATGGTCATCCGGATGTGGATGAGATAAATAACCTCACTACTGCAATTATCATTAACCAAAAACGTATTGGTGAAAATATACGTTCTACGGTTGGTACGGCGTCAGATATTTATACTTTGCTGCGACTTTTATTTTCCAGAATCGGTAAACCCTTTGTCGGTTATTCCAATATCTTCTCATTCAATCATCCATCAGGTATGTGCCCAAACTGTGAAGGGTTAGGCATTGCCAGCACCATAGATGTTGAAAGACTGGTGAATGAAAACAAATCATTGCATGAAGGCGCAATTCAATATTCCACATTTGCGCCGGGTACTTGGCGGTGGCGCCGATATGTTCATTCTGGTTTGTTTGATAATGACAAGAAAATTGCTGATTACACTACAGAAGAACGCCAACTTTTACTTTATGCGGATAACGTCGTACCGACAGCGCCTTCTCCTGATTGGCCTAAATCTGCCCGATTTGAAGGCGTTATTACCCGATTTACGCGCAGTTATTTGGTTAAGGATAGCAAAGAGCAAAAAAGCGAAGAATTTCAGGATATTGTCTCAATGAAACAGTGCCCTGTCTGCCACGGGCAGCGACTCAATAAACGTATCCGTTCATGTTTAATTCAGGGTAAGAGTCTCGGTGATTGTGTAGATATGCCGATTGTAGAGCTGAGGCAATTTATAGCGACATTAAATGCCCCTTCAGTAAGTACGCTGCTCAATACCTTAAAAGCACGTTTAGCGTCAATGTGCTCTGTTGGCCTTGGCTATTTAAATCTTAATCGCTCAACAACGACATTATCAGGAGGAGAATCTCAGCGTTTAAAGATGGTGCGTCATTTAGGCAGTAGTCTCACCGGAATGACTTATATCATTGACGAACCCAGTACTGGTTTGCATCCGGCTGATATTACAAAACTTAATGCATTGATTCGGCAACTACGTGATAAAGGCAATACTATTTTAATGGTCGAACATGATCCCGATGTCATCAAAATTGCAGATCATGTGATTGATTTAGGTCCCGGCGCAGGAGACAACGGTGGAGCTGTTGCTTATCAAGGTGATCTTAATGGATTACGTATCTCTGGGACAGTAACTGGAAAATATCTGTCCCAAATAACCCATCTCAACCAAACGCCGAAAGAACCCGTTGGCTATCTCCCCATAAGAAATGCAACCTTGCATAACCTAAAAGAAATTTCTATTGATATACCGATGGGTGTCATGCTTGCTGTCAGTGGTGTGGCTGGCTCAGGTAAAAGTTCCCTGATTATGGGGGAGGTTGTTCCCAGATATATAAATGCTGTTGTTATCGACCAAAAACCTCTCCATACCTCTAAGCGTTCTCATATTGCATCATGGAGCGGGGTTTTTGATCACATTCGGGAACGCTTTGCGCTGGCTAATAATGTGACCAAGTCATGGTTTTCACCCAATGCCAGAGGCGCCTGTCTGGAGTGTAACGGATTGGGTGTCATTGAAACTGATTTGGCTTTTATGGATTCTGTGACTTTGCCTTGTGAAGCTTGTCACGGGCAGAAATACAATAAAAAATCTTTAAATTATAGGTATAAAGGTAAAACGATTGTTGATCTGATGGATATGAGTATTGCTCAGGCGACAAATTTTTTTGAGGGAGATAGTCAGATCTACCCAACATTAGTACATATTCAAGATGTTGGATTAGGTTATATGCGGCTTGGGGAGTCTCTTGATCATTTATCCGGTGGAGAATGCCAAAGATTGAAACTTGCAACTTACCTGAATAATAAAGGTGATATGTATGTCTTTGATGAACCGACAACCGGGCTTCATCCTTCAGATGTGGCGGTCCTTATTAAGTTATTTCGCCGCCTTGTAGAGCAGGGAAACTCTGTCCTGATCATTGAACACAACATGGACATTATTGCGGCAGCCGATTGGATAATTGATTTAGGTGAAGGTGCAGGAACTGATGGTGGAAGAGTGATGTTCAGCGGCACACCACAGGAGATGTTTGAACAGGGTAACTCATTGACAGCCGAATATTTACGCCAGCACTGCCATAAAAAATAGTTTTATCTTAAGTGTTGCTTTTAAACTCTTCCTGATTGTTTAACTCCATTTCTAATAATACTGGAGTTAAACATTTTATATTAATAGATTAATTTATCCTGCCTGAATAATATAAATGGTCTTTTATTTATCCATATATTGTTAATTTTTAAAGGGCAACTGTTGTTTGTAATATTTATAACATTATGTTTTAATGAAGTTTTATTTTTTGAATAATAAAAAAGTCATTTGACTGATTTCAAAGTAGCGTTGTAGACTTTGTTCTATCAAATTTTTCAGATAATTAAAACACCTATTTATTGAGAAGTTATGTCTAACAGGATTATTTCTCTTTGAGTGCATTATTTAGTATATCTGAATTAATTTATATTAAATATGCGGAGGTTTTCTGCATGAAAATAAAACATGTCGAGCAGTTACATGCTATACCGGACCTCTTATTTGAGATAGTAAATCAATACCCAAATAAAACAGCATTAGTATTTAATTCTGAGGTACTGTCATATCGTGAACTTTGGGATCAATCAACCCAGATAGCCTCTGTTTTGCAAAGAATGGGGGGTAGAAAAGGCGATAAAATTGCTGTCAAGTTAACTCGTTGCCTTGAGTTATATTTGGTGCTGGTGGCGGTGATCCGGCTTGGTGCTGTTATTGTGCCACTTAGTCATAGTAATCCTGCACAATATCAGGCAGATTGCCTCAAGGTCGCTGATGTTAGTTTACTGATCTCAGATACTGATGAGACGTTCAAATCAAAAGGGGATAGCGCACCTATAAATTGCCCATTTATCTCTGTAGAAAACCTGTTTTTGAAAACGCGTGATTTAGGTTATATGCCCGCCGTGTTTGAAACACTCATTGCGACAGATCCAATGATGATATTGTTGACATCAGGTTCCACTGGTAAACCCAAGAGTGTGATTATCCGTCATTGTGGTTTAGCCCGCCTTGCGATTCCTGTCAGTCAATTAGGTAATACAGAAAATGACCGTTATTTACAGCTTGCGGACCCCGCATTCGCAGCGAGTACCAGTGAAATTTGGATGAGTCTTCTTACTGGCGCCACGCTTGTCATCTATCCGTCAAATATTCCTGATTTAGTAGAAATTAATAACATCATTGAACGCCAAAATATCTCTATTCTTTTTCTATCTGGCGGACTCTTCCGGTTATTTGTAGAAGTTTACCCCGATACTTTACATAAACCTAATTGTGTGATTGTTTCAGGAGATTTTGTTAATCCCAGACTATTTTCATTTGCAGCTAAAGCGGGTAAAGGACGTATATTTAATGGAATGGGATGCACTGAAAATTCATCTTCTTCCTCTATTTATGAGATATCGCCAACCGAAATACTCGATCCTGATTCCCCTGTTCCTATTGGTTGTCCATTTCCTCTTGTCAAGATGGTTGTACTTGATGATAACTTAGAAATATGTGGGCCGGATATTCCGGGAGAACTTTGTATCAGCGGTGCAGGGCTTGCCGAAGGATACTCAGATCCTGTGTTAACCAAAGAGCGTTTTGTCTGGTTAGATCTTAATGGTATTTATGAACGCTATTATCGCACTGACGATCGGGCTAAAAGAGATAAATTCGGCAATATCACACTACTGGGGCGTGGTAACCACATATGTAAAATTCGTGGTTTTAGAGTCGAAATCACGGGCGTGGAACATATACTACGTTCACATCCTCAAATAGAAGATGCCATTGTAACTATAGAACAAACATCTAATGAACCGCTGTTACATGCCTGTTATCTGAGTAAATCAGGCCCGCTATCCGACATTCAACTACGCAAGTTTATAAATTCAAAATTACCGTCTTATATGGTTCCAGAACGAATGACGCATGTTAACTCTTTACCGATGAATAAAAATGGTAAACGTGACCGGTTCAAGATGACTCAGCTTATCGCTGATGGAATACACAAGCAAAATGACTCTGAGCATGATTCTGTACAAACTGATTTTGTACAAACAAAGGTTCTCTTAATCTGGGAAGAAATTACAGGTGACAAGAACCTTGATCCAGCGATTCTATTTTGGGAACAAGGTGTGAACTCCCTTCATCTAATCAAGTTAGCCTCTCTTGTCAGTAAAACACTTGGGATTCACGTTTCGCCTGCTGATGTTTTTTCAGCGGGTAGTATCGAAAAATTAGCAACTCAATTAAGGAAAAATTGGCTGGAGAGAAAAGATGGAAAATGAGACTTTATATAAAGCAGTTAAGGATACATTGGATAACTTTTTACAACGGCATTTACAGTGGCATAGTGAAAACAAATGGCATAATAATGAATACGACCTAAGTACTCTTTCTGCTAATGATGCCAGTCGATGTGCAGATTTACTCTCTGAATTCTTAGATCTGCCGGTGAATACACACATTATCCTTTCTTCTTCGTCACTAGATAATTTAATTGATAACTTAACCGACCATGCACCTGAATTAAGTAGCAGGACATATATACCCAGTACTCAAGGGCAAAAAGGATTATGGCTACTTGACCAGGTATTGATCCAACCTGAATGTTACAATGTCCCATTACTTGTAGAAATCGGGACGCATTTAGATCATCATTTGCTGGAAAAGGCAGTCACTCAATTTGTTGAAATCACACCTGTTTTACGTACGCGCTTTGCATTTAACCAAAAGCAGCTTTATCAAGTCATAGAACAGCCCGATCATATTCATATTGTCCATAAAACACTTACTGAGGTCTTTCATCCGGAAACCGTTATTCAACAGATGGCTTCTAAACAATATGATTTGGCAAAAGGGCCATTATTCGATATCTGTTTGATAACAGATGAATCAAGACAGTGTTGGCTGGTATGTTGCTTCCATCATATTATCGTCGATGCACCTTCAGTACGTATTATTGTAAAAAATATTCTCAAATATTATTGTCATTTACTTGAAAGCGAATTATCTGAAAACAAATTGTCTGAAAACTGTGATCAAACTGAACCGATTAGAGACAAAGAAGACCATTATCTGAAAAATCTAAAAAATCTGAAAATCGGTGCTGACTATCTGGCGTTTACTCAATGGCAACAAGAACTATTAGCCAAACCTGAAACTTCCATAATGAAAGAATATTGGAAGCAGACACTTACTCCTTATCCTCCTATGATAGATCTTCCGACTGATTTTCCCAGAAAAGAGAACAAAGGAACTAAAGCAGGTTATCTTCACGTGCAACTTAGCCATGATGAAGTACTGAAAATATCTCAGCAGGCACTAAACCTTGCAATGACTCCCTTTATGTATATGGCCATGTGTTGGCAGTTCTTACTGTATAATCTGTCTGGACAGAAAGATATCACTATCGGTATTCCTTTTACGCTGCGTGACAACACTGATTTTGAGGAAACAGTAGGATATTTGGTCAACACACTACCATTCCGGTCGTATTTAGATGCAGATATTACAGTGAATCAATTTGCAATGTCAGTGAGTGAGCGTTTTGTTCAGGCTCATTTAAACAAACAGTTACCTTTTGCTGACATGGTTGCTGATACTGGTCAAAACTTTGGATTAGCTAACCCTGTATTTCAGACACTGCTTGTCATGATTGACACTACCAATGATGTATTCCGGGATTTTCCTTTTCCAGTAAAACTTTCCGAACGATATATTCAGGCAGCTAAATATGACTTAACCCTCTTTATTAAAACGGGAACATCCAATCAGTTAGTGATGGAATTTAATGCCGAACTATTTGCAGGCAACACGATACAATATTGGCTGAAACTATATAAGCAAATCACTTTATCTATAGGGGAATGGGGGAAAAAGACTCTAGGTGAAATTGAGATCCTGACACAAGATGAACAATTTTGTATAGCTAATCGTTCAAGTACGCCACTTTCCGATTCGGGTATTCAATGTTTTATCAGGGAGATTGAAACGTATGCGAAAAATCACCCGAATAATATTGCGTTAATGACACGCTATAACCATTGGTCTTATGGATGGTTAGATCATCGGGCTAATCAGTTGGCTGAATTTATCTATACAAATTACACCATCGGTGTAGGTTCACGGGTCGGATTGTTGTTAAATCGAAATGAAGATTCTATCGTTGCTTTACTGGCCGTTTTAAAAACGGGTGCATCTTATGTTCCTATTGACCCCGATTATCCTTCAGAACGTATTGAATATATGCTTCAAGATGCAGCACTGGATTGTATCGTTACCACAAGTGAACTTGTTGCAGCAACGTCTGTATCTATTTCCAAAGTTATATTAGATGAAATGGTATTCGCCCAAGATGTTAATTGGCAATCAGTACAACGTAAACCGGATGATGAGTTATATATCATTTATACATCTGGCTCGACAGGTCAACCTAAAGGGGTACGTCTACTGAATAAGACACTGTCTAATCTGCTGGAATGGCAAAAAGGGATCTCTGCCTGTAGTGCAGGTGATTGCACTTTGCATTACATGTCTTTGTCTTTTGATGTTTCCGTGCAGGAAATATTTGGTACGTTGTGTACCGGAGGCAGGTTATATATTGCAGATGAAGAAGAACGTAAAGATCTGCATTATCTACAAAATATTATTGAGTTAAATGGAATTCGCCGCGCATATTTTCCCTATGTTGCGCTGCAACATTTGGCTCAATTAACCGTTATGAATAAAGCCCAACTGCCGATGCTTAAAGAAGTCTATTCAACCGGTGAACAACTGGTTCTCACTTCTGACATTAAGCATATGTTCAATGCTGACCGAAGATTGATTAACCTCTATGGCCCGTCAGAAAGTCATGTCTGTTCTGCTTATATCATGCCGACAGATGTATCTTTATGGGGGGATAGCGCATCAATCGGATATCCACTACCTGGATTTACTCTGCTCGCGCTTAATGAGTACAAACGCATGGTTCCGGCGGGGGCAACAGGCGAACTTTGGATTGTCAGTGACTTTCTTTCTCCCGGTTATCACAACAAAGAGCATGAAACCCAAACGCGGTTTCTAACCGGAAACTGGCCAGGTGTATTTAGCCAACATGCTTATAAATCGGGTGATTTGGTAAAGCTAAAATCTGATGATACATTCACGTACCTTGGGCGTCTGGATAATCAGTTAAAAATTCGTGGATTCAGGATTGAACCATCAGAAATAGAAGCGGTACTCAATTCATTGGATGGCGTGAAAGTGTCTGCTGTGATTGGCAAAGAAATCTCCGCAGGTAATAAAATGCTGGTGGCTTTCATAGCGGCAACCACAATTGCGACATTAGAACGCACCGAGCTATTAACTGAATTACGTACTCATCTGCCAGATTACATGATCCCAAATGAGTTTGTATTTTTATCTGATCTTCCAACGACCCCAAGCGGAAAAATTGATCGTAAGGCATTACATGTTGTTGAGATAAACCAAGTATCAGATTTTGCAACTGGTAAGTTTGAAAATAGTAGTATCTCTGAAGAATGCCTGACTTCAATTGAACAAAAAGTAAAATCACTCTGGCAAAAAGTTCTGCCAAACCGACAAATTAAAGCAGGAGATAACTTCTTCAATATTGGGGGACATTCACTGTCAGCAACACAATTGGTATATTTATTGCGCAAACAATTTGATATTGATTTTCCCCTCAAGTTACTGTTCAGCACTCCTACTTTACGTGATATGGCCGCTTCTGTTGATAACTATCTAAATAGTGACCAAAAAAACCATAACGAACCAAAGAACACATTCATTAACGACGCATCCATACAGCACGACTGGACTTCTGTTCAGCAACTAAGCCTGTCGGAAAGTGATGGTGTATTGCTCACCGGAGTAACGGGCTTTTTAGGTATCTATCTTCTTCGTTCGTTACTTCAGCAACTGACTGGTAAAGTATTTTGTTTAGTCAGGGCAACAAATAGCAGTGCAGGGTTAAACCGTATAATAAAAAATGCTCATCGCTATGGTATCGATCATGATATCGATTTTTCACGTGTTGAAATTGTGGCGGGAGATATTACTGAAACCAGATTTGGCCTAAATGAGGAAGAATATCAGTTATTGTCAGAGCAAGTGGCTAAAATCTATCATGCAGCCGCTCATATTAATTTTGTTCTCCCATACAGTTCCGTTAAAGGGACAAATGTAGATGGTATGGTAGAAATCATTAACTTCTGTTGTCACCATCAACGCAAGAAACTTGAATACATTTCTACAATTGCAGTATTTGCACCAGACTATCCTAAACAACCCATTACAGAATATTGTTTTCCGGATCATCCAGATTCACTATCTATTGGTTATACTCAAAGTAAATGGGTAGCTGAACAATATATACAACAAGCCAGAACTCAAGGTGTCGATATCAATATTTACCGAATAGGGCGAATATCTGGTGACAGTGTCACTGGTGCATGTCAGGACGATGATTTTCTGTGGCGTCAGATTAAAAGTTTTATCCAAATGGAAATTGCGCTATACCCAGAATTATTAAATACAGATCTATTGCCTGTTGATTTTGTCAGCCAAGTCATTGTGACATTATCAGTTTCCAATAAAATACCCGGTCATCATAACTTCCATTTATTTCATCCTAAAGGTACTGACTTTACCCCGGTGTATCTGGCACTGAAACACAAAGGGTATAACATCAAAACTGTTTCTCAGTCAGTTTGGTTGGAAAAACTCGAAAAAATGGTTGTTAATGGCGATGATGTAGCATTAGGTTCATTAGTTCATCTGTTTAAAGAACAAACTTTGACTATTGGTAACAATACCTATAACAACCAAATGACACATCAGATGATTAGAAATTGTGGATTTGATTTTCCGGATATCACTGTAAGAACTTTTACGAAATTGATTGCTTATTTTATGGACAAAAAATATGAACCGGAATATAAGTAACTGTGAAGCAATTTTCTTCCTTGATTTTTACTGTTTTCTAGCCGTATATATGCCCTGTGGATTTCAAGTTGCATCCAACGTTCAGGTTATATAAGAAGGTCATGTGAAAACGGATAATCAAAATACTTATAATGCGGCAATAACACCCTTTGAAGAAGCATTGAGCAGACTCCAGTGTGTTCTTGTCGCAAGAAGAACCATTACAAATCCGGAAGGTGTCTCCTGGGCACAATATGATACTTTATATTTACTTCGACAGTATCAACCCATAAAACCCAGTGTTATTGGCGAAAAGCTTGGTTATACCCGTTCAAAAACATCTAAGATCCTGCGTTCATTGAAAGATAAAGAACTCATTGAACAGGAAGCAGGGGAAAGCGATAGGCGTGAATTGGTGACTAAATTAAGCCAGAAGGGATTAATATTTTTACAGCGGGTTGAGTCCAGCAGCCACAATATGGCTGATATCGTGGCTGCTAATATGTCTCAGGGCGAAATTGCTATCTTTACAGAGCTGTGTAATCGTGCAGCCGATCTTTTATATGCGCAAACGCCGACTTGAGGTTAATCCAGCTCAGCTAGTTCAGGCGCACTTTTGTGCAGCGTTTTCTCTATCTTTGCGATCTCTGATTCGAAAACTAAAAACCTGGCTCGCAGATCCTCCAATTCTGTCGATTTTTCCTCTGGGGTTAGAAAAGAATATTGAATGCTATTAAACACCGTTTTTTTGATATCTGCATATGATGGCTTGTAGTTTATGGCAAAGGTTACAAATTCTTGAGTTAAGTCACTACGAAGAACCCCAGGGTCATCAGTTGATATCACGAAAGGAACGCCATGACGTTGATAAAGTTTTATCGGGTGGCTGTTTTCTTTTACTCCAAGAATGAAGCCATTACTTGTCAGGTTTATTTCGATAGGTATTTTCTTCTCTCTCAGTATACTGAGTAATGCCAAAGCATTCTCCTCCCTGGCGATAGCAACGCCGTGTCCGATCCGATCAGCTCTTGCGATATCTACAGCATATTGAATATGATTTGCCAGCTCCTCTGGTGGAACCATTCCGTTAACCAGCTCCCCTGCATGCAGAGATAAATGGACATCAGGGAAAAGAATTTTTAAATACCGAAACATTAACATGTGCAACTTATAGTCACGCATTGAGATGTAATCATTTTCCGCCCCAACGATATTCACACCGACAATCTTTTTGCTGGTATGTGCTGCTGAAAATGCCGAATATAAACTTGAGAATACAATAGCGCGTGGCTCATCACGATAAGCATAGGCTTGAATTCGAACACGAAATTTATCATCGTCCATGCCAGAAATCGCAGCTTCTCCAGTTTGGATGTAGTTAGATATACTTTTCGTAAAATTTGGGTCCTTAGCCATAAACTCTGCATAGGGAGCCAGCGCTGCGAAAACGACGTTTTCATCGGCATTTGGATCTAACGTATCAAGCACTTTCGCAAGATCTGGGTATTCAACAGAAGGCGCCTCTTGTAAGATAATTTCCAAATACTGAACATTTTCATATTTGGCCCGATTTTTTAATTTAGTAAATCCAGCCCTTAGATCTTGATTTGCTAACGGGCTAAAATAATTAAAGGTGTTAAAAAAGTGCTGATCCGGGGCTTTCTGTATATCATAATGGTTATAGAAATCTTTGGTTGACCATACCTCCAATAATTTCCGGTAGAAGGTATTATTTGCGATGATCTCATCCTTATCGAGACAAAATTGCTGACTTCCCTCCGGGAGTTGATTTTTTTGACGTGTTTCTACCTGATAAATTTCTATTTTAAGTTTCGGCTCAGATCTATCATAAATGCAATATCCTTTATCCCCTAACCAGTCAAGATAACTCTCTACAAACATTGCACCAGAGTAATGAAGATGAATATCTGCACCTTTAGGCATCATTCTCATTGCCATAGTTAGTTCTGCAATATTCGGATTATTAGTCTCAATCAGATTACTAAAGAAACGCGCAGTTGCTGCTTCATTTTTCTTATCTAAGTCTGTGTTTACTTCATCAGCATTCACTAAACAAGAAAATAACATCAATAAAATGGCTACAATAGGTAAAGCATTCATGAAGTTTATCCTGGTTTCGATGTTTGTTAAATGAATTACAGGTGTACCGAGAGAGAAGTAGTACTACCTATTTTGCTTTTTAATAAGAAAAATATTTCAATATCAACGCTACCCATAATGTCTTTGTCTGAAATTTACTCAACACCAAAATTTATAATTCTTAATTAAGAATTAAGTTGTTAAAAATAGATATCTACATTATCAGGTACATCAATACCATATTAACGTATGTTGAATCATTTTTTAGTGATATAGGCTCAGTGCCAAATATTTCGAAACCAAATTTTTTATATAAATTTATTGCTGATACATTTTCTTCAACAACAGCTAATGATATTTGTTTAACATTTCCCTCCAGAAGATCTATCAATTTTTCAATAAGCTTTTCTCCTATTTTCAAACCTCGACAGCCAGGTTTGACATAAAAACCCCAAATAGTTCCTTTATGTAAATTTTTATACTCAGTACCTCGTTGAAACCTGATCATGCCAACTAAATCATTATTTAAATAGGCGCCTAACACCAGAGAATCAGTTAATATAGTTATAAATTCTTCTTTACTTTTGGTATGCTCTTCTTCATATGTTAAGCCAAAAGCATCAGGATCAGAACATAGAGCTTCGAATCTAAGTTTTTGATATTCTGCAACATCGCTTGCTGATAATACTCTGATAAGTGGTGAAAATCCCATACTGTTTCCTGGTTATATTCTAACTAAGAGATGTTATAAACAAATTTTGTCAAAATGGCATTAATATTTATGATTATGTGATTTATATATTGCTTTTCTTTCGAAAACCAAGGGAAAATTCTGAATTCAAGCAGTAGATGACTGATCTATTATTAATAAAGGAAATCTTATGTCTGACAATAGCATTCGCACCGATCTTTTTTCACCAACTAAACTAGGCGAAATTGAACTCGATAACCGTATAGTTATGGCACCTTTAACACGCAGCCGTGTAAATAGGGAAGGTATCCCGAACGAACTCAACGTAACATATTACGTTCAACGTGCCAGTGCAGGTCTGATTATTTCAGAAGCAACCAATATTTCAGCGCAGGGACGCGGCTATGCGATGACTCCTGGTATCTGGACAGAAGAGCAAGTAACTGCGTGGAAAAAAGTCACCGATGCTGTTCACATTGCTGGTGGCAAAATGGTGATGCAATTGTGGCATGTCGGGCGTTGTTCTCATGTCGATTTGCAACCTAACGGAGAACCACCGGTAGCACCATCTGTCATTAAAGCCGATGGTTATGCTTACACTGAGAACGGAATGCAGGAAGTTTCCATGCCACGCGCACTGGAAACCAATGAGATCCCCGGCATTATTGAGCAATACAAACATGCTGCTGAATACGCCAAACGGGCAGGATTTGACGGTGTAGAAATCCATTCAGCCAATAACTATTTGCTGGAACAATTCATACGTGATTCAACTAACCACCGTACGGATCAATATGGCGGTTCTATTGAAAACCGAGTTCGCTTGGTTCTGGAAGTTGTTGAAGCTGTCACCGGAGTTTGGGGCATTGGTCGGGTTGGTATCCGGTTGTCCCCAGTGACAACTGAAATAGGAAACACACCGCTTGATAGTGATGTCATGGCAACTTATGGCTATCTGATTAGACAACTCAACCCGTTCAAATTGGCTTATCTGCACTTTGTTGAAGGGACTACAAAAAAAGACCGTGTGATTCCTGAAGGCATTGATTTAGATAAATTAAGGTTATGGTTTGAAGGTGCTTACATCGGCAATAACGACTACAATCTGGAAATGGCTATTTCCCGCCGGGCGGAAGGAAAAGTTGACGCGGTTGCATTTGGTCGTCCATTTATTTCCAACCCTGATTTGGTCGAACGTTTGCGTTATAACATTGAACTGACCAGTGCCAATCATGACGCCTATTATGGTAATGGAGCAAAAGGTTATACCGACTGGCCGAAAGCGAATTACTAATCTGATGCTGACAGGCGGCTTAATTGAGCTGTTTCAGTGGGGCCGCCACATTTTCTCTTCTCCTTTTTTATCATTCTTTTTGTCACTTAATTCGATAAATATCAAAAATAATTAACTTCGTGATTTTTTATAAAATAGTTCATTTCCGTGAAACTGTTTACCGTTGCAGACAAATTATTTAGTTTACTCATGGTGAAAATAAACCTAAAAAACAAATCTCATCATAAGATTATTTTAATGAAGTGTTTTCGTTTTATTCATGATGATTATGACATTTAATATTAATTTATTATAACAAGGAGTACTTATTAACAGCATGAAAATATTGAAAATATTAATCTTATCTATTTCGACAATGATAGCATCAAATTCTTTGGCCAATGAGGTTAGAGCCAGAGATTACGGTATTCCTTTCTCTGGAAAAACCGGAAAATATAATGCGATTACCGATGTGAATGGTGTAAAAGTTGGCTATTCAACTATCATTGAGGGGAATGGAAAATTAGAAGTTGGCAAAGGCCCGGTAAGAACAGGTGTAACAGCAATATTACCCAGAGGAATAAATTTTAGTCCGGTATTTTCCGGCATATTCTCTTTAAATGGAAATGGAGAAATGACAGGTAGTCAATGGATTGAGGAAAGTGGTTTTCTGGAAACCCCGATATTAATAACCAATACGCATAGTGTCGGTATCGTCAGAGACTCAACAATTAGTTGGATGATTGATAACAATCTAATATCACCACTAAAAGATGATTTATTCTGGTTACTACCCGTGGTTACAGAAACATGGGATGGCATATTAAATGATATAAACGGTATGCATGTAAAAAAAGAACATGTATACCATGCGTTGAATAGTGCTAAATCAGGAGCTATAGAAGAAGGTAATGTCGGTGGCGAACGGAATGAACCTCTTTCAATTTAAGGGGGAACAGGCACTTCATCAAGAATTTTAGACAAAACAGATGGAGGATATACTGTCGGGGTGCTTGTTCAGGGGAATTTTGGATTTAGAGATGATCTTATTATCTCAGGAGTTCCAATTGGTAAAGAAATCCAAGATATTACCCCAATATACCATGGGGATAAGAAAAAAATAAAAGATGCTGGATCTATAATAGTTGTGGTAGCTACAGATGCGCCATTAGCGCCTCATCAATTGGAAAAAATAGCTAAAAGAGTATCTCTTGGACTTGCAAAGGTAGGTGGCATAGCCCGTAATACCAGTGGTGAAATATTTATTGCATTTTCCACTGCAAATAATGGTGCATTTTCCAGAGAGGATATAAAAACAGTAGAAATATTGCCAAATGACAAACTGGACCCATTATATGAAGCAACCATAAATGCAACGGAAGAGGCCATCATTAATGCGATGTTTGCAGCCAAAACAATGGTTGGTAGAAATGGTAATACTTCTTATGCTATTCCTAAAGACAGAGTTAAAGAAATATTGAAAAAATATAACTTACTCAGTAGGATCTGAAATAGATTAGCTCAATATAAATTTAAAAATTTAGATTTAAAAATAAACAAGTTACCAACTTTGATTAAAAAATTTTAAATTTAAGTTGGTAACTCTCATGCTTTATTAGAATCTGCTACTTTATAGACCTAAGAACTCAATATGCTGAATGAATCCATTACCAGATATATAATTATCTTCATGTAATGTTAACTCTAAAGTCCCTGCTTCTAAATCAACCTCAGTTGTTCGATATATAACCGGCCCGTAGTTTGAACCTGCTTTATAAGGTGTTAACACTCTTTCTTCAAAGAACTTGATGTTTTGATCAAAAATAAGACGAGATTGTTGCAGCTTCATTTTGACTTCATAATTAAAACTGAGTGAATCTGTCATATAAGCATAATACATGCGTAAACGATAGCGGCCTGCTGACTTGACCTGTAATGTGATTGTAGTCGGGCCATGATCATAACTTCTCGGTTCTGTTGCTGAGAGATAATTATAACCTCCGTTATCAGATGATCTACCACCATTGAGGAATACATCACCGAGGAAAATATTATTATAGTTATGGTCGATAAATAAATTATCTGTATCATTTGGATCTAAACAAACACGCGATGGCTTTCTTTGTGCACCAAAAGTTAAATGGGATTGTATATTAGTATAGTCACTTGTCCAATATATCATTGAACGTTTTGCCTGTGTTTGTGGCTCGTAAAGGTCATCACCATTATAATTATTAATAGCAGCAATGAGGATATCATTAAACATAATATCCGCTTGCTCAGCCAGAGATTTACTATATTTTTCAATATTATCAGGTGAATAACCCCATTCAACACCATTAACTATAGTGTCTCTTAATGTAAAGAAATACAATAAGCAGGAAAGGGCACAAATACTTGATAATTGAGGAATACTTTGACTTTTAGCAGTGTTAATGCTGAGGATACATAAACGACGCATATTGGATATTGCGATCTCATTACGAACGACAATAAGCTGCCTTGCTTCATCTGTTGGATTTTTTTGATAAGCGGAGATGGCATCCTGTAAGCTTTCTGCATCTTTTCTTACAGCTTGATACTCTGACTCTAACCACTCACTGGTATATTTAATTAATGTATCCTGAATAATTCCAATAACATCAACTTCTTTAGGCTCTGTCAATTTTTTGTAAGTCAGTTTTAATAAAATACTTAATACGGTAGATACGACACCTAGTGGAGATGCGGAAGTTGACTGATTAAAATCTTTCGTTTTAATCATGTTTAATGCTTCTAAAGTCAAAATATGCAATTTAACATTACTGTCTTGTGTGTCTATAATATTTTCCAATTCCATTATCACTTTTACCTTATTGTGTTTGTAGAATACGTTATTATTTCTTAAATTATATTAGGTGATAACCTTATAGAATTAAATTTCAATTTTTATTATTTGCTTGATAAACAGAAATTATAATTTAATTTCTTAACTCCTACCTCTTATTTTTACCTTAAATTTTATAAGGATATTAGCTGAAAATTATTCGACATTGTATAATGACTATATGTTTTTATTGAGGACAGTACTTTCCATATAGATGCTCTTAATGGTTTCCTCTCGCTGTATACTAAATACATTTTATCTTCATTAGGCGTTCATGGAATTATTACTCTATTAGCAGGGAAAGATAACCGTGAATGTTATTTCATCAATCACTTGGCGCTCAGAACGGAAAATAATAAGGTAGTCTTTTTTTCAGACACGACAAGAGGGTTATCTATTTTATCTCTCTCCTTTAGAGCGCAGTAATGAAACAGGCTGGTCTGATCTTTGTCAGATATTAAAAGTAACAGATAGTGAGCAATTCTACAGTCAGTTAACTGAAGGACATAAGTACCTTTGCAACCAACAGAATAACAATAGTGCAAATTTCTGATGATTAATTGAAGTAATGTAATTAGAAAACAAAAAATTACAGTCATCTAAGTGATTACATAAGATGACTGTTTTCGCATTACTACCCTATATTCATAATCTAGGACGATGATTAATTACTGTTTTCAACAGCGCCCTTGCTTTGTAACTGATACCAATTTTTAATATCTTTAGTAATTATTGCAGCATGATAATTTCCGTCATTATCTTTGAAAAAGTGATCTAACCCATCATAAGTCTTAAAAGAAACCTTTGGGTTATCAATAGCTGCCATCACCTTTAGTATTCCAGCCGCATCAGTATTATTATCACTCATACACTGGATAACCAATAATGGTATTTTACTGGATTGGATCAATCTCTGATTATCAATGGATAATGATTCATACCACCAGTTTGCACCATGTCCACTGACTACCATGCCAGCGGGTAAGTTATTTTTCTTTGCTGCTTCCGCAAAAGTTCTAAAACTGTTAACTGCTTCATCGGACATTTCTGCCGGAGTCTCACGCCTGATGCTATGGATAACATCATCAATAAAAAAACGCCCACCACCATTAATCGAAATCGCAGCAGTAATAAAATCTGCATCAGACGCTATCATATTGGTAACAAGAGCGCCTTCACTTCCTCCAATAAGGACAATATGGCGGTATTTGTTTTTTAATTGATTTAATACGGCAAGATAATCTTTAACGCGTTTTGATGGCGAATCATTCTGAATATATATCTGTGGACATGCCGAATCATTAACTTCAATCCCATTTTTTCCAATACTGCTATCAAGCCCTGCTTTTTCTACTAAGAGAATATCATTCTCAGGAAAAGTAGCACCAAAATTTTCTATCATTTTCCGGTTATTGATAACACTGTTACAATCAGAACCCTGAATCAGAACAAGAAGATTTTCAGAAGGTATGCTATTTCTTTTTATCAAATAATAAGTAATTTCTTTGCCATTATTTCCCCGTAAACTATATGTGGTCTCTTCAGCCATAGATTGCATAGACATTGAGGTTAAAACAAATACGATGTAAATAAGTATTTTTTTCATAATATCCTGACCATTCTAATTAAGATAAAGTGATGTGAGATAGCCACAATACACAAATTAACGGATAAGGTAGCAATCTTATGACAGAATTTCAAAGTAACCAAGTTCACTCTGTATTTGATCATTATCCTGAGTTATATCAAGTGCCGTTATTAACGATAAGGAACAACCATCCGATTAGGTCGTTTTAGTGATTCACGTATAGCTATCTTTTTTCACTGCCAAACCACATTGATTGATACGTTTAGAACTCTTTTTCCTGAACTGACTTATTCAAAAAATCGGGCGATAGTTTTAGATCCAAAAGATAATTTGCCCAAAAATGAGTTAAGTTTATGCATTGAAATGTCACTCACTTATAAATTGAGGAAAAAAAGATAAAGGTTCCATTTTTATTTGTGATGATAATAATCAACTACACTTTGTAGACAATAACTAATGTCACAACCGATTAAGGCTTGAACTATAGCTTTTAATAAAATCAATAAAGCAGCGTAAACGCGGGGAAAGTGTTTGGTTACGGTAATAGACTGCATTAATCGGTTGTTTTTGCTCGAAAGTGATGTGAGGTAATATTTGTTTAAACTCTCCTGTTTCTCTCATCTCATGAGTCATGAAATCAGACAAACACACTATGCCCACACCTTTTCGAGCCAGGTTACACAAAATTTCACCACTGCTTGCGGCGATTGTTGGCGTAATTTTAAAACCCTTCTTATCACCGTCGTACAGTGGCCACTCATTGAGATTTTCTGGCGCAGTAAATCCGAGTAAACAGTGTTGTTGTAATTCTTCAACCGTTTTAGGCTCTCCATAGCGCTGTACATAGAGAGGACTTGCCAGAATACGTAACTGACTATGACCTAACAATGTGGCATGCAGGGAAGAATCCGTCAGCGAACCAATACGAAAGGCAATGTCAGTGTGCTTTTCCAGTAAGTTGGTCACACCTTCATAGTTGGTCAGTTCCAGTGTTATTTGCGGATAGATTTCATGAAATTGAGCAACCAGCGGTGTAACGACGTGGAGTAGAAAGGGAGTAGATGCATCCACTCGTAGAGTACCAGAAGGAATATTCTTGTGGCTTATCAACACTTCTTCCGCTTCTTGCGCAAGCTTCACCACTTCACGCGCTTTTTGTAAAAATGCGGCGCCTTCTTCGCTGAGTTTGATCCGTCGGGTAGTTCGGTATAACAAGGTACTATCCATTTTCTCTTCAAGGCGTAACAAAGCCCGGCTGGTAGTGGAAATAGTAAGATCCAGTCGTTCGGCAGCAGCAGTTATTGAACCGCTGTCTACCACAGCAATAAACACCTGCATTTCTTCCAGTGTAATTTTCATTTTTGCACTTTATTCAATTATTTTTCTCAGATTACTGATTATTTTTGCAAAGATCAACTTTAGCGCCGTCTGTTAGCGAACAACTGAATTAGGGAAGATTAAATAAGGGCAGTAATATCATTTACATGCCCGCCTTATTTAGGCGGGTAGTTACCGTCTCGACTAACATCAGTGCTGCTCATTCTTTTTCTGTGAAATATTTTGTTTCTGGCCAAGCCATAAGCAGGGAAATTTTATCAATAGATTCATCCCGCTGTAATGCATTCCAGTCATTTCATCCAACGGAAAAATTAAAGCAATTTTATATTGATGAAATCAAAGTGCGTTTGCATCGGTTTTAGAGTAAGGAGCCATTTCAACCTGATAACCATATGTCGAGGATGATTAGCAAAAGGATATAGGATAAATTGACATAAAGTAACATTCCGCTAAAAAGCCTCTAATGATAAGAGGCTATCCAGAGGATTTTATATTTTCTTACCTTCATAGTAAGCAACATATCCTTTACCACAACGAGGAGCTACCGGTTTAACACTTTGTAAATAATACCTAACATTTCCATCAGTAAATACATTATCAAAAGCGTAATTAGGACGAACTTCATATAAAATAAATATTGTACCATTTAGTCCAGTGTGGGTTCTTCCAGAACTATAACAATCGTTATAGTTAAAATCTGTATTTGCTGATGCAGTTCCCACAGTTAATAATATACCTGCGAATAATAATCCACCTGTTAATAGTTTCTTAAACATAAAAATTTCCATTTAACAAGAAAAAATAGAGGATATCATTATGTAAAAACCCCATTATTTTCAATGAGGTTTGTCAGTTCTATGAAAATCCTATAACTATAATAAGAGGCTTTCCGAGAAAAATTTAACTTGCTACACCTCTGAATTGAGCGACGAAAGCAAGAACTCCATTCTCTATACAAGCGAAAGAAGGTCCTTGAAAATACCATGTAATATTTTTCTTAACATCAGGCTCATACCGAGTAAAGACATTAGCAAAATTGTTATAAGGATTAATAACTTGTCTTATATATTCATCGCCTGCTTGGTATACTGTTTGAGATGGACATTTTGGTAGTGTCTGTGCCGATGCAGTTCCTGCTGTTAATGCAATACCCGCGGCTAATGCCCCAACTGTTAATAATTTCTTGAACATAAACATTCTCCTGTAATAGTTTTAAAATTTTTAACTTAAATACATTAATTACCCAATTGTTCTTGATAATGTGCGTTAAATCTAAATCATCATGTGATGATGTTACAATTTTAAAATTTGTAAATTTTTTATCTTATATTGGAAATTTAGATGGCGTTATAAAAAACTGTTAGAACCAGATAATAACGTAAAATCGGGAATATTATCGTTCATTATAATATCCAAAACCCCGTTTTTTTAAACGGGGTTTATATGCATCATAAATTTATTATGATAATAATTTTCTCTGGTGAATTAGTATTTTCTTCCTTGATAATAAGCTTGATAGGCTTTCCTTCCGGTATTATATCTACACTCTCCATTCCCAATTTTTCCTTTAAAATACCATGTGATACCATACCTTTCAAAGGTATTTGCGAAATTATTTGTTGGGTTAACAACATACATTTCATAAAGATTACCGGTAAGATGTTTTGGTACGTTTTCAACCTGACAATTATTTAGTGCCATTGCATTACTACTCAACAAAACACCCACAGCCAATGCCCCAACTGTCAATAATTTCTTGAACATAAGCATTCTCCTGTAATAGTTTTAAAATTTGTAGTTTAAATACATTAATGATCAAATTGTTTTTGATAACTCGCGTAAATATAAAACATCATATGATGATGTTACAATTTTAAAATTTAGAAATTAGCTATATTTTTATATTCTGGATTAGAAATCTAATCTCTATTATCATATTTTATGATCAACAATGATTCTACTATTATTTACGCAAAGAAAATAATTTATTCATAATTGCAACTCAATGTACCATAACAACATTGATTTTAGGTGACTTGATTATTAATTCCTTAACGATATCAGAAACTGGATATTTTAATAAAGATGAATGTAGACATTAAAGCGGGGAGATATTATAAAAATAATGGATATTATAAATTCACTTCATCCCACAATACCGATATCACCTGTTATCAATATGCAAGGACTAACCCGTGTTTATCAACATGGAGGGGAGGGCGAAGTATCGATTCTGAAAAATATCACAGCACAAATTCTTACCGGTCAGAGTTGTGCTATTGTCGGCGCATCAGGTTCAGGTAAAAGCACATTACTGAATATTCTCGGCCTGCTGGATAAACCTACTTCGGGGGAATATTTTCTTTGCGGCGTTGATATGTCAACAGCCGATGCTGATCTTCGTGCCAGAATGCGTAATAAAGAAATTGGTTTTGTTTTTCAAAGTTTTCATTTGTTGGCCGGAATGACATCGACAGAAAATGTCGCTCTGCCGCTTCTTTACCGCGGTATTTCTTCCTCACAGGCCCATAAAATTGCCAGAGAAAAACTACACTTGGTGGGGCTTTCACACCGTGCCATGCATTATCCGTCAGATTTATCCGGCGGGCAGCGTCAGCGAGTGGCGCTCGCCAGGGCATTGGTCGGAGAACCTTCATTACTGCTGGCTGATGAACCAACCGGCAATTTGGATCAGCAAACAGCAGAAGAAATTTTATTGCTACTTTCTTCTCTTCACACAGAAAACGCGATGACGCTGGTTGTAATAACCCATGATGCTATGGTTGCAAACCATATGCAGCGCGAATTACGCATGATTGATGGTCAGTTGCATGAAACCAAAAGGATGACAACACATGCATGATAATCGTCAGTCCGGCAACTATGGCATGTCGGTATTAATGATGTGGAAAGAAGCCTGGCGTAACTTAATGGCAACAGGGAAAAGTTCTCTGCTTGCTTTATCGGGGATTGCTATTGGTTGTGCGTCTATTGTGGCATTTGTGAATACCGGACATAACGCCACACTGGCTGCGTTAAAGATGTTCAGTGGGCTGGATATCAATGTCATTACAACAAATTTTTACTCATATAATCATGGAATTGATGGTGACTCACTTAATATGGCCGAGCTGACAACGGCTATTCCTGGTTTATCTTCAACAGCACCGTGGATCTATTCTCCTTCTTCCGGTCGATATAACGGGAAAACAGAAACATTTACCGTAATAGGTTCTTCTGCGGCACTGGAAGAAGTTATGCAATTGCGACTTCGTTATGGCCGGTTCATCTCTGATTATGATCAGCACTCGCCTTATCTGGTCATTGGCAATGAAGTCGCGGTTACCCTTGGTGAAGGGGATCCATCCCGCATAATTGGCAGGCAGATTCAGCTTGGCAATTATTTATACACTGTCATTGGCATTTTCGATGTAAAAGGGCAAAACCCCATCTTTCCTTTTTCTCTGGATTCGGTTGTGGTTGCTCCTATCAATGCCATGCGAAAAATCTCATCCAATATTGATCTGAACGGCATCATCGCCCGTACCATAACAAACGCAACCACAGAAACCGATGCAAAGGATTTATTGGCGTTGCTCAAACGAAAGTTTCCAGAGGTTAACATTGATGTTCGGGTTGCTCAGCAATTACTGAAAGGGCAGACAGAACAAAGTAAAACCTTTTCTTTTATGTTGATTGGGTTAGCCGGCATTTCGCTGCTCACTGGCGGCATTGCGATTTCGAATGTGATGCTGATGAACGTTTCGGCTCGGCGAAAAGAGATTGGGTTGCGAATGGCTTTAGGGGCAAGAACTCAAGATATCCGGCGTCTTTTTTTGTATGAAGCTGCGGCACTGACTTTTGCCGGCGCAATCCTAGGTGCGTTAGTCGGTGTCATCGTCGCCTTTCTTTTTGTTCTTTATTCTGGTTGGTCATTTTCTCTGGCTCCTTTATCTATTCCATTAGGAATAGGGAGTTCAATCGTAGCGGGGCTTATCTCCGGCTTTTATCCCGCGCATAAAGCCTCTCAAATGGAACCGGTACAGGCATTACGTGATGATTAAAAAATATTTCCTTTATAGCTCGTTGACTTTGTTTTTCTGTTTTACTCAAACAGGAACCTTTGCATCTGAACAGGGACGATGGGTTTTATCAGAACCTGATTACAGTCTTAGCCGGGAAACTTCTGGAGAAGTGATCGGCTTGTCGTTGAGTGATGCGATATCGCTTGGTTTAAGGAATAACTACGCAATCCGCAGTATTTATCTGGATCGCATTGCGCAAAAATTTGATTTACGGGTGGCAGAGGATAGATTCACACCAAAATTACAGCTAAGTGGACGTTACATTGCAGGTAAAAGTCAGGATTCAAGTTTCAGGAAAACTAACCTTTCTCCTAATGCCACATTGCTCACTCCTTTGGGAACGCGTTTCACACTTTCCTGGACGCGTGAGAACAATAACTCAAGGATAAACAAACTTCACAATGATGGTGCAAGTATTACTGTGATACAGCCTCTTTTACGGGGAGCAGGAACCGATATTAATAATGCCCCAATCTTACTGGCAAAACTCCGGGAACAAACCAACCGATTGAATCTAAAAGCAACTATTTCCGATTCCATCACACAAATTATTCTGGCATACCATGCGTTACTTCGTGCTCAGGAGCAACAAGTATTATCCATCGCTTCCCTTAAACGTATGCAGAGATTAGTGGAAACAAATAAAGAGTTGATTGATGCCGGCAGAATGGCCCAGACAGATATCATACAGACGCAGGCTGATTTGGCCATGCAGGAACTATCGGCAAAAGAGGCTGAAAACAATGTACATACTGCAAAGCTGGCATTACTTAAGTTACTTGCCCTGAATCTTAAAACTCCCATCCAGGCGACCGATACGTTGGAAGGTACTCATGTCAGCTTGAATGTTGAACAATCTATTAAAAAAGCGCAGGCTCAGCAGCCGGGTTATCTGATCCAGTTACTTTCCGCAAAAGAGGCAGATATTCAATTATTACAGGCCAGAGATAACCAGCTCTGGGATTTATCATTGGTTGGAGGAACATCCCAGTATCGTTCATCCTCTTCTGAGGCCCGCAACTGGGAAAATTATGTAGGTATACAACTGGATATTCCAATCGGTGATATGACCCGGAAACAAGAGGAAGTTCAGGCCAGAGTGGAAGTCCAGAAGCAGGCGTTACATCTGGAAGAGGCCAAAATAAATCTGGAACAAAGAGTCATCAATGCCATCCGAGATACAGAATCACGCTGGCAGGAATATCAACTAGCAATAAAAGCCAGTTCACTTTCTCAAAAGAAACTCGAAATTGAACAGGAAAAATTACAGGCAGGGCGATCCAGTAACTTTCAGGTTCTGAGTTTTGAAACCGACTTGAGAAATGCCGAAAATGCACGCCTGAATACACTTATCCACTATCTCAATGCTCAGGCCGAACTGGATCAAATTCTTGGCACGACACTGGAAAGCTGGGAGATCGTTCTCAATGACTAAACGTTATCAATGGGCCATCGTTGGCGTACTTATAATAGTAATTTGTTTTTTTGCCTTATTGTTCTCAGGGTATTTGTCCTCAAAAGAATCGTCAGATCAGGGATCAGTACAGTGGATTGAAGTAAAACACAACCTGATAGAAAAGCAATTAGGTCTGGTCGGCAAGCTGCAATCCGGGCGTCTCGAAACTATCCCTGCGCCATTTGATGCCATTATCAAACAAGTTTTGGTCAAAGAAGGGCAGCAAGTGAAAGCTGGTCAGACATTAGTGATACTTGACACCCGCAAGCTGGATATTGAACTTCGGCAGGCGCAGGTTGAAATGATTAAAGCCTCATCTGCCGTTGAACAATTGCGTGATTGGGAAAACAGTCAGGAAGTCATCCGGGCCAGAAGAAATGTCGAAAATGCGAATCATATGGTGATGGAATTAAAAAATAATCTGGCAAAAACACAGGCGCTTTTTTCACGAGGTATCGTTCCACGAATGGAAGTAGAAAACCTTGAGCAGCAACTTCGTCGGCAACTCACGGAGCTCGCTTCTGTAAAGGATGATCTTGTATCAACCCGACAAAAAGGAAGTGCTAGCAATGTACGTGTTGCAGAGATGGAGCTGCAAAATGCAACCAGCCGCTATCAGGCACTACAGGAACAATACACCCATAAAGAAATCAAAGCGCTCAGAGCAACACAGGGAGAAAAGGGGAAGTTATTAACAATTCAGACCGGCGTGCGGGTTACCGATGGGATGCCTTTACTGGAAGTGATGGACACAACACAGTATCAGGTACTGGCAAAAGTTGAAGAAACTGATCTCGCCAAACTCAGAGAAGGGCAGGCAGTAAAAATTAGCGGGGAGGGGTTTTCCGATTACCCTTTGGATGGTGAAATTGAAACCATTGCCATGCAAAGTGTGAATAACGACAACCCCGGATCGGCGATTTATTATGACGTTGTGATTAAAGTGACTTCACCCATGAAACAGGGTTACCCCATCAGACCCGGTATGAGTGCCAAAGTTAATATTATTACTTATCGCAATGAACGGGGCACTGTTGTGCCAGAAAAAGCATTAACTCACGATAGCAATGGACAATTAACCGTAAACTGGCGCCCGAATTTAAAAAGCCCGGCTGTATCTCGTCGGGTAACTATCGGGGAAGCTATGCCGGAAGGTATGGAAGTTCATGGGTTGGAAGAGGGATTTATCGCGTTACCTCGTTGAAAATATTGATTTCAGATATGGGCGAATAAACAGCTCCCGAAGGAGCTGGAATATAAAGCCACCAAGAGATAGCTTGAAAATTGAAGGGATATATTTTTATTCGCTTATCGCCAGATAATCGGTATAACCTTCCTCATTGCCACCGAAAAATTTTTCTTTTATCGGCTGGTTTAATTCCAGTCCATTGGCAAGACGGTAGGGTAAATCTGGGTTAGCAATAAAAGAGCGGCCAAACCCGATCAGATCTGCCCAACCTTTAGTTAGCGCTTCTTCAGCGCGTTCCAACGTGTATTTTCCAGAATATATCAGCGTACCGTGATAAAGCAGGCGGAACGCTTCTTTGAAAGCGGCTGGCATAACAGGAGCGTCTTCCCAGTCAGCTTCCGCAATATGAATATAAGCCACCCCGATATCATTCAGCATACTCGCGGCAGCCAGATAAGTTGCTTCAGGGGTATCATCTTTTGAACCCATCAGAGTTGTGAGTGGTGCCAGGCGAACACCTAGCTTATCTTTACCTATTGCAGCAGCTACTGACATAGCGACTTCTTTCAAAAAACGTAACCGATTTTGCAGGGTTCCACCATACTCGTCATCCCGCAGGTTAGACTGGGAATCAATAAACTGATTAATCAGATAACCATTCGCTGCATGAAGCTCTACGCCATCAAAACCTGCTGCAATAGCATTTTTTGCTGCTTGAACATAATCAGTTACGATATCTGGAATTTCATCAAATGCCAGTGCTCGTGGCTGCGAGTGTTGTACCATTTCACCAAAACCATATTCAGGTCCACAACCTGCAATATCCACAAAAACTTTTACACCTTTTGCTTGAAGAGCAGAGGGAGAAACAGGCGCAGCGTTATTAGGTTGCAAAATTGTGTGTGAAACTCGTCCTACATGCCATAACTGGGCAAAAATTTTTCCACCTGCCTTATGCACTGCATCTGTTACTTTTTTCCATCCGATGACATGTTCAGGCTTATAAATACCCGGCGTCCAGGCATATCCTTGTCCCTGCTGACTGATTTGTGTCCCTTCACTGATGATAAGCCCTGCACTGGCACGTTGTGCATAATATTTAGCCATCAAATCAGTAGCTACACCATCTACTCCTGCCCGCGAACGAGTCATCGGTGGCATTACAATACGATTAGATAACAACAAACCACTCAGAGAATAGTGTTCAAAAAGCATAATAAACCTCATCCTTCATTAGAATTGATTGTGGAAGGCGATGAAATGAGCAAATATTTTCCCTCAGTGAAGCTGAGAAATTACCGAATTAAGAGATAGTTAAGAAGGGTTTTATTATCATGAGATAAATTACTCTAAAAAAGAGCAATAAACGCAGAAGTCTTTTGCTGATATTGCAAAGATGGCGAAAGCCATTTTCATTAAATCAGATATTGAGAGGCGAAAAAGCGCGGGGTAGGTGAGATGAACGCAAGTCTTCAATAATGTTATTAAAACGAGTAACCTCAATTTTTATCAAAGCGTGTTAGCCGGTACGGATTTAACGCAGCTTGTTCTGAGTTATTTATTATTTCTTCCTGCGCCAGTCGGCATATCAGAGGCGCAAGTGTAATTGCTGCATGCATGCTGATCATATATAAGCCACGATAATCAGCAACTTTTCCAACGATGGGCATTTCATCTTTAGGAATTGGGCGTATGCCAATAGAAGCCTTTTCTAAACATAGACTATCACTGCCTGTAAAGGCTTTTTTTATGACAGGTAAGGCATTCAGTGCGATGCATGTAGCACTGTTTTCAGGACAGTCACTTAAATAATCTTCTGCTGCAAGCAAAGTTTTTCCTGACATCGGACGAACTTCCATATCAGGCGTTGAGATAATATGGCGTACAAAAGGGGTTTCAGCGTGATGTCGATATTGCACGATAATAGAAGGAGATGCAGATAAGGGAAGCTGTTCCCCTAATTTTTCCATTAGAGAAATTATGCCGACACCGGCAGTCAGTACAATTTGATCAGCACAGATAACACCCTGTGATGTAGTAATTCCGAGAATCTGTTTGCCATTATAGTTAATGGCAGTCACTTCCGTTTCAGGCAGATAGGTGACACCGTTGTTCAGGGCTTCCTGCAAAAGTACTTGTGTTGCGTGAAAAGGATCAACAGCACCTTCTTCCGTTGCAAAGGCAGCAAGCTCTGGGAGTGTTGCTAGCTGTGGTTCCAGTGTCTGAAGTTCAGCTTTCGTCAATGCCTTAACATTAAAGCCGGATTTACTATAACCATCGATAAATTCACGGGTTGCAGATTCAGTTTCCTGCCAACTGATAGCACCTGACCAATTTATATTCAACTTTCCTTTTGTCTGTTTATCGAGATAACGCCATTCATTGAGTGCCTGCTGCCTGAGCTTGCTGTAGGCATCTGGTCTACCATAAGAAACATTGAGCCATGCAAAAGCCTGTTTAGTCACTCCGTTACCCGCTTGTCCTTTATCAATCAGGATAATTTCTCCTTTATAGTGGCAAGATAAGCACCATGCCAGTGTTGTGCCTACAAAACCGGCACCAACAATAACAATTTTATTATTTTTCGTCATATTCATGGTTTATAATCTGCCTGTTATTATGCATTTAAAAAATAGATTATAAATATAATATTCAGCAAGAGAAAATATGCTGTAGTAAAATCCCAATGATAACGATAGATTATCTCCTGATTTCTTTTTCCATTCCATTACCAATGAGCAGGGGATGGAGATAAATATGAACAAGTTTATTTTTAAGTAACTTACTGTATCTGTCAGAATATTATATTTAACATAATATACATTATGCGAACCTTCGTTGTAACAGCAAAGTTGTAATGTCCGCCTTGGGCTAAGTTAAGAAATTCTATTTGGAAGAGATGTCCGGCCATGATAAACATCTTTGACCGGACAATATTACCGTCAATAATCGCTTGCTATTCCTGCAATATCACTGACATTACACAGCCTCCGCTTCACAATCCATTGCCAATGCCATACTTAAAGTTTTAGCCAAAATGGTTTTATTTTTACTATCCTCCATTAGGCTAAAATGGTCGCCCGGTATAGATGTTAGCTGGAGCAAAGAATCAGGCACGACCTGCTTCCAGCCTAACGACGGTTCCATACTCAACGAAGGTAATGCGGCTTCCGTAACGAAAGGGATCTGCGGATAAGATTCTCTTGCATAGAATTGGTGGAGCGTTATCGCCAATGCTTGTGGTTCATATTTTTTGACCATTTGCATATAATTTACCATCTGTTCCCAACGCCTTGCGATCAAGTCAGGACGCAGGTTCGTTGGGTAGAGTTCCAGTTCCTGCGCCGCGGCAATAAATTGCACCAAATTCAGTTTATCAATTCTCTGATGCAATACCGCAATTTCCTCTTCATGTTCCCCACCCGACTGTTTTGCCAGTTCCGCAAGAAACTGGAGTTTTGGTTGAATGACCTGTTGCCTGAAGCAGTGAGGGGCAGGTGTATCAATCAACCCCAGGAAATCGACGGTCTCACCGGCATTCAAAAGTTGCTGGGCAATGGCATAAGCCAGTACACCACCAGAAGAGTAACCGTAGATCCGGTATCGGCCTTCCGGTTGAACTACCTTCATAAAGGTGATCATTTTGGTGGCCAATGCTTCAATAGTCGATACCTGCTCTTCATTGATGGACGGCCAGGGCAATGCATAAATCGGATAGTCTGATTGGATATGTTTAGCTAATCCAAAGACATAGGAGTAATCATCCATTCCACTGGGCACAAAGAATAACGGCGGTTCCATTCCGGATGACCGCACAGGTATCGCACTGCTTTGCGGCTGAGACAATGGATCTAATGTGATTTTTGATACCAGTTCAGCCAGCACAGGGAATTGGAATAGGTTATTCAATGTACACATCAAACCACGATCTGCGGCAAGGTTTATCATTCGCATAGCAAGCAGTGAGTGTCCACCCAACGCAAAGAAATTGTCATACCGGCCTATTTGCTCAACCTCCAGCAATTCACTCCAGATGGCTGCCAATGCGATCTCAGCCTCCCCCTGCGGAGCTTCATAGGCTTGATGAGCAAAAGCATTTTGATCAGGGTCCGGCAGTGCCCGACGATCCAGTTTACCGTTAGGGGTCAGAGGAAATGCGTTCAGACGTACAAAAGCCGCCGGTATCATATAATCAGGCAAAATAGCACTCAGATGTTCATGCAAACGGGCAGCCAATCCGTTATCTTCTTCTGCTACGACATAAGCGATCAAACGTTTATCCTGCCCATCACCCAGAGCCAGTACGATAGCTTCACGCACTGTCGGGTACTCCGTCAGCCGAGCTTCTATCTCACCCGGTTCAATACGGAATCCCCGGATTTTCACTTGCTGATCGTTACGACCAACAAATATCAGGTTACCATCCGGTAAGTAGCGGGCTAAATCCCCGGTTCGGTACATCCGTGCACCCGGTGTCTGATTAAATGGATCAGCCAGGAAACGTTCAGCGGTCAGATCTGGACGGTTGAGATAACCACGCGCTACACCATCACCACCAATATACAATTCCCCTACCGCTCCCAATGGAACTGGTTGGCCGCAGGCATCCAGCAGATAAACACAGGTGTTGGCCGTTGGACGTCCAATAGGCGTTAATACATCGATATAATCTGCCGGACAACGCCAAGTGGTGGCACATACCGTGATTTCTGTCGGGCCATAAGCATTGAACAGTGTGGCCCGGCCACGCAGTGCCTGGAGCAGTGCCGCACTGGGAGCTTCCCCTCCCAGTATCAATGTTGGCTTTATGTTTATCTCCGGTAAATCCACACCATCTCTCAACAGAGCCGGTGTCAGGCAGGCATGAGTCACTGTCTGTTCTTCCAGATAATGCCAGAAACGGTGCGGATCCTGACGAACCGTGTCGGCAGGAATATCCAGAGTGGCACCACCACACAATGCCATCATAATTTCCCAGACGCTGGCATCGAAACCAAATGAAGCGAATTGCAACATTCGGCTATGGGAATGAATGTCAAACTGATTGATTTTATCTCGGATAAGGTTAACCAACCCACGATGTTCGACCATCACTCCTTTTGGCATACCAGTCGAACCGGAAGTATAAATCACATAGGCCAGATGACGTGAAGTTAACACAGGAATCTGCGGGTTGTTGTCTGGCTGGTCAGGCAGGTTATTGGGGTCGAGTACGGTTAATCTCGTCAGTGCGTCTTCACCCAGTACGGTACGCCCTGTATTATCCGCCAGTACTACCAACGGAGCAGCATCATTCAGCATATACGCCAGACGATCACTCGGATAGGCAGGATCCAGTGGTACGTAAGCACCACCCGCTTTCAGTACTGCCAATAGCCCCGCTATCCTTGATGGTGAACGGTCCACACAAATCGCTACCCGTTGATCAGCCTGCACACCCAGCTCAATTAATTGGTGAGCCAGTCGGTTAGCATAACCGTTCAATTCCGCATAACTTAAGACTTGCTCTTCATAGATCAACGCCGTGGCATCAGGGTTTTTCTCCACTTGTTGTTCAAACAGTTGATGAATGCACAGTTGGCTAGGGTACGCTGTTTCAGTCGCGTTCCAGGTTTTCAGTAACAAGTTCTTCTCTGTCTCAGGCAGGATTTCCAGCATCCGCACCGGCGTTTCTGGGGCCTGTTCAAGTGCCTCCACCAAACTTTCCAGCGCCTGTTGCATATAACCACATACCCGCTCCGGATCAAATGGCTGGACAATTTGCGCGGTTAAACCTAGCGCCTCACCAAAATCTTCCACTGACAGCGTAAACGGATAATTAGTTCGTTCCTGTGCGCCAAGAAATTCAACACCGTCCATGATTTCATTCGAAGCCGTCGGCAATGCGTTGTGCCGATAGTTCAGCAAGGTACTGAACAGTGGGGTTCCGCCTTGTACCCCACTGCAACGTTGAGCCAGCGCCAGTGACGCATGTTCATGTGTCAACAATCCCGCCAACCAGCGATGTGTCACCTGTACACTGTCCTGTACCGAGGTATTATCCATATCCAACCGTAGCGGCAAGGTATTGATAAACAGTCCCATGCCATTGTCTGCACCTTCACCGGCTGCCATACGCCCGAACAGTACTGTGCCGAATACCACTTTTTCCTGCCCGCTGGTACGCGACAATACCTGCGCCCAGGCCAGATGACACAAGGCAGCCAGGCTAACGCCCAAACGTCGTGCCTGGCTGCGTAAACGTTCATTCAGATCTGCGGTCAACATCCGATGCGATTCTGTAATTTGCGAGCCATCATGATGAACTTCTGTCAATCCGAACGGCAACGTCGGCTCATCCACCTCAGCCAACATGTCAGTAAAGAAGCGAATATGTTGCTCCTGACTTATCCCCAGCCGAGCCTGTGCCACCAGATTACGGAAAGGTACTGGCACAGGTAGCTTATTTTCAGGTAGATCGTTTTCCTGTCCATCAAGATAGACCTGAATTTCGTTGCTCATCACATCCAACGCGGTATGGTCACCAATCAGATGGTGCATCAGTTGCAGTACAATCCAGCGGCCATCGGTCTCAGGTGCCACGACAAAACGCAGCAACGGCGCCTGACTCAGGTCAATACGATATCGGCGCGGATCAAAATGTTGAGCTAACTGGTCACTGACTGGTCCATCAATGGGATCTAGTGTCAATTCAGTCACTGACAATCGCACTTGACGACAAACCACCTGAGCCGGAACAGATAATCCTTCCCAAATAAAAGCAGTACGCAGGATGTCATGACGGTCAATTACCTGTTGAACCGCAGCCAAATAACGATCCAACAGAGGACGATCAGCAAAAGCCATCCGACCAGCCAGTAAATACGGGTCACCTTCGTTTGCCAATAAATGGTGGAACAGAATGCCGTCCTGTAACGGCGACAGGGCATAGATATCCTGAATGTTGGTAATTCCGCCCGGCACCTGTTCAACAATGTGGTCAATCTCAGACTGGGTCAGATCAATCAACGGTAACATTTCCGGTGTCAGCTTCGTCGTTGCTGACGTAATGACGTTGGCAGGCACACATTCGCCCTGATTCAGTTTCAAGGTTTGAGCAAGTTCAGACAATACAGGAGATTGGAACAGGTCACGTACTGCCAGTGTAAAACCCAAATTACGCAAACGTTCGACCATGCGCACCGCGAGCAACGAATGACCACCCAACGCAAAGAAACTGTCATAGCGGCTTATCTGCTCAACGCCCAGTAAGTCATGCCAAATCGCGGCGAGGGCGGTTTCTGTTTCCCCTTGTGGTGCCGCGTAAATCTGGCGTGCAAAGGCTTCTTCCCCTGGCATCGGTAGTGCCCGATGATCCAGTTTGCCGTTAGGTGTCAGTGGAAATGCGTCCAAACGTACAAAGGCCGCTGGTACCATGTAGTCAGGCAATGACGCGCTCAGATGTTCACGCAGACGGTTAACCAGTCCGTCATCCGCATCTGCTACCACCGTTTCTACCACCACATAAGCAACCAGGCGTTTGTCCTGTCCATCACCCAATGCCAATACCTGCGCTTCACGTACTGCGGCATGTTCTGTCAGCCGAGCTTCAATTTCCCCCGGTTCAATCCGGAAACCACGAATTTTAATTTGCTGATCGTTGCGGCCAACAAATACCAAATTGCCATCTGACAGGTAA
The DNA here is from genome assembly GCF_037996745.1 of Xenorhabdus siamensis. Lineage (NCBI taxonomy): Bacteria > Pseudomonadati > Pseudomonadota > Gammaproteobacteria > Enterobacterales > Morganellaceae > Xenorhabdus > Xenorhabdus siamensis. Next base: position 120,690 of record NZ_JBBMXE010000021.1, read on the forward strand.
CGAACCAAATCCCCGGTTCGGTACATCCATGCATTGGCTGCGTCACTAAACGGATCAGCCAGGAAACGTTCAGCGGTCAGATCTGGACGGTTGAGATAGCCACGTGTAACCCCGGCACCACCAATATACAACTCCCCCACCGCTCCCAAAGGCACAGGTTGGCTGAGGGCATCCAGCAGATAAATATAGGTGTTAGCCGTCGGACGCCCAATAGGAATGAGTCCATCCTGATAGTCTGATGGACAACGCCAGGCGGTAGCGCAAACGGTGATTTCTGTCGGCCCATAGGCATTGAATACCGTTGCCCGACCACTCAGAGCCTGGAGCAAAGCAACACTGGGAGCCTCACCGCCCAGTATTAATGTTGGTTTGATCGTCAGCGCCGGTAAATCAGCGCCATCCCGCAGCAGAGCGGGTGTCAAACAAGCGTGAGTTACCGATTGCTCTTCCAGATAATGCCAGAGGCGGCGCGGATCCTGACGAACCGTATCATCAGGAATAGCCAGGCTGGCGCCACTGCTTAATGTCATCATAATTTCCCAGACACTGGCATCGAAACCAAATGAAGCGAATTGCAACATCCGGCTATGGGGATAAATAGCGAACTGGGTGATTTTATCCTGAATGAGGTTAACCAGACCGCAATGTTCAACCATTACCCCTTTCGGCGTACCCGTCGAGCCAGATGTGTAAATCACATAAGCCAGATGACGGGCGGTCAATGCAGCGACTTGTGGGTTATTATCTGGTTGATCGGTGTCCGGCTGATCAAGCAATGAATTCGGATCAAGAACAACTTGCTGCGAAAGTATTTGCTCATTTAATGCTGAACGTCCGGTATTATCTGCCAACAAAATCGCGGGTGCAGCATCGGTCAAAATATGAATCAGCCGCTCACCCGGATAAGCGGGATCCAGCGGCACGTAAGCCCCCCCCGCTTTCAATATTGCCAACAGCCCCACTATCCGTGCCGGTGAACTTGCCATACAAATTGCTACCCGTTGATCCGGCACGACACCCAGCGCGATAAGCCGATACGCCAGCCGATTAGCACGGATATTCAATTCCGCATAGCTAACGGATTGGTTTTCATATACCAACGCTGTAGCATCTGGGGCGTTCTCCACCTGTTGTTCAAACAGTTGATGAATGCACAATTGGTCAGGATAGGTTGTTTCGGTCGCATTCCAGGTTTTCAGCAACAATGTGCGCTCTGTTTCTGGCAGAATTTCCAACATCTGTACTGGCATTTCCGGCGCCTGTTCAAGCGCTTCTGTCAGGCTCTCCAGAGCCTGCTGCATATAACCACATATCCTTTCTGGATCAAAAGGTTGTACTACCTGAGCAGTCAGTCCCAAATCGGAACCACCATCCTCTACCGACAACACAAACGGGTAATTGGTCCGCTCCTGTGCCCCAAGGAATTCAATTCCGCTGATGATTTCATCCGGCGTGACTGGCTGTGTATTATGTCGGTAATTCAATAACGCATTAAACAGCGGTGTCCCACTGGCTACCCCACTGCAACGTTGGGCCAGTGCCAATGATGCATGTTCATGCGCTAATAATCCTGCCAATCGGGTATGAGCGGCCTGTACACTCTCTCGTACCGGAGTTTCATCTATATCCAACCGTAACGGCAGGGTATTAATAAACAGCCCCATGCCATTGTCGGCGCCTGCGCCAGCCTGCATACGTCCGAACAACACTGTGCCAAATACCACTTGTTTCTGACCACTGGTACGCGACAACACCTGCGCCCAGGCTAAATGACACAGCGCTGCCACACTGACACCCAAACGCTGGGCCTGATTACGCAGACGGCTATTCAGTGCAGGCGTCAGCATTCTGTGCGATTCCGTTACCTGCGAGCCGTCATGATGTACTTCCGTCAATTCGAACGGCAACGTCGGCTCATCCACCGCCGCCAGCATATCGGTAAAGAAACGGGTATGCTCCGGCTGGCTGGTGCCCAACCGCGCTTGCGCCACCAGATAACGGAAAGGTGTCGAAACCAGCAAGCTGTCTTCCCGTCCGGTAAGATACGCCCGAACTTCCCTGTTCATTACTTCCAGCGTGGTATGGTCGCCAATCAGGTGATGCAATAGTTGCAGTAAGATCCAGCGGCCATCAGTATCCTGAGCAATAACAAAACGCAACAATGGGGCCTGACTCAGGTCAATACGATGCTGGCGCGGATCAAAGCGTTGAGCCAGTTGGTCACTGATCGACCCATCAGCCGGATTGAGTGTCAATTCTGTGATAAATAAGGAAACTTGACGACAAACCACCTGAGCCGGAGTTGATAATCCTTCCCAGATAAAAGCGGTACGCAGAATATCATGGCGATCGACCACTTGTTGAACTGCGGCCAGATAACGGTCCAGCAAAGACCGATCCGCAAAAGCCTGTTGGGTTATCAAAAGATAAGGATCGCCTTCGTTTGCCAGCAAATGGTGGAATAAAATACCATCCTGTAGTGGTGACAGGGCATAGATATCCTGAATGTTGGCAATCCCGCCCGGAACTTGTTCAACTATGCGGTCAATCTCAGGTTGGGTCAGATCAATCAACGGCAACATTTCTGGCGTCAGCGTAATAATATCCGGTGTAATGCCGTTGTCAGGTACTCTGATTTCATAATGTTGAGCCAGAGACTGGGCCAAAACACTGAGTGTCGGATGCTCGAATAGTGTTTGGATAGATACGCCCAACCCCATACGCCGTAAACGTTCAATCATCCGTACAGCAAGCAGTGAGTGACCGCCCAGCGCAAAGAAACTGTCGTGCCGGCTAATCCGCTCAACCTCCAGCAATTCACTCCAGATAGTGGCAAGCGCGTGCTCAATTTCCCCTTGCGGCGCTTCGTAAACCTGGCGGGCAAAAGCATGTTGATCAGGCACCGGCAACGCCTGGCGATCCAATTTTCCGTTCGGAGTCAACGGAAAAGTATCCATACGCACAAAAGCCGCCGGTATCATATAGTCAGGTAAAATAGCACTCAGATGTTCACGCAGACTGACGGCCAGTCCGTTATCCGCTTCAGCCACCACATTATTTTCCACTACATTCTTTTCCACTATATAGGCAACTAAACGCTTATCCTGACCGTCACCCAACGCCACTACTAATGCTTCACTCGCCGACGGATGTTCAGTCAGGTGCACTTCGATTTCCCCCGGTTCAATACGGAAGCCACGGATTTTAACCTGCTGGTCATTACGACCGGCAAACACCAAATTGCCATCCGGCAGGTAACGGGCTAAGTCCCCGGTACGATACATTCGGGCATCGGTGTTATCACTAAACGGATCTACCAGGAAACGTTCGGCAGTCAGCTCAGGGTGATTGAGATAGCCACGGGCCACACCCACACCGCCAATATATAACTCACCGACTGTGCCTAGCGGCACCGGCTGACCGTGTTTGTCTAACAGATAGATACGTTTGTTAACTGTCGGTCTACCGATGGGAATTGCTCCCTCTGTATAGTCTGATAGGCAATTCCAAATGGTGACGCAAACAGTGTTTTCCGTCGGGCCATAAGCGTTGAACAAATCTGTCCGACCACACAATGTCTGAAACAAGGCGGTAGCCGGTGTTTCTCCTGCAAACATTAATGTGGGTTTTATGGATATTTCCGGCAAATCGGCGCCATCGTGGAACATGGCTGGTGTCATGCAGGCGAGTGTTATTCCCTGTTCTTCCAGGAAATGCCAGAGACGGTGCAGATCTTGCCGGATTGTTTCAGTCGGAATAACCAGCATAGCCCCACTGCTCAACGCTACCATGATTTCCCAGACGCTGGCATCGAAGCCAAATGAGGCAAACTGCAATATCCGGCTAGTTACGCCAACATCAAACTGAGCAATTTGTTCCAGCGCCAGGTTAACTACACTCTGATGTTCAATCATCACCCCTTTCGGTCTGCCAGTAGAGCCGGAAGTGTAGATCACATACGCCAGATGCCGTGAAGTGAGATCAGGAACCTGCGGGTTACTGTCCGGTTGATCTGGCAGGGTATTTGGATCGAGTATAGTTAGCGTCTTCAGTGCTTCTTCACCCAGTGCCGCCCGTCCAATATTATCCGCCAGCAAAATAGTTGGTGCAGCATCAGTAAGCAAATAAGCCAGCCGTTCACCCGGATAAGCCGGATCTAATGGTACATAAGCCCCGCCCGCTTTCAACACCGCCAGCAATCCCATTATTCTCGCCAGTGATCGTGTCACACAAATGGCTACCGGTTGGTCTGGTATTACACCTAATGCAATCAGTTGATGCGCTAATCGGTTGGCACGGGCATTCAATTCAGCATAGTTGAGCGTTTGGTTTTCATATTTTACGGCTAGGGCGTATGGGGTTCTCTCTACCTGTTGTTCAATCAACTGATGAATACATAACTGTTCAGGATACGGCGCTACAGTCGCATTCCAAGTTTCCAGCAATAATGTCCGCTCAGTGGATGACAAAATATCTACGGTCGTGACTGATTGTTGAGGATGGTTCACCATCGCCCGCAATAGGGCCTGCAAATAGCCGACCTGTCTTTCAATTGTTTCAGGATCGAACAGGGCAGAAGAATAATTCAGTTCCCCAACAACCTTACCCGCCTTTTCTGTCAATTCCAGTTGCAGATCGAATTTAGCGATATCGTATCCCTGTACGACTGGTGTCACCGCTAATCCCGGTAGTTGCCACTCTTCTGTGTCACTCTCCTGCCAGGCAAACATCACCTGAAATAACGGGGTATGTTCCGGTCTGCGGGGCGGTTGTACGATCTCAACCACCTGCTCGAAAGGCAGATCCTGATGCTCCTGTGCACCCAGTATCGTCTGCCGCACACGCCGGAGCAGTGTGACCATATCCGGTGTACCGGACAGATCAATGCGCAATGCCAGTGTATTGACAAAGAATCCGATCAGCGGCTCGATCTCTCGCCGGTTGCGGTTGGCACTCGGTATACCGATCACCAGATCATCTTGCCCTGACAGACGTGACAATAATGCTGCCCAAGCGGTCAGCAATGTCATAAATAATGTGGTGCCGTGTTGTTGTCCCAACTGTTTCAGAGCCTGTACCAATGTGGCATCAATCTGCACAGGTATCTGTCCGCCGGTAAATGATTGTTGGGATGGGCGGGGTCGATCTGTCGGCAATTCCAGCAATACCGGGGCATCGGCCAGTGTACGGCGCCAGTAATCACTCTGCACCCGCAACCCTTCAACAGAGAATACCTTACGCTGCCAAGCGGCATAATCAGGATATTGAATAATCAGCGAGGGCAATGGATCAGGCTGTTCATTCAAGTAAGCCGAATAAAGGGCGCTCAGTTCTGATTTCAATATCCCTAAAGACCAACCATCCGACACAATGTGATGCTGAGTCAACAAGAAAATGTAATCCTCATCGGACTGCTGTATCAGCGTGCAACGAATTAAGGGGCCACGAGCAAGATCAAACGGCTTTTTTGCTTCCTGTGCGTACAGAAGCTTAAGTTGCTCATCGACTTCAGGCTCGTTACGCAGATCGTATTGTTTCACCAGCAAACCAGACTCCGCTGGCAACAGTTCAACCTGAGGCTGACCGTCAGCCATGATAAAGACTGAACGCAGCGCTTCGTGACGGGCAAATAGACGATTCAAAGCCTGCTGCCAGACGGTAATATTAAGCTGACCACGCAAATGCAGTACCAGCGGAATGTGATAGGTGTCACTGACGCCATCAAACTGCGCCAGGAACCACAAACGTTGTTGAGCGAATGACAACGGTAAAGCACTATCACGGGGTATGGGAATAATCTCAGACAATCTATTCCTTCCCTCATTGCGTTGGGCGTTGATCCTCTCCGCAAAGGCCGCAAGTGACGGTGATGTAAATAAGGCAACCAGCGGTAGTTCAACACCGAAAGCAGCGATACGATTCATGACCCGTACCGCTAACAGTGAATGACCACCCAACGCAAAGAAGTTGTCATACCGGCTGATCTGCTCAATGCCTAATAATTCACTCCAGATAGCCGCTAATGCAGTTTCTGTCTCCCCTTGTGGTGCTGCGTAAGCTTGTCGGGCAAAAGCATTTTGCTCCGGCTCCGGCAACGCCCGACGATCCAGTTTGCCGTTTGGCGTCAGCGGGAAAGCGTCCAGACGCACAAAAGCTGCCGGCACCATATAATCAGGCAAAATAGCACTCAGATGTTCACGCAAACGGGCAGCCAGTCCGTTGTCTTCTTCCGCCACGATGTAGGCGAGCAAACGTTTGTCCTGCCCGTCACCCAGCGCCAGCACACACGCTTCGCGCACCGTAGGATATTCTGTCAACCGCGCTTCGATTTCCCCCGGTTCAATCCGAAAACCACGGATTTTCACCTGCTGGTCATTACGGCCAACAAACACTAGATTGCCATCCGGCAAATAACGGGCCAAATCTCCGGTACGATACATTCTCGCATCAATTGCATCACTAAACGGGTCGGCCAGAAAACGCTCGTCAGTCAGGTCAGGAAGATTGAGATAGCCGCGTGTCACACCGACACCACCAATATACAGCTCCCCCACTGCCCCCAATGGTACTGGCTGACCGTAGTCATCCAGCAGATAAATTCGGGTATTCGCCGTCGGACGCCCAATAGGCACTAATGCCTCAGTATAGTTTAACGGACAACGCCAGTGGGTGGCACACACGGTAATTTCTGTCGGGCCATAGGCATTAAACAGCGTGGCCTGCCGGTTTAATGTCTGGAGTAGCGCTGGACTGGGCGCTTCGCCACCCAATATCACGGTCGGCTTTATCGTCAGCGCCGGTAAATCAGCCCCATCCCGTAGCAGAGCCGGAGTTAAACAAGCGTGCGTCACCGCTTGCTCTTCCAGATAATGCCAGAGGCGGCACGGATCCTGACGAACCGTATCGTCAGGAATAGCCAGGCTGGCGCCACTGCTTAATGTCATCATAATTTCCCAGACACTGGCATCGAAACCAAATGAAGCGAACTGCAACATCCGATTACCGGAATGAATACCAAACTGGACAATTTTATCCCAAATAAGATTGACCAACCCACGATGTTCCACCATCACCCCTTTGGGCACGCCGGTAGAACCAGAGGTATAAATTACATAGGCCAAATGACGGGAAGTCAGCGCCGATACCTGCGGGTTGTTATCCTTTTGATTAGGATCCGTTTGATAAGGCAAGGTATTCGGATCAAGCAGAGTCAAACCGACAAGCGCCTCCTCGCCCAACGCTACCTGTCCAGTCTCATCAGCCAATATTATTGAGGGGGCAGCATCATTCAGGATATGGGCCAGACGTTCTCCGGGATAAGCTGGGTCCAGCGGCACATAGGCACCACCGGCTTTCAGCACCGCCAACAAACCCACCACCCGCGCCGGTGTGCTTGCCATGCAAATCGCTACCCGCTGATCCGGCTCGATTCCCAGTGCAATCAGTTGATGAGCCAGCCGGTTAGCATCAGCATTCAATTTGGCATAGTTAAGGGTTTTTCCTTCATACACTAATGCTGTAGCGTCAGGCGTTTTTTCTACCTGCTGTTCAATCAACTGATGAATGCATAACTGCTCAGGATACGGTGTTTCAGTCGCGTTCCAGGTTTCCAGTAATAATGTACGTTCCGCTTCAGGCAAAATGTTCAGTGCCCGTATCGGTGTTTCCGGTGCCCGCTCCAGCGCTTCGACCAGACTTGCCAGCGCCTGTTGCATATAACCACATACCCGATCCGGCTCAAACGGCTGTACTACCTGTGCGGTCAGCCCCAGAGTAGCTCCCCGTCCTCCACCGACAGTACAAACGGATAGTTGGTTCGTTCTTGTTCACCCAGGAATTCGATACCCGGTACAACCTCATATGGGATCAGCGGTTGCTCATTATGCCGGTAGTTCAACAGGGCACTAAACAGTGACGTGCCGCCCGCTACCCCACTGCAACGTTGGGCCAGCGCCAGTGAAGCATGTTCATAATCCAGCAATCCTGCCAGCCGGGATTGTGCCAACCGTACACTGTCGTGTACTGGCGTGTTATCCATGTCCAGCCGCAACGGCAACGTATTGATAAACAGCCCCATGCCGCTGTCAGCCCCTTCTCCTGCCGCCATGCGCCCAAACAATACCGTGCCAAACACCACTTTTTCCTGACCACTGGTTTGCGACAATACCTGCGCCCAGGCCAGATGACACAATGTTGCCACACTGACGCCCAGGCGTTTTGCCTGCTGACGAAGGCGGTCGTTTAACTCCGGCGATAACATTCGGTGCGATTGTGTGACATGCGAACCATCACGATGCACTTCGGCTAGGCCAAACGGCAGCGTTGGCTCATCCACATCAGCCAGCATATTGGTAAAGAAGCGGGTATGTTCTGCCTGATTGACATTCAACCGGGCCTGCGCCACCAGATTGCGAAAAGGCATCGGTATCGGCAAGTTGTCATTCTGTTCGGCAAGGCAGATCTGCACTTCACGGTGCATGACTTCCATTGTTGTATGGTCACCAATCAGGTGATGCTGCAATTGCAGTACATGCCAACGGCCATCGGTTTCCTGCGCCACTACAAAGCGCAATAACGGAGCCTGACTCAGATCAATACGATACTGACGCGGGTCAAAACGATGAGCCAATTGCTCACTCACTGGTCCATTAGCCGGGTCCAGGGTTAGTTCCATGACCGATAAAGGCACTTGACGCCAGACCACCTGTGCCGGTGCAGATAATCCCTGCCAGATAAATGAGGTTCGCAGGATATCATGGCGATCAACCACCTGTTGCACTGCCGCCAGATAGCGCTCCATCAGTGCCCGATCAGCAAAAATCATCGGATAGGTTAGCAGATAGGGATCACTTTCCTTTGCCAACAGATGATGGAACAAAATACCGTCCTGTAATGGCGACAGAGCATAGATATCCTGAATATTGGTAATCCCGCCCGGCACCTGTTCAACAATGTGGTCAATCTCGGACTGGGTCAGATCAATCAGGGGCAACATTGCTGGTGTCAGCACAGTGGTCTCTGGGGTAATGACATTCGGCGGTATTACTACAACTTGATGTTGATCCAATGTCTGGGCCAGTTCTGACAATACCGGACACTGGAACAGATTACAGGCGGTCAGTGTCAATCCCAGATTGTGCAGGCGTTCAATCATCCGTACGCCAAGCAAAGAATGGCCACCCAACGCAAAGAAACTGTCATGTCGGCTAATACGCTCAATACCCAGTAATTCACTCCAAAGGGTCGCCAGAATAATCTCCATCTCCCCTAACGGTGCTTCATAAACCTGACGGGCGAAGGCGTCTTCCCCCGGTGCTGGCAACGCCCGGCGATCCAATTTACCATTCGGTGTTAATGGGAATTCATCCAGACGCACAAAAGCCACCGGTATCATATAATCCGGCAATAGCGTACTCAGGTGTTCACGCAGACGAGCAGCTAATCCGTCATTCTCTTGGGTCAGCACATAGGCAACCAGTTGTTTGTCCTGCCCCTCGCCTAACGCCAGCACCACAGCTTCACGTATCGCCGGATATTCCACCAGCCGAGCTTCAATTTCCCCCGGTTCAATTCGGAATCCGCGGATTTTCACCTGCTGGTCGTTACGGCCCAAGAATTCCAGATTGCCGTCCGGCAGATAGCGGGCCAAATCCCCGGTTCGGTACATACGCGCATTCGGTTTATCGCTAAATGGATCTGTGAGAAAGCGCTCAGCGGTCAATTCAGGACGATTGAGATAACCGCAGGCCACTCCGTCACCCCCGATATAAATCTCACCGATCATCCCCAATGGCACCGGCTGACCATCAGCATCCAGTAAATAAATCCGGGTGTTGGCAATGGGTCGGCCAATAGGAATAGTCGTCGTACCCGATGCTAACGTGTGAATATGGTAGGTCGTGGTAAATGTGGTTCCCTCACTCGGACCGTAGACATTCAATAGCTTTTGTGGCGGGTTTTTACGCAGTACTTGAGCAATGACATGCGGATCGAGGACATCTCCCCCAACCAGCAGCATTTTAAGTTGAGGCTGCACCGGGGATAACTCCTCCGCCAGCCGGTTAAACAGCCCGACACTCATCCACAGGACCGTAATGCGATGCGCCTGTAACGCCTGAACAAAATCCCGCGGCGTCAGTAACGTGGTATGATCAATAACCACCAGTGCAGCACCGTTGAGCAATGGTGCCCAAACTTCAAAGGTGCTGGCATCGAAAGCCGGATTAGCGGCGAAAGCAATCCGGTCATTGGGTTCGATGTCAGCATAACCATTATTAATAACCAACCGGACGACAGCACGGTGAGGCACAATGACCCCTTTGGGTATACCAGTCGAACCAGAGGTGTACATGATATACGCAGGCCCGGTACTGACACCCAATAAATTAAGATTGTGATGTTCTTCTTCATGAATCGGTTCTGTCTCGCTGGGAAGACGGAGCCGCGGGACAACTAATTCGGCCGGGATCGCCGCCTGCATATCAGTCAGCAATAATTTGGCGGCGCAATCGCTTATCAGCCAGTTTTTCCGTTCATCCGGCACATTCGGGTCAACAGGAACATAAACCGCACCAGACTTGAGAATAGCTAACTGAGCTACCACCAATTCAATGGAACGCTCCAACAGAATCGCTACATGATCACCCAGGACAAATACCCTGTTCAATCAGTTGAGCCGCTAACCTGTTAGCCTGAGCATTCAGCTCCGCATAATTCAGTATTTGATCCCCGGCAATTAACGCTACAGCAGCCGGGGTTTTCTCTACTTGTTGTTCAAACAACTGATGAATACATAGATGGTCAGGATACGGGGTTTCCGTGGAGTTGCAGATTTCCGGCAACAGAGAATATTCAGTCTCAGATAAGCCATTAAACTTTTCTGTAAATATGTCATCACTCATTTTTTCTGACGACATATCCACTACCCCAGCTTCAAGAATATTATTCTTGCTGGTAATGCTGTCTTTCATTTTTTTACTACCTCAACGAATCTATTGGATATTTGAAAACTGTTATATCTGCTGTTTTTAAATTGCTTATTTACGTCAGGTAACTATCACAATTGTTTTGTTTTATTTTTTGAGAAAATAAGAACGGGCACGCCGAGTATCGAAATATACTCAGGAAACATTTTCTCTCAGGTATTAGTTTTTCCATTTCGGTTAATAATCTGCCAACCAAAAATCAGGCAGCAGTCATCCCCGCCACAACGGAATAAACAGCTCACTTAATAAATTGGGAGAAGTTATTTCATTTTTTCCCTGTTCTTAGATAAACGTCTTTGATCTACCGCAATTTTTATTAATAGGCGCTTAATTACACAACTAAATGAAAACGGATGGATTGAATATATCGATAGGAAATTTCGACAAGTCATTACTGTATTTTTCACACTTATGATTAATATCAAAAACAAACTATTTCATATGAAATCAGTAAGTTAAAATCATCACTGATAAAAAATAACCATATCCTATTTTGTCACTTTCAAATTTAGTTACTGTTTTAAATCATGAATGAATTTAGTGACAAAATGAAACGATCACAATTATAAAATAATTTACGGTATATTATTTTATATTAATAAAAAACATTTTAGACATGATCCATCATTGATATTAACACCTAAAATATACAGTCATGATAATAAAAAATGATATAGATAATTTCTTGACAAAATATAATCAAGATTAATTTGGCTGAAAAAATGAACAACACAAAGCTCTGCTCTGTCGATAATATCTAGAAATTCTCAGTGTTTTGACATCATAAAACTCAATATAAAAATAAAATAACGTTAACATTAGAGATATAATGCTGCCTGAAAGCCCTATTTATTCACGTAAAGAAAATGTTTCTGTTTTCTTCATGCTGAAATATATGTTGGAAATAACGCTTATTTTATTTTTCACTATTAGAAGGAGCTTGATTTTGCCAGTTACTAATCGACGCAAGTTTATTAAAATCTGTGCGCAAACCGCAGGAGGCGTCTTTGCAATGGCGGCCCTGCCCGGCAGTATTCGTCTTGCAATAGCCGCAGACAACGGGGTTGTCACCAGCGATGAATTCCTGTGGCTGGAAGATCTACAGGGTGAAACCGCGCAACGGTGGGTAAAGCAGGAAAACCAGCGCACCATCGCGCGTTATACTCAGGGGGGAGGTTTTCGTAAGTTAGAGCAGCAGGTACTGAATATCCTTAATAAAGACACTCGGATCCCGTGGGTCAATAAGCATGGCGATTACTACTATAACTTCTGGCAGGATCAGGCTAACCCTCGCGGCCTGCTTCGGCGTACCACGCTGCAAGAGTACCGTAAGGCCAAACCAGCATGGGAAACAGTGCTGGATATTGACGCACTGGGTAAGGAAGAAGGTAAGGATTGGCTCTACCACGGTTTACAGCCTCTGGCACCAGAATATCGCTACTGCCTGATGAAGGAGTTGCCACGGATGGT
>NZ_JBBMXE010000022.1:0-52425 GCF_037996745.1 Xenorhabdus siamensis
ATTGGGGTTAATTACACAGCAACTTCATCAGTGCCCGAATACCATATTCCGGTGATTCAAATCGGCAGAACCGCTTTTCAATCTTCGGGTCATGCTGCAATTGACCTTGCCACTTATTCTTCGGGTTATGATCAATATTGCCGGGGTTGTTATTGCGAATGCCTCTGGTCATCAGATTCTTCCCCTTTGTTGGTCAGCTCTTACGAATAATTTGATTACTCGATAGCGACTCTCAAAGTTAAATAATGCGCACAAGTACTCGGAATAACGAATTTCTTCACGGGTATCCTTATCGTTACGCCAATAACCACGCCATTTACGCAATAACCAGCGGCGACGATTTTGCTGTATAAGTTCTTTCGCATAATGAAAGCTCGCACCGAATACTGATTCACTGTTTTGGCTCGTCAATTTTTACCCCCGCCCTTTTCTCTGCCATCTTACGCAGCAATTGACCAATGAAGTCTGTACCCAAATAACCAATCACCACACTGCCGATGTAGGCCAAGTCGGGATTCAGACCAATCAGATTTAATACATCACGAATGAACCAAGCGAACATGGCACAAATAAAGGCGTCGATAGAGACCTTTACCCAGCCGACACCGTTGTAGCGACCTCGGAAAAATGCCATTGTTCCGGCGAGGGCAGCGCCGATGCCTTGCTCTTTTATCGAGGCAAGCAAGTCTCCGGCTTGTACCCATAAATCAGGATTTTCTTTCATCTTCATAATCCACCCCATTGAGATAATGGGCGTCCGTGGGGTGAACGAGGGTTACCCCGGTGAGTTGTTGTTAATAGGGAAGGCTTAAAAGTTAAGCGGGTTTACTCATGTTCTTATCATAAACAACGATTCAACTGATTTTGTCGTTGTGCCCGATTGATGATTCGCACTCAGGCTACTGGTTAATGCCATTGACCAAAGGCAATCAAAATCATTTGGAGCGGTATATTCGCTAACAAAGACAGTACAGCGGTTCGATAACTCACGAACCCAATTTGTTCGCATAAGGCGGATCGCAGTAGACGACTGCGCCATCCGGTATGTTCAGTGCCTTGTAATCACTGCATAATAATTGCACGCCATCCAGATCACTTATCTGTCGCTGAATATTACTGACAGCCTCCGCTTGATAATCCCGAATACCTGATTTTGTCTGCGTGACTCCCGCGTACCCATCGAACCACTTACCCGAATAGCTACAATTAAACCCGACCCATCCCGTTAAGTGAGGAATGTCGGTTTTGTTATGCTTTATCGCGTAATACTGCTCTCGTGATATTTGTCCCGGAGGTTGCCAGCCAGATAACAAGGCTCCCCACATTGCCATCAGGTATTCATGTTTATCCGCAGCAATAACAGGTCCAGCATGTTTGGTGTTGATGTAACTCGCCATGTTCATCCCACCAGCGAATGGCTCAACATAAACCGTATCTGTCGTTAAATGCTCCAGAATGAAGGGGGCGATATGTTTCGCAATACGGGATTTACTCCCCATGTATTTCACCGTTTCGCCTCCCTCTCTTGGTGCGTCCAGAAAACAAAAAGGCCGCCGTAGCGACCATGTAATGAATAGAATTCCAACCGAAACAAGATTGGAGTGTTGAAACGTTGCGGCGGCGAATGTATTGTTAATTTTATGATCGAGCTAACTATCCAAGAACAAAGCACCATTCTTTGTGATTTTTGACTAAAACGATCCTTATCAATTAGTTATGCATGTGATTTAATAAGCAAATTAATCACTATGAATCTTTTATACAGAAGGATCTTTCATGAGAGACCCCGGAAAACTAATCTGGCATGTGGCTTGTGATGAATCAGGTATAGATGGACAGCGCTTTTATGGCTTTGGTAGCCTATGGATGAAGTATCAACGCAGAGGTGATTTCTCCCGCATCATTAGAGAACTAAGAGACAAATATAGGTACTATGAAGAAATCAAATGGAAAAAAGCTAACTCCAAGAAATACGCCGATTTTTACAAAGAGCTAGTTGATGTTTTCTTCCAGAATCCTTGGTTGGCTTTTCATTGCATTGTTATAGAAAAATCTATGGTCAATAAGGCATTTCATGATGGCGATTACGACTTGGCAATGAGAAAACACTTCACGAAATTAATTTCCACCAAAATAGGTAATGTTATTGCAGCACATCCTGAGCGTGATTGTTTTTTCCGTATAGAAGTCGATCCAATAGCGTCCAGGTATAAAAAAGCAGATGAGGCTTTTCATGTAATCGCAAATAACACCCTATTAAAACAATTTGGTAGAAAAAATATTATTAGCTCTGTAGTGACAAAGGATTCAAAAGTCTCAGAGAATATCCAGATATCTGATTTTTTCCTTGGAGCAATAATGAGTTCATATCAAAAAAAAATATCGTCAGACACAAAGATACAGTTAGTGGAAAAAATCGCGGGACACCTTGGATGGAAAACGCTCTGCCACGATACATGGCCAAAAGAGAGAAAATTTAATATCTGGTTTTTTTATGATAAAACGCTTGGGTCAAGAGACATAGAAACAAGAAACGTACAATTATCCGTACCACTTCCCGTAAGAAAAAGAAAAAAGTAGGCGCCGACCTCTCAGCCGACATGGTTGGAGTCCCAGACCTAAGTCGAAGTGACCAACTTGGCGGTTAAACTTTTGGGAGCCGCCTCTTCATTCCCAAAACTATCAAATCTGTGTTGCCAGCATATTAAATAAAAACCAGATTTGCAAATGTAAAGAGTGCCATACAAGAGCTTTATCACTGTTTTATATTCAATTTGTTACTAACAAAATAGATTACGACTACCCACTCAAAACAAAAAAAGCCACGCCATGCGCAGCCTTGAATGAATTGTAAACGCTAAGTTGACAACTGCTCGTTGATCTCTTGCTCGGTCTGCTTAAACCGCTCTTCTTCCAGTTCCACGCCCAACACTCGGCGGTTGAGTTTCAACGCCGCTTTCAGTGTTGCACCGGAACCCATAAAGAAGTCTGCTACCAGATCCCCTTCCCGGCTACTGGACTGGATAATATGCGCCATCAGGTCAGCGGGTTTTTCGCACGGATGCTTGCCCGGATAATACTGAACGGGGGCAAAATGCCAGACATCGGTATAAGGCACTGCTGCCGTGACTGTGAACGAACGGCGCATTAAACCGTATTCCTGCCGTAATTCGTCATACTGACGTGACAGGGTCAAATGGGATTCCACCAATTCATCATAGGGTTTGCTCAGTTCCCCGCGCTGGTGCTTTTCTTTGGCGATACGATCAAATAACACCTGCAGTTTTTGATAATCCACTTCACTGGGTAACTGCCATTGGCTGTCGCTGAACCAGTGACTGGCCATCTGCTTTCCTGTGGCAGCGTGAATTTCTTTTGCCGTGACGCCTAACGCTTTTCGGGCATCACGAAAATAATCCACCAGCGGCTTAAACACCGACTGTTTCAGTTCCCGGCATTGTTTGAAATAGCCATCGCCTTTCGGGTGATAAGGCCCTTGGTAATGTTCGGCAAAAATGATGCGCTCAGTGGCCGGAAAATACATCCGCAGGCTTTCTTTGTTCTGCCTGCGCCACGGGCCAGAGGGTTTCGCCCAAATAATATGGTTCAACACATTGAAGCGTTCACGAACGAGCAGCTCGGTATCAGAGGCCAGACGAGAACCACAGAACATATACAGGCTGCCGTTGGGTTTCAGTACCCGCCAGAATTCAGCCAGCAGCTCATCCAGCCATACAAAGTAAGCCGTCACATCGTTCCACTGATTATCCCAATTACAGTCTTTTACTCTAAAGTACGGCGGGTCAGTGGCGATAAGGTCGATGCAGTTATCCGGCAGGGTTTTGATAAATTTCAGAGAGTCGTCGTTAATTAATGTGATACTGCTTAAATTCACGGGCTATTCCATATATCGACGCTGACTGGCTCTCTGGAAAGCCACAAGGTAAAAGGCTGGCGTTACTGAATCACCAGCCCTGCATTTCACCGCTTAAGACATTGCCTCATCAAGGACAACGTTTGAAAAAGGTGTCGTTATCCCGGCTTTCCATCAGGCCCGCCAGACAAAATTGAGTTAAAAGTAATTGGCAACGCGGTGCAGATAGCCCTGTTAAGGTAGAAATATCGGAAACAGACGCCCAGTCATATAGAGGTACGGTTTCCAAAACACAGGCGGCGGCTGTTGTCATATCTTCATGTTTTAGCATGATAATTTAAACCTTTTGGTCAGTTATTCGGCGTGAACACACATGTAACTCTGACCCATGACAACAGCAAGTCTTATCTGAATTTCAGGCAATAAAAAACCCCGCGAGTGCGAGGTCTGAAAATTCGTAGTGAGTATAGTTACAAGTTCCCACTATTTGAAGATGTTAGACCAAGGCCGGACAAAATGCAACGGTTTATTTTGTCACCGCATTGAATGCAATTTCGGCGCGCTTTTCTTCCGAGTGGCACTTCTCCACCAGTGTTTGATAAAAGGGCTTCCAGTTCCGCCGCCATGTCCTTTCGTTCAGATCAGGTACATAAGCCTTGATTGCCGCATAAGCCACTGATGAAGGCACTTTGCTGTAACCCCGACCTGCGCAGCGCGGGCAGATTTTATGAACCGGTACACCCTGCAATGCGGTCTGTTCTTCATCAAGCACCAATCCACGTCCCTTGCAGCGGCAACGATTTGACAGAATGCCTTTGCCATTACATTTCTGGCAAAGCTCACCCATTCGCTCTGTTTCAATCCACGGCTCGATAATCACCACGCCGTCGGCACGAATAATACCGGGATGCTTCTCAACCTCCTTCATCCCGTAGGTAAGCCCCTTCCCTTTGCATTCCGAACACTGACAGGTTGACGCGGCTGAACGGGCATAATCCTCAAACGCCATCTTCGATAAGATCACCAAACATTGCCCCAGCTTATTTCCCGCCGCTTTTGCTACCAATTTAGGAACTCTTAGCCTTGCGTATTGTGTCAGTGCCTCTACAGTGCTGAATCGACCCTCTTCGCTGACGCCGTTCTTGGCAAAAAATGCTGTCATACCAAACTTAGCCTGTGATTCAGCCATCCCTAAAGCCGCCGCAGTGTCCATGCCTTTCATCCTGTCAGGTGCGGTACTGGTTGACGCATCACTAAACGCCGGTGACTTCGGATGAAAATGTTTCAGGGCTGATTCCAGTTTCATTGTTATGCTGTCTCCGCTGTCTTTTTCGTAAATTCCAATTGTCGGGCCTGATCCCCGTTCTGGAGCAAGTCGTTGAAATCCCCGTTATCAGGCCATCGAACACTAATCTTCTCTAAATCGTTACCGGCTAATAAATTACTGTGTGCACATTCCATTGCGGCAGCGTGACCTGCGGCGTTCCAGTCCATATCAGTGAAGATAATGAGATGTTTTACCCCGTTGGGCGCCCGGAACCGCTTCATGAGATTCGCATTCACCACTGACCAAGTGTTGACGCCGTAAATCTGCTTACAGGAAAGTGCCGTCTCAATCCCTTCGGCAATACCCAGTGTTGAATCGACCGGAAAAAGACGAATGGCGAGCGATGAGGCGTGCTCGCGATAACTCTCTTCCTGCGTGGAATCCAGTTTCTTCTGAGGCGTGATATCGGCCTTCTTGTCCCCATCAAGATAAGTACGGTGCAGGTAACACAATGTCCCTTTAGCGTCCGTCACCAATGACCAGATAGCTTGCAGCTTCCCGTTACGGACAGGCTGATCGGCGCAATACTTCACATTGTCGGCGGGCAGAACGTGAATACCCCGATTGCGTAAATAGTCTTCGCCCTGTGTACCTTTCAGACCGGGTAAGTTGGCATAACACGCGGTGACTTTATTTCTGAATTTGGTGATATTGGTCTCTTTTTTCACCACACTGCGCTTATCCGACTGGATACCCAGTAACTGATCAATCTCATCAGCCAGTGTCTTGAAATCTTTTCCCTGGGTTAAACGAAGTAACGCCCAGCCATCCCCCCGGTTACAGGTACAAATGAATGTCCCCCGATCATCCTTGTTATCAATGCGAAACTTACCTTTCCGTTCGCATATCGGGCACTTGCCTTTAAAATGGTTCTTCCCTGTCACGGGCGGCAATTTGTAGTAAGCGAAGATTTCAGGCCAGCGGCCTATCACCGCATCAGCCGTTTTTATTCTGTTCATTGTGTTTCTCCCTGGCTCAATGACATACCAAAGCGCTCTCGGATATCGCTGAATTTGCTGCGGACGACTTCAAGGCGCATTTCCTGTTGTTCGTTGCTGGACGGCTGCACCTGTTCGGTTTTCTTACGGGATTTCGCCCAGGCAATTTGTTTGTGCTTGATGAAGTTGTTCACTTCGGGTGTGAGTTCCTGTGGGATATCATGCAGACCGCGAGGCCAGACGCCGAACTTATCTTTAAACGTATTCCCCACCCATCCGTCACTGAGAGTTTTTCCCTGTGACGCCCGCTGGTTCTGGTAATACTTCAATTGCGAGTAGAAGCTCTGCTTTTCAGCCTGCGTGTAAACACGCTCTTTCTTGCTGAGCTTCTGAATGGTGCGGCTGGTATCGACTTCAATGTCTTCGCCCGCCAGTGGCTTAAAGCCACACTTCGGGCAGACATAAACGCCCGCGGGCTTCATGTAATGACAGGAGGGACATTCTTTCGGCAGCTTCTCCCGCTTTTCCCGTTCCCGGTAGCTGTCACGGGTTTTCATGCCGTCGTTTTTATTCGGCAGTTCGTCATATTCGATATCATCCGGGTAGCCGAGGCGATGGACAGAACCGGAGTGATCCAGAATGATGCACCGGTCCTTACCTTTGGCAGTACGCAGGCCTCTGCCGATTGTTTGGAGCCAGCGGATTTCTGACCTGGTAGGCCGGGCGTAGATGATGCACCGGACGTCGCTATCAAAACCTGCCACAAGAACGCCAACGTTAACAATGACTTTCGTCGCGCCCTGCTTAAAGCGGTGGATAATCAGATCTCTTTCTTCGTGTGGCGTACTGGCGGTCATGACCTCCGCATTCACCCCGGCGCGATTGAATTCGACGGTGATAAAATTGGCATGACTGACATTGACACAAAAGCAAATCGTAGGCTGGTTCTCGCCCAGTTTCAGCCAGCTACTCACGATATCCCCCACCAAATCCGCCCCGCACATGATTTCGGCGATTTCATCTTCCTTGTAATCACTGCCGTACTCATAGCTTTGAGTGGATTTCACCCCCGTTAAATCGGGTTTCGTGGGGGCATAGAACTCATACGCGCTCAGGTCGCCACGCTGGATTAACTCTTTTATCGTGGTCGGCTTTATCAGCTTCTGATAGTAATGACCGAGGAACGGCGAGAAGGGTGTGCCCGATAACCCGACAACCTTACAGTTTGTTTCAGTGGTCAGCCGGGTGATTTCTTCCAGTATTTTCTTACGTTTCAGGTGCGCTTCATCAATCACCAGCAGATCGATATCTTCGGGAAACTCACGGCGGATCAATGTGTCCGCCGAGGCAATCTGGATCAGCTTTGTCGGGTCTTGGTTGGGGTGATCACGCCAGATATAAGCGATTTCATCCTCCGGTAATCCATACTCAATAAAGCGCTGCGCAGTCTGGTTTATCAAGACGGTAAATGGGGCAACAAAGAGAACCCGCATTCCCCTTGACACAAAGCCGTAGGTGATAAATGCGGACAGCGCTGTCTTGCCTGCACCTGTCGGGGCGTACACCATGAAAGAATTAAAGTGCTTCCAGTCTTGACGCAGCATGTTCAAAGCGCGTTCCTGAGCAAACTTAGGGGTAATTTCTAGCATGATGTTACTCCCTGTTTATTTTTCTGGGTTCCTGTGTGATAATCCGCGCAGGTAATCCTGCCTGAATAGGTATTACCTATCGCAAGAGCCTGAGCAGTTGCACCCTGCAAAGTTTGGCTGCTCAGTTTCTTGCCCCCTTTGATGTCCAGTTCGTTTTTCCATTCGTTGATAATCCGCTTACTGTCTTCGGCGTGCTCAGGTGCTGGCATATTGCTGTACTGGTGCGCATAATCGATTTTGTGGAAATAGGGATTGACTATCGATGGTGCGACGATACCCACGGCACGTTTGACATCTTCATCGGTCGGGACACGATCGAGGTATTTCTTAAGGGGCAGTGCGCCAGACTCCATCAGGCCGTCAGTAATTTTTTTCAGTTGCTTAACTGCACGAAAAACCCCTTTCACACTGTCGTTATTTGCTGACGGCATCATTTCACCCTCGATCGCCTCTCCGTCAATGAACAACGGGATGCTGTCAATGAACGCACCACGGTTGAGGAATTTATTCACCTCGGCGGTGGTGATGATCGGGTATGCCTTGACCAACCCGAACAGGGTTACCGCCATTGGCTCGTCATGCCATGAACTCTTCCCTTTGCCATTTCGGATGGCAGCAATCAGTGCGTCTTGATGTTTCAGGCTCAATAAATCGTAGTCCCCGACTACGAGGTAATGCGTGCTTAGTTCCTCCAGATTCACCGGCTTTGCGTGGCTGTTGTGGGGCTTATGGGGCTTGTGCACTTTCCGTTCCGGTGCGTTTGCCTTGACCATTGCTGCCGCTTCGGCTTCTGACATCCCCGCCGCGACCAGTTCAGCCACGACGCGTGCTGGCTTCCAGCTCACGAGAGCGCGGTGTTTTTGGATAACCTTTTCTGCCATTTCTTTGTTGATAATCATTCTCATTTGTCCAAAAAAAATAAGGGGGTACTTATTTAGTACTTTTTCGTCATCGCCATTTTTTTGGCTTTTCCCCATTTTGATAATCATTCTCACTTGGCTGCTTTTTCATGCTCAGCCTTAGTGATCTCCTTACCACCGATCCCACAGCCAGAAGACACAGCCATTTCGGTGTTACTGGTTGACTCCCTGCCCTAAAGCCACTCCTGAATTGGGCCTGTCCTTTGGCTGTGCTTGCGGGGCTAAGGGTGGCGCTTCTGTATAACCCTGTGCCGCTCTCTCATACTTCACGACAAATTCCCTGAGACGGATATTGGCCGCCCGTCTGGCCGCATTGTCTTTGCGATATGGCACAGGCTCGTTATCCCATGCTGCCAGATACACTTCTGAGTACTTGGCGGTTATCTTCGCCCGTGTACTGGCCCTCAGTTTCCCAACATGCTCTGTATCCATTTGCCATCGTCAGGGTCAAAATGCGATGGCATGGTCACTTTGGTGTAATCAGGAAACATGATCTTTCTCAGGGACCTTATGTATCATCTGCAAAAAGTTCGTGGGCTTGGACTGCACCGTTTGTCGCCTCAACAATAATCACCACATTCTCTGGTGATATTTTTTTCTTTCCTGTAAGCCAATCACATAGTGACTGATAGCTGAGGGTGTTAAACCAACCAATGCAGCCAAATCTTTTTGTTTTAGCTTTGCCATTTTTCTGTATTTTTTTATTGAGTTCATGATTATTCCTCCACAACACAGATAATATATTCCTTTTTGAAAAAAAGATATCCACACTAAGCACTTATCATAAAACTAACTCCTTAAAAGACCGACTAAAAACCGTCTTAGTTAATGAAAAGATGAAACAAAAACAACTGGCAGATGCGTTGAATGTTAGCGCCCAGACCGTAAATAACTGGCTGAGTAGAAATGCTATAAGCAGAGAAGCCGCACAGAGCATTAGCGAGCAGTTTGGGTATTCACTAGATTGGTTGTTAAATGGGGTGGGCGATCAAAAACTGGAAAATTCGGTAAAACACCACTACGCTAAATCTGATATTCCTCCAGAGAGTGAATGGGCCGGAGCTTCCTCATGGGATAGCCTCACTCCATTAGATGATAACGAAGTGGAAGTACCGTTTTTGAAAGATATTGAATTTGCATGCGGCAATGGCAATGTGATTGATGTTGATTATAACGGATATAAATTGCGATTTTCCAAATCAACATTACGGCGGATAGGAGCTCCGACAGACGGTTCAACAATCATCTGTTTCCCTGCAAAGGGGAATAGCATGGAACCGGTTATACCAGATGGCGCAGCAGTTGCTATTGATATATCCCACAAACACATTACTGATGGTAAAATTTACGCTATAGAACAGGACGGATTAAAACGTATTAAGTGCCTGTATCGCAAGCCAGGTGGAAAGTTACTTATCCGTAGTTACAATCGTGATGAATATGAGGATGAGATCGCCGATGAGTCTAGCGTGAAAATTATCGGTAAATTATTCTGGCATTCTGTATTGCACTATTAACCACACCTTATTAGCCCCAACCAAAACCCCGATAAGGGGTTTTTTTATGCCTATATAGTGATATATATCACACTTATAACACATCAAAAAAATAAAATTCATTATTAATCAATGCATTGAAAAAATACCTGTATTTTTAATGCAAATTTGTGTTGATAATGCAAAATACGATATGTATTATTTATACACACAAAGAATATATAACATCAATGCTTGGGGATATTTATGTCTAATGTAATTAGTAATATTGAGAAAAAAGCAGCTCAATCCAGCACCATACTTTCTATGCTATCCAAGCACAGCGAAAAAATGGAGCCATCGGATGTGGCTGTACTAATAGAACTTGCCAGTGAACTTAGTGCCGAAATCTCAAGTTGGTTTTTAGACATAGAGTCTAAAAATACCTCATCCATCAAATAAAGAACATTTTTACCATGAAAACTTTCCTATTCGCAGCCATTGAACGAGCCAATACGGAGCAAACACGCCCTATATGCGTTAAAGCTCAAGCAAATGACAGGGAAGAGGCAAAAAGGTTATTAGCACCAGTATATGTCATTTATGGCTGGATGGGGCAAATCGTTAATCGCAACTGAAATAAACAATTTAATTCTGAAGGTATAAAAATGAGTGAAAAAGACTACAAATACTATCGTCTGTCTGGTGATATTGTTGATCAACTTGACAATGAACACAGATTAATTCAAAAGAAAAGACAAGAAGTAATACACCAAGCCCTGGATAAAATCGGCGCAGAAGGCTTTTCATGGGATGACAGTTGGGGTAAAAATAGCTCATTAATTCTCAATTTTGCATTCCCAATAGATAAAGAATTTTCTATTCCAATGAAAATAATTAATTCAACCGATGAATTGAAAATAGTAAGAGCAAAAGCAAATAGCAAGGCAGGAAAGGAATTTAACAGAGAGTTAGATGAGTTAGTTAAAGAGACAAATGATAAACTCAAAAATTTACCATCATACAAAGATTTTCTCATTAATAAATTTAATATTCAATGCTGTACACTTGGAACTCCTAAGCCACACCATAAATATGGTGTACCAATGATAGAAACTAAAGTAGGTAAGGCAAGTAAAGATAATAATACACTATTATTCGCTATACCTAATGCAAAGGAATATAACAAACAGCCAGAAATTCCAGATTATTTTGAAGAAATAAGCTATGGCATATTTTATGATCTGACTAATTAATAGATTAAGGATAAATAATCACAATCAAAGGAAATAAACATGAAAATAAAATTATCAATTGGTGATAAACATAATTTACAGAATGCATTAAGAATCAATGAAGAAATACAGGCTTTATTGATGCCATTATTACCCGCTGTTGAAAATGAAGCCAGAAATGATACTTACTTAATGTTACGAGCAGTAGAACGATTATCAGTCTATCAGTTTGAAGCCCTTACTGAATTAAATGAAAGCTTTGAATAAAAATCGCAGGGTGAAATATGTCAAATGAATTACAAACCGAGGAATATAATCATGAAAAACAAAAACCTTGAATTAGAAAAAGTTCAGAAACTAGCTGAAAAATTGCAAGCACTTCTAACTCTCTGGATGGAAGGTAGATTAAGTGAGGAAGATACTTGTATTTTAAATATTGCAACTGAAATCAATCATAATGTATTGCTAGAAATAGGACGAATTCGCGGGGAATAATAACCATGATGAATAATATATTCCATCACATTCGCTTCAACAATGAACAAATCTCAGAAATGAGTGACCATGATTTGCTATTTTTATCAACATCAAGTCATGAAGTTATTTACTCAATAACAAACGGAATGAAGTCTATTACTAACTTAGCCGGAGCAGCAGTTAACAGTGCGGAGTATTCCCACGACGAAGCAATAATTGACCTTGATAGATTATCGCGACTGTTTTCCGTATTGCCTCATATTATCGAAGCTGAATACGAAAATAATGTGAATGCAGTTAGTGAATTAAGAGAAAGAAGAAGTAAAACCCAATAAAAATAAAAACAACAAAACAAATTTAATTACAGCGCCATCGCTGGGGATTCGTTCAACTTAAAAATAGGAAATAGAAATGAAAGAGCAATTTGAAATAACACTGACATTAACAAACAAAACTGACGACGATGAATTGGATTTAGGCTTCAAAGCTGGCCTTGTTGGCGACATAAGACCAAGCCTTTATTTTGTTGCTGTATGCGAGACATTCAAGAAGCTGATTATATCTGACTTAGAGACCAAGCTTGAATTATCAGATCAAGTAGCCCAACTACTAAAAAGAGATGCCGAGTGCTCATGTGCTGATGAGGATGATTAACAATGCATAGCTCTGATTTATTATCTAGAAAGCGAAAGGCATTTATTAACGTTAAATTGAATGCATTACAAAAAAACATAATTGCCATTCTGTCATTGTAAAGGCAGGGGGATTTAATTACCAACTGGACTTAGATGAAGAAATATTGAATATCGCTTTAATTCGCTTCTTTGAATTATATGTACTTGGACTCAAGAGAAAACAGGAAGCAGAGGAACTCATTGTAAGAACCTACAGCAGCTTTTACACCAGGCACGGAAATTTAACCGCAGAGGGCAATGAGTTTATGAATGAGATATTAAAACTGATTGCTAAAAAAACGGAGCCAATAAAATGAAAAATAAAACCTATTTAGATTTTGCTAATACCGCTATCCAGAAAGAGAAAGAAGAAGATTATGACCTTGCAGCCGAATACTGGGGAAAGGCTAAAGATTTAGCCACCACGCTTAATACGCAACTATGGGCTGAATATCGCCAGTTACATAATAAGAAAAGATACTCGTTACATAACAGCTATAGCGCAGCAATAAGAACTCAGAAATCAGGCGGTGAATAATGACTGTATATGAACAAGCAAAAGAATTAGCACGGTTCTTAGAATATAGAGGCTTATTCCGCCGTGCTGCTGAAAAATGGGGTGAGGCTCTTTCATTATCTCAAGACAAAAAACAAGAACAGGAATGTACCAAGAATAATTTGCGCTGTGTTCGAAAAGCACAAATCAAAATACAGGAAGGGTGGTAATGGCGAAAGGAAAAAGAAGTAAAACGCAACAAGGCCATATGGGAATGACAATGGCGCAAGGATTTCGATTAGAAATAGACAAAAAGCAAGATTATTTAAATTCGAAAAAATACCTCTCTAATTTCCCGGTAGAAGGTGAAGAAATGAGAATGCCACTTAATAGAGCTATGCGCCGCTTAGCAAAAAGAATGAAGATTGAACTTAAGGAAGCAAAATAATGAACGCATTAATCACCATTAATAAAACCCAAATGCCTGTCGTGGAATATCAAGGGCAACGCGTTGTGACATTCTCAATGATTGACCAGGTTCACGCTCGACCCGAGGGAACAGCCGGAAGAAACTTTCGTGAAAACCGTTCACGCCTGATTGAAGGCGAAGATTTTCACGAACTCACTGCCGACGAAATTCGTCGTCAGTCACTAACTCATATTTTTGCACCAAGAACACCAAAAGGTATCGTCATTACAGAATCGGGTTACCTGATGCTGGTTAAATCTTTCACCGACGACTTAGCCTGGCAGGTACAGCGAGAACTGGTTAGTAATTATTTCCGTGCACCACAAACCGCAATCAGCGAGCTTGAAATGATTGCCAAGATCGCCAGTCACACCGCCCAGCAACAACGCCAAATCAACTACGTTGAAGAAAGGGTTGAGCAGGTTCATGAAACTATCGAGCAAATCAAGCGTGGAACTATCCCCGCGGGCTGGATCGGCTTCTCTCTGGCCGCGACCGAATCAGGGCTAACCAATGCCAAATGCCGTACTTTGGCTGAACAGTACAACGTTCCTACAGATACCGTCACCATCATGACGCCGGATGGACAGCCTCGCCCCATGAAAATTGTATTCAAGGAAGATTTCATGAGCGCGTTCCACCTAATGATGGGTGAAGCAGAAAAACGCGGTTCTCGCTGGTCACACCCGAAAATGGGGATCTTTCAGGTTATCGGATGGGAAGAAAACAATGATCATTAATTCCAATTTATTACGCGCTGCCTTGATTTGTGTGGCTAAAAATGACCCGCGTTATTACCTGTGTGGGGTGCACATCACCCCAAAATATCTGGAATCAACAAACGGGCATGTGGCTTTACGGTTAGAGCATGGCGTAAGTACACGTCGTAAAGCTATCGTTCAGTTTCACGGGAAAATCCCCAAGAAAGCCGAGACCACAGAGCTACATTTCACCAAAGAACCTTATGCCGTACACAGGGATATTGCCGGGGTGAGAGTCGGGTTTACTGTTTTATCAGTGCCGGATGGCCGCTTTCCTGATTTAAACCGGGTCATCCCAGAGAAAGTGGAAAATGTCATTCCCCACTTTCAGGCAGAGTATTTGGCCTATCCCTACAAAATGTTTGGAGGGAATTCGAAGGTCATCGCCGTTTCCATGTACCCATCCGGCATGACAGGTGCTTGCTTGATGAAGTTTGGCGACAATATTAATCAGCGTTATGGCAATCCTCAGTTTGTTGTCATGCCAACTCGGATGTAAGGGGATCGCTATGAAAATCGACTATCAGGATAAAGGCAGCACGGCACAAATCATCATTGCCAGTTTCATCACTGAACGCCGACTGCATAACCGTTGCGTTGATGCCGCCCTGTTAGCTACGCCTGTTCATGCGTATTCTGCCGGCTTCTTTTTCAAAAAGACTATTCTCACAGGCAAGGTGAATCACATGATGCGGGCTTACAAAATCATTTGCATGGAGGCAGGCCGTGACTGAGGAAGCTCGCCAGATGGTGGACATCAACGACGAACTGGTCAGAACGATAGTCCATATCGACGATGGCAGGGATCACACACAGCGGCATATCCACCGCATGAGACGCAATCAACATATTCACAAGGGCATTTGCCCTCCTCTGCCACCCGCACCCAAAGTGGCTGGAGTGAAGATAACTCCGAAGAAAGGCAAAAAGGGGAAGAGGAAATAATGAAAAGCAAATTGTTACCCGTGGTTGTCGGCGTTGAAATTCCTCTTGATGAATTCGGGCGCTACAACTTGAACACCTTGCATAAGGCCAGCGGCGAGAATGAGAACAAGGCACCTAACCAATGGTTGAGAACCAAGCATGCAAAAGAACTTATCGCAGAATTAGAAGCTAAGTTATTGAAAAATAATCAGACGGCATATTTGCAGTCTGGTCAAAAAGCCGTCGATGTAAACAATGGCGGTACATCACCCGGCACTTACGCTCATGAGCTGATAGCCGTTTCTTATGCAGGGTGGATTCGGCCGGATTTTCAGCTTGACGTGAATCAGGCATTTATCGATTTCAAATCGGGAAATTCAGGTATTGGGATTAACGCGCTTCCGTCTCTCGATCACATGGTTGGGCGTTTTGATGAATTACGCCACCAGCTCACACAGGATGAAAAGAAAGAAGCTGAACTGCTTT
Organism: Xenorhabdus siamensis; assembly: GCF_037996745.1. Lineage (NCBI taxonomy): Bacteria > Pseudomonadati > Pseudomonadota > Gammaproteobacteria > Enterobacterales > Morganellaceae > Xenorhabdus > Xenorhabdus siamensis. Next base: position 15,706 of record NZ_JBBMXE010000022.1, read on the forward strand.
CTGTATGCAGCCAGATCATGAACGCCCGCAAAAAGACCAAAGGGAAGCGTCAAAAAATGATTAGTGCACTGAAAGAAGCCGGACAACTGGCTATCGACCTTGATAACGGAGAAGAGCAATGACCAATAACTCATTCCACCTCACACAAATCATCGCCTCAGTCTGGGGCGATCCTGCTGATATCACCGATGCAGTCTGGAAAGCGGGATACCGTAAGCCAGAACGCGGGGAGGAAGAAATCGCTGCGCTGGTTATCGACGTGATGAATGGAGTGCCTGATCAGGTCCCCTACAACGAAAGACCAAAGAAATTGGAGGATATTCTCACTACGGAACTGAGCGGCATTATTTTTGATGCGACATGGGAAAGAAAAGCAACACCGGCGAAAGTAGCTAAGGTGATTTTGGGGAATAGGTATCAGAGGAAGGGGTAAATAATGAGTCAATCACCTTATTTCAAAACAAAGGAACTGGCAGACAGATATGGCGTAAAACCGCATACGATAAGATTGTGGTGCAGTAATGGGAAGCAAAAGCGTGAAGGCTTCCCAAAACCCAAATTTAAATCTGACCAGCTTAACTTTTTACGGCAGGATATTTTTGACTGGGAGGGCGGGAAACAATTTTAGTCAGTTTCTTCCACCAAAGCTCGTATGCCTCTCTCTGTTCGTTTAGGTAGGTGTGCTTATCGTACACCTGCCATACTCCGGGTAATTTATGTCCTACCATGATTTCAGCCACATGCGGTGCGGTTAACTCAGAAACCCCGGTACGCATAGTTCTTCGTAAGTCATGGATTGACCAATGCTCGAAATCAGGCGAATAAAAGGCCATTTTCTTATTAAGAGCTTCTATCATGCCGCAATGCGCTCCTTGTGCAAACGGCTCATTGTGACGAACAGTAAACAGATATTCACTCTCATGATTTAATTCTTTAGCCTGCTCAATCAATTCCTTGGCTGCCGGGATAATCGGCCTGATTATAGGCTTCTTGGATTTCCTGCCCGTTTTATGATTTAAAGGAGGGACAATCCAGATATCTTTTTCATAGTCAAAGTCATTAACTTTGGCTTTTAGTAGCTCACCAATACGACACCCAAACAAAAGGCACAGTTTTATTATTAACGCGTTTCGAGGGTTATAATCAGGAGCATTGATAACATTAAAGAGAAGTACCAACTCTTCTTCATCTAATGACCTTTCGCCTATTTCAGATTCGAGATCAGTATTACCCAATGCTTCTTTTCCGCTCAGATCGCCTTTCTCTACGTCAGATAATGGAGTGAGTTTGGTCATTCCTCGCCGAACGGCCCATCTGTGCGCAGTCTTAGAATAAGTCAATATACGAGCGCCAATTGATGGCACCTGTTTGGAAATGTCTTCAATTAAAGAAAGCCAGACATGCAGTGTTACCTCATCATGAGGCAGCTTGCCAATTTTTGGGAAAACATAAATCTCAAAAGATCGCAATATCTCATCTGCTTTAACCTTTGAACCTCTCATTGTCTTTTCCCACCACTCACGAAGCAGCCCCTCTACAGTAACCGCACTTAAGATGGATTCTTTGCGAACACGCTTAACTATCTTAGGATTACGGTATTGCTCTAATTCCCCACGATAGGAAATCACTGAGTCACGGGCATCTTTTAGGCTCGTTGCCGGGTAGGTTCCTATGTCAATCCGATCCCCTTTGCCGTTCCATCGATATCTAAACTGAAATATGATTTTTCCTTTAGGCGTGACACGGACAGATAACCCGTCTCTGTCTGACTTGGTGGTAATTTTTTCTTGAGGCTTACCATTGGTAGAACGGAGCCATGAGTCGGTAATTGCCATATCATCTTCCTCAAAAAAAATAACATAGCTTTAATGTAGTTTATGTACACTGAAATGTACATATTTCTCATGACACCATTTGAATATCTGTGACTGTTGATGATTAATGAAAACAAGAAAACAAATAAAATAATAATAAAAATAATAAGTTAAATAAAAATGTATGACTGTGTTTGAATATTAATGATTATAGGTGATCAAGAGAATGCATTTTGCACGGAAATACCAAATTTCTGGATCAGGTAAAAGGTGTAATAGCTACTGATACTGGTGAGATAGAAATACTTTGAGAAAATCAGCACCAGAAGAATGATGAATGAACGGATAATTATTTTTTTAGAAAAACGAGGATGAGGGAGCGTATTGGATACATAGCGTGAAGTAGCATGGTGCTGCATTTTGTACCACTGACTGACTTGTAACAAAATGATGATAGCCAACAGGGCCGCCAGAGAAAACCATCCCACATTGCCCTTACCATAAGGCGCTATGATGATAGCCGCTAACAGAGGGCCAAGTGCACTACCCAGATTTCCACCTACCTGAAATAAAGATTGAGCTAATCCAAGGCGTCCACCCGAAGCCATTCGAGCAACCCGTGATGATTCAGGATGAAAAACAGATGAACCAGTACCGACCAGTGCAGCGGCCAATAATATAATAGGAAAACTGTCTGCGTAGGCTAACAAAAGTAACCCAGATAGCGTAAATCCCATCCCGATAGGAAGTGAATAAGGTTGAGGGTGTTTATCTGTATATAAGCCAATGAGAGGTTGTAGTAAGGATGCAGTAACCTGATAAGTCAGGGTGATCATCCCAATCTGGATAAAGCTAAGGGTAAATTCAGACTGTAATAGTGGGTAGATTGCTAAAATGAGCGATTGGATCATATCATTCAGGAGATGAGATAAGCTGATCGCACCAAGTATTGAGAAAGCAGTTCCCTGTGTTTTTTTCCGCGTATCTGATAATGGGATAGTATCATTTTGCTTAATTTTGTTCATTGTCTCACCGATCTTATCTACGTTGTAGTGGTGTTGAACTGTTATTTAATTGTTACACCTTAATACATATTAACTTTCTAATAAAATCTTTGTCTTATCTTGATATAATTTGATGCATATCGCAAAAAAATGAAATAAGACTCTATTTAATGGCCTGATTATGTAATCTTGATCGAAAAAACACCGCGTCGAACGTCGTGTTGTTATTCCATTCTGTGGTGAAATATGTACTTATTCCAGTAAGGTTCCTTGTTATAAAAAAGTGACATGCCTTAAACGGGGTAGGTTTCAACATTCTTGAAAACTAATAACAGATTTATTTAAGGAACATGGAGATACCCGATGAAATTTTCATTTAAAGCGTCAGTATGTGCCCTTGTTGTTTCTCTGTCATTGTCACCAATGATCGCATCCGCTTGGGAAAAGGATAAAACATACGATATTACTATCCTGCATACCAATGATCACCATGGTCACTTTTGGCAGAATGAGCATGGAGAATATGGTCTGGCAGCTCAGAAAACCGTAGTGGATTCTATCCGTCAGGAAGTTGCTAAAAAAGGCGGTAGTGTATTGTTGTTATCTGGCGGGGATATTAACACTGGTGTGCCTGAATCGGATATGCAGGATGCTGAGCCGGATTTTAAAGGAATGAATTTGGTAGGTTATGACGCGATGGCATTGGGAAACCATGAATTCGATAAGCCTCTGAATGTGCTATATCAACAGGAAAAATGGGCGACTTTCCCATTCTTGTCAGCGAATATTTATCAAACCAGCACTGGCAAACGCTTATTTAAGCCATATGTGATATTCGAAAAGCAAGGTGTGAAGATTGCGGTTATTGGTTTAACTACTGATGATACAGCTAAAATAGGTAATCCGGCTAATTTTCCTGATGTGGAATTCCATATACCTGCCGAAGAAGCGAAAAAAGTTATTGATGAACTGAAGAAGACTGAAAAGCCGGATGTCATTATTGCAGCAACCCACATGGGGCATTACGATGACGGTCAACATGGCACGAATGCGCCAGGTGATGTGGAAATGGCTCGTCGCTTACCTGCTGGTTATTTAAATATGATTGTGGGTGGGCATTCACAAGATCCGGTTTGTATGTCTGCGGAAAATAAAAACTATAAGCAGGTGAATTATGTTCCTGGGACGCCTTGTTCTCCGGATCGCCAAAATGGGACATGGATTGTTCAGGCCCATGAATGGGGAAAATATGTTGGTCGTGCTGATTTCCAGTTTCGCAATGGTGAATTTAAGCTAGTTCATTATCAATTAATTCCCATCAACTTAAATAAGAGAGTCAAAAAAGAAGACGGAAGCACTGAGCGTGTTTACTACACTCACCAAATTTCTCAAAACTCTGAAATGCTGAAATTGTTGACACCTTATCAGGATAAAGGGGATCAGAAATTAGGTGTGAAAATTGGATCTGTTGACGGTAAATTGGAGGGCGATCGCAGCAAAGTTCGTTTTATACAGACCAATATGGCTCACCTTGTGCTGGCAGCACAGATGGAACGGGCAAACGCCGATTTTGCTGTGATGAGTGGAGGAGGGATCCGCGATTCTATTGAAGCAGGGGATATCACTTATAAAGATGTATTAAAGGTTCACCCATTTGCTAATCAATTGGTTTATGTAGATTTCAAGGGAAGTGAAGTTCTGCCTTATTTGACTGCTGCTGCGAATATGGAAGCTGATTCTGGTGCTTATGGTCAGTTCTATAATGTCAGTTTTGTGAAAGATGGCAAAAATATCAGTGATGTCAAAATTGGTGGAAAACCACTGGATCTGAATAAAACTTACCGGATGGCAACATTGAACTTCAATGCTATCGGTGGTGACGGCTATCCGCGAATTGATAATTTACCGGGATATGTTAATACCGGTTTTGTCGATGCAGAAGTATTGAAAGGGTATATTGAGAAACACTCTCCGCTGAAAGTGGCGGACTATGAACCGAACGGCGAAATTGCTCATAAATGATAATGGGTGAAGGTTAATTATTAGAAAAAAAGACCATCTGTTTTTCAGATGGTCTTTTACTTACTAGTCGGAACGGTGATAAATAATCTAAAATGGGGATGGTTGAAAATAAATAGTTATCTAATTATTGAATATCATGGTTATTAGTGAATTGTTTCCTCCTTCTTTTTCCGATAATTTTTCAAATCCATGTTTCAAGTATAATGCTATGAGTTTAGGATTGCTTTCACATTCCAAGGCAATAACTCTTCCTCCAATTAGAATTTTTGCTGTGTTAATAATGTTCCTTACATAAAGAAAAATATCTTCGAATTTTATTGGATTTTGATTGAATAAAAAGTTCTTTGCTATTTGGCCGATTAAGTAAACTTTTATCGTATTAGCGTTTTTACTGATGCTATTAAGTTTCCTTATTTTTGTTTTTGAAATAGAAAATGAATATGCTCTCAGCTCCTTGAAAGTCAATGAAAAATAGGCAAGAATTGACCCTTTTTCATTTAAAATCAAGTATGTTATGGTTACATCAGCCTGTTCAAATCTAATTGAGTTTTTATGTAAAAAATATTCTACATCTAGATTCAAAGGGCAGGAGAATGAAAGCAAATACTTTTCTGTTCTGTCTCTGCCTAATACTATTAATACTTCTCCTAAAGTGAGAATTTTTGTTTTAATATCTCTATTGCCTCTTTTTGTTCAGTTTCAATGTCTATTTTTTCAAAATTATTTTTAGATGGCCTTCTATTTGCCCTTCGCAACATCTTAATTGCCTTGGGATGGGTGATAACAATCTGCCTGAAAAATGACGAAGTAGCCATTTTTATCTCCTTTTATTTAAATATATTAAGTTACTTGAAATGGTAAATAATATTGTTTTTGCTATATGAGAAGTATATCGGCATTAGATAATTGAACAAGGCCCTGTTTTCGAGAAAACAGAGCCAGATCGAAAAATTTAACGGTAATTACAATTAATTTTCAAATTTTGGCAATATCAGCAAATGGACAATTAAGTAGTTGGCATAAATCAGTCGGTGCCAGTTCAATATCCAGGCCACGTTTACCACCAGAGATAAACAGAGTCGGGAGGCTTTGGGCCTGACTGTCAATAACAGTTGGAAGACGTTTTTTTTGTCCTAATGGGCTGATGCCACCCACCAGGTAACCTGTCACTTTTTGTGCCAACTGTGGATCTGCCATATCCGCTTTTTTCGCTTTAAATACTTTGGCGATTTTTTTAAAATCCAGTTGTCCCGCGACCGGAGTGACAGCAACAGCCAGATTTTTAGGATCACCATTTAATGAAACTAAGAGGGTTTTAAAAACCTGCTTAGCATCTAATCCAAGTTTTTTAACCACCTCACCACCAAAATTATGTTCATTAACATCATGTTCGTAAGAATAAAGTTTGAAATTAATTTTGTGTTTTTCCAGTAGAGTAACAGCAGGCGTCATATCGTATTTCCTGTAACATTATCTATATAAATAGTAACTATTAGAAATAGTCTTTATTCCTGTTCTTGTAATAGCTATTGTTGTAACAGCTTCAGTAAATTGTTTTCACCATGGAGATGTAATGCTCCGACAGCCACTAAATATTTTCCTGCCGGTAAGTCATATAATTGTTCACTCCATTGACGGTTACGTTCAGTCATCAAGGTCTGGTAAGTAACCTCACAGAAAGTCTGTGGTAATGCTTCACTTGCTTGGTTTGGTTTGTAATTCATCCACCAGCTAATCATCATTTGTAAAGTACGGGCGTTAGTATGCCAGTGAACCAGAGTATCTTCTAACAGAGAGATGCCACCATTCGGGAGTTTGGTGAGTAAATTAACCTGAGTATCGGTTCCTTCCAGCTCGATAATATTTTTATCAATGGCCCTTGCACTGTTCAGTAGTTGAAAATCAATGCCGTATTGGGGACGCAATCCTAAGTATTGAGCCTGAGCGGCCTGTAGGATCAAAGCAACTTGCCATGAAGGCAATGGATCGAGTGACTCTACCGGATGTTGGATCTCGTGGCAGTATTGCTGTAAGACACCAAAATGTTCAGTTGATAAACGTTGTGACAGTACGACCTGTTCAGGAAATATTTTTCCAAATGGTGAACCAGATTGGGTGATATCTGCTTCGACAATCAAAGAATCGCACTGCTCCAGTTGTTCCAACAGTACTTCGGAAAGTGGATACATATTTTCTGTACCCATATGGATGCTGCCAACAATATGTAATTGTCTATTTTTCGGCAAAGTGACGTCAAAAGCAGGATAGGGGTAATATCGTTGGGAATTCAGTCCTAATACATTGCTGAGATATGTCATTAGTTTTCCCATACTACATACTCCGGTAATTGGTGTGGATGGGTATGCTAACGCGTTAAAGGTTAACAAGAAAGTGATAAATGAAAAGCTAAACCCGGTGTTGTTTAGCTTTTCGATGTCTGCATGATTAATGTGGAATATCAGCGTTTAGTTTTAAAGTAAAGTAATCGGTTGGCGTTACTGACCACGGTGATTGAAGAGAGAGCCATGGCAGCTCCGGCAATGACTGGATTCAATAATGTTCCGGTTAAGGGGTAGAGAATACCTGCTGCAATCGGGATACCCAGCGTATTATAGATGAATGCGCCAAATAAATTTTGTTTCATATTACGCAATGTCCCCTTGGACAGTTCAACTGCATCTGCAACACCATGCAGGCTATGTTGCATCAGGGTAATTGACGCGGTTTCAATGGCGATATCACTACCACTCCCCATGGCAATCCCCACATCTGCTTGTGCCAATGCAGGTGCATCATTGATGCCGTCACCAATCATGGCGACTTTCTTACCTTCAGACTGGAGATCCTGAATGGCGGCGGCTTTACCATCAGGTAGCACTCCTGCTATAACGTGATCAATACCCGCCTCTTTGGCTATAGCATTAGCTGTTACAGGATGATCACCTGTCAGCATGACTAAGCGATAACCCTGAAGATGTAAACGTTGCAAGGCGGAGACGGTATCCTGACGTAGTGGGTCACGTATTGAAAACAGAGCGGCCACTTTTCCGTCGATTGCCAGTATAACGGGGGTAGCTCCTTTTTCTGCTTGTTTGGCGACCTGTGATTTAAATGCTGTTGTATCAATCTGATTTTGTTCAAGTAGGTTCAGATTTCCTAACAACAGTGTTGTATTACCAATATTCCCGCGTATACCCGTTCCGGCTAAAGTACGGAATTGTGTTACTTCAGGTAATTGTTGATCTTCAATTTGTTCACTTTCAACTTTCAGCAGAATGGCTTTTGCCAAAGGATGGTTTGAACCGCTTTCTAATGCACCAGCCCACAGCAATACTTGCTCTTTGGTGAATCCATTGAAAGTTTGAATTTCAGTGACCTGTGGCATCCCTTCAGTCAACGTTCCCGTTTTATCGAAAACAAGGGTATCGAGCCGGCTGGCTTGTTGTAGGGCATCAGCATCACGTACTAGCACACCTAATTCCGCTGCTCTTCCGACCCCGGAAATGATGGACATTGGTGTTGCCAGGCCGAGTGCACAAGGACAGGCTATAATCAACACTGTGGTGATGATAACCAGTGAGTACATGATTTGGGGAGCCGGGCCGATGAAAAACCAGATTGCTCCCGCAATTAGTGCGATAGCAACGACAACAGGCACAAATATTGAAGATATTTTATCCGCCAATTGGCCGATTTCAGGTTTACTACTTTGTGCCTGACGTACCAGATTGATAATTCTTGCCAAAGTGGTTTGGCTACCTACTGCTGAGGCTTTAAAGAGTACGGTTCCATCTTGCACCACAGTTCCCGCGTGAACTGTATCGCCAATTGATTTTTGTTGAGGGAGCGCTTCTCCTGTCAGCATCGCTTCATCTAACCAGACTGTGCCGTGGATGATTTCACCATCCACGGGAACCCGATCCCCTGTGACCAGCCGCAATGTCATATCAGGTTTGACATCAGCCAATGGCAACGTTTTCTCACCGCCTTCTATGATGACCTGAGCTGTTGGAGGTGTTAAATCCAACAATCGTTCAAGCGCTTTTGAGGAACGTTGACGTGCGCGTTGCTCTAAGGCGTGTCCGAGGTTAATTAAGCCAATAATCATAGCGCTGGCTTCATAATAAATGTGGCGCGCCTGAGGCGGGAAAATATCTGGCCATAAGTTAACACTGATAGAGTAGAGCCATGCGGCACCCGTACCCAGTGCAACTAATGTGTCCATTGTGGCACTACCATTTTTCAGGCTTTGCCACGCATTGCGATAAAAATGTCCGCCAGCCAATATCATTACGGCAAGAGTAGCCAGCCCGATGCTCAGCCAAATTGTATGGTTATCTGGAGTGAGCATCATATTGTCACCAATCATGCCCCAAATCATGACTGGAACCCCGACAGCCAGAGCGAGGGCTGATTGCCAACGGAAACGACGCATATTGGCCTGAGCAATTTGCTGCTGACGTTCCCGGCGCTCGGTTTCATCCAGAATAACTTCTGCGCCATAGCCAGCTTTGATAACAGCATCGACCAGAGCATTGGGAGATACTGTCCCGGTAACCAGTGCACTTCGTTCTGCAAGGTTGACTCTGGCGTTCTCAACCCCTGCAACAGATTGCAGGGCTTTTTGTACTTTATTGACACAACTAGCACAGCTCATACCATCCAATAGAAGCTGGATGCTGCCATGGTCATGTGAAATGGATCGTGTATCCGGAGTCGGATCTATTGCCGCTGCCAAAAACTCCGGTGCTTGTGAAGTTGATTCTGAGGCAGATGTTGTCAGCGGCTTATTTTTTGGGGAATAGGTTTCTCCCGCTAATTCAGCGTGATAACCCGCTTGCTTTACGGCATTAATCAAAGCATGGTTTTCAGCTTTGCCGTAAATTTTGGCTGTTTGAGTATCGACTTCGGCCGCAACTACACCAGTCACTGATTCCAGCGCTTTTTGAGTTTTGCCAGCACATTTCATACAGCTTAAGCCTGAAAGCCGTAGTTCAACATCGGGGTGAGTTACCAGAGTGGCTTCATAACCTGCATCAGTAATGGCAGAAATCAATGAATCGGGAGTTACACGACCGATCACTTTAGCGTATTCAAGGCTAACTTCTGCTTGTTCAACATTTGACAGATTTTCCAGTGCCTTTTTGACACTGCCGACACAGTGCATACAGGTCAAGCCCTGAAGTGCGAGAATGGTTGTTGTGGACATAAAAAATCTCCTGAAACAGAGTGATATACTTATCGATATCCTTTTAGGCTAAACCTTCCTGCAAGGGGAAGGTCAAGGGGAAAATATGAATATCAGTGAAATTGCCCGTAAGACCGGTTTAACCAGTAAAGCTATTCGGTTTTATGAAGAGAAAGATCTGATTACTGCGCCGGAGCGGGGAGATAATGGCTATCGTTTTTACCAACAGAAGCATATTGATGAATTGATACTCTTACGTCAGGCAAGAGAAATAGGATTCACGATTGAAGAGTGCCGGGAGTTATTACGGATATCCCGTAATCCCAATCGTCACAGTATAGATGTGAAAACAGCGACACTCCAAAAAGTCACTGAAATAGAAGAAAAAATTGTGAAATTGCAGCAGATCAGGGAAAAGCTCTTAGCGTTGGCTGCTGAATGTCCGGGAGATGATAGGGCAGATTGCCCTATCATTGAACAACTATCTGGTTGTTGTGCCAATCATGATGGATGAGATACAGGCTTAACTTTTAATGTGATCCCGTCAACGGCAATGATTTCAACTTCGGTATTGGCAGTCAGTTCGCTGTCACAATGAATGCGCCAACTGCCATCAGCCAGTTTGATACGCCCATAACCATTTTCGGTATCTGCGATTAAACGGGCGTGTAACCCAATTAACTGCTGGTTTTTCTGATTGAGCATCTTATCGCTATTGCGCGGATGGTAACGCAGCCAGCTACGCCACGCAATGGCAGAGAGCAGAGTCAAGGTAGCAAACAGAGTGCCTTGCAGCTCCCAGCTCATTTCGGGGAAAATCCATGTGATCAGGGCGACAATCACGGCAGCGATACCTGTCCACAGTAAATATCCCCCTGTTCCCAGCAGCTCTGCAATTAATAGTAACCCACCAAAACAGAGCCAAAACCAGACTGGTTGAGTGGCAATCTGTTCAATCATAGTCGTTATCCTGAAATAGTCGTTTATACTGAGCCGTTATTTATCCTGCTTGCTCTTCTTACTTTCATTGATCAACTCAGCAATGCCTCCTACTGCGCCCATCAGATTGCTGGCATCCAGCGGCATCATGATCACTTTGCTGTTATCTGCTGCGCCGATACTGGTCAGGGCATCGGTATATTTCTGAGCGACGAAGTAGTTAATCGCCTGCATGTTACCGTCGGCAATAGCGTCAGAGACCATTTTGGTTGCCCGTGCTTCGGCTTCTGCGGCACGTTCACGGGCTTCCGCTTGCAAGAACGCTGATTGACGTTCACCTTCAGCTTTCAGGATCTGAGACTGTTTTTCACCTTCAGCTTTCAAAATGGCGGCCTGACGAATACCTTCTGCTTCAAGAATATCTGCACGTTTGGTACGTTCAGCTTTCATCTGAGCATTCATTGCTGAGATCAATTCCTTAGGTGGACGTACATCGCGGATCTCAATACGGGTGATCTTCACCCCCCACGGGTTAGTGGCTTCATCAACGATTGTCAGCAAACGGCTATTGATTAAATCGCGCTGAGACAACATTTCATCCAGTTCCATTGAACCTAGAACAGTACGGAAGTTAGTCATGGTCAGGTTAATAATCGACAGTTCAAGATTGCTGACTTCATAGGCAGCACGTACCGGGTCAACAACCTGAATAAAGCAGACGGCATCAATGGTGACATTGGCGTTATCGCGGGAAATGACTTCTTGCGATGGGATATCCAATACTTGCTCCATCATATTGATTCTACGACCAATACGATCAATAAATGGTATCAGGATATGCAGCCCCGGTGTCAATGTGCGGGTATAGCGGCCGAAACGTTCTACTGTCCACTGATATCCTTGTGGAACGGTTTTTACACAAGTAAAGACGATGACAACCGCAATAATGATCAGAATGGGGACAGCCCCAAGAGAGAGTAAATCCATAATAATTCCTCTATTAATGAATCATGGAATACAAAAAATCTCTGATTAATAGAGTAAGGAGTATACTTGACGACGATATTTAGATGCCAGTACATCTCCGGCTCCGAGTGCAGAGATAATATCCATCAACGTTTTTTTCACTTCGCCATTGCCAGCAGAGAGATCTTTTTTCAGGAAACCTAACAGCAGTTCAAGGGCTTCTTCATTACGTCCGACTTCATGTAATTTAGATGCCAATTGAATCGCAAGTTCTGCATTTTCTGGCTGTGTTGCCATTTCTTGCAGAAGTTTTTGAATTTCAGGTGAATCAGCAGCTTGTTTATGTGATTCAATGGCCATCAGCAAATCATGATAACGCTGATCCTGATTTTCCAATGGAATAGTTTCCAGTATCTTTTGGGCGTCTTCTAACTGATTGAGTGAAATATGGACTTCAGCCAAGGATAAACCCAGTTCAATATCCTGCGGATCTGCCTGGTATGCTTCTTTCAGTAAAGGTAAGGCTTCCAGATTTTTGCCTTCAGCAAGCAATTCACTTGCTTGTTCCAACGGTGATTTTTCATGTTGCTGCAAAATTTGGGCAAACATTTTTCTGATGTTTTCGTCAGTTTGTAACCCTTCAAAACCATGAACAGGGCGAGCTTCACGAACAAAAAGCACTGTTGGTACGGTACGTACACCAAATTGTGCAGAAATATGACCTAATTGATCGCAATTGACCTTAGCCAGAATAAATTGCCCCGCATATTCATGTGCGAGCTTATCAAGAGTCGCTTCTAACTCGTGACAATGGAGATCTTGTGGTGACCAAAAATAGAATACCACAAGCTGATTTAAGGACTGCTGAACAGTGGGAGCAATATTAGATTCGTTGATGTGAACAATCTGAGCCGTGTTGCTGTTAGTATTCATTGTCGATTCCATGGGATTCTCTCTTTAAGTTCGTTATCAGGCAATTGTCCCCTTTCACTTTGCAAATATATGAATGGGTATATATGAACAATAGATAGGGATGACCTATGTCTTTTTCAATCTCAGTTATGTGCCAAATCCGCAGACGTGCTATAAGCGGCCAGGACACGATAACCGCGTTGATCAAGGGCTTTGGCGGCGGTTAATCCGATACCGCTGGAACAGCCAGTAATAAGAACTGCTTTTTGCATAACTTTACCTGTTAAATTACATCAGCTTACTGGAATAAATGATTTACTATTAATTAATGAATATTTTTACTTATGGGTGATATATGCTGAAAGTTTGTTGGACATCCAATCAGCAATAAAAGGTTGTGCGAATTGATTGGGATGCAGGCCATCATCTTGCATCCATTCTGGCTTGATAGCAACGTGCTCCATAAAAAATGGCAATAAAGGGATTTGATTGTGTTTTGATAAGGAAGGGTAAATTTTGGCAAAAGATTCGGTGTAGCGTTTTCCATAATTCGGCGAAATATAAATTTGCATCAATAATGGTTTAGCGTTGGCTTGTTTTACCAAAGTAATGATTTTTTGCAGATCTTGTTCTATTTGCTGGACCGGAAAACCACGTAATCCATTGTTCGCTCCGAGTTCGATCAGAACCCATTTAGGATTGTGTTGTTTCAGTAACTCAGGCAGACGTTCAAGCCCCTGTGCTGCGGTATTACCGCTGATACTGCCATTAATGATGGTTATTTTATTACCGGATTGCTGCCATTTTTTTGCCATTAGGGTGGGCCATGACTGCTCAATGGGCAGGCGATAGCCAGCACTGAGACTATCTCCCAATATAAGTAGAGTATCAGCCGCCACTGCTCTGGCACTGCATAGCACCAACAAGAAAAGGAAAAGTACATGGCTGTAGAAAGTATTCTTGAAGTTCATAATCTCGTTAAACATGTTGGCCAAGGGGAACAGGTAATTAATATATTGCAAGGTGTTGAGCTACTTGTCGAGCCAGCACAGACAATTGCATTAATCGGTGAGTCAGGCTCAGGGAAATCCACTTTGTTAGGCATTATTGCTGGTTTGGATGATGGCAGTTCAGGGGAAGTGCATTTGCTGGGACAGCATATCAGCCGTATGGACGAAGAACAGCGGGCACAATTACGGGCAGAAAATGTGGGTTTTGTTTTCCAATCGTTTATGTTGATCCCCACTCTGAATGCGTTAGAAAACGTTCAGCTACCGGCACTTTTGCGGGGAGAATCCGAGAACTATAGTCGCCAGCAGGCTATCGAATTACTCGAACAGTTAGGATTGGGAAAACGGCTAAAACACATGCCAGCCCAACTTTCGGGCGGAGAACAGCAACGGGTTGCATTGGCCAGAGCATTTAGTACTCGTCCAAAAATCCTATTTGCGGATGAACCAACGGGTAATCTCGATCGCCAAACCGGTGACCGTATCGCAGATCTGCTTTTTTCGCTTAACCATGATTATGCTACGACACTGATTCTGGTGACACATGATAACCAGCTTGCAGCCCGTTGCCAGCGTCGTTTACGTCTGGTGGATGGAAAATTACGGGAGGAAGTATGATCTGGCGCTGGTTTTGGCGTGAATGGCGTACCCCATCGCTATTGATTGTCTGGTTGTCTCTGACATTAGCGGTAGCATGTGTATTAGCATTGGGGCGTATTGGTGATCGTATTGATCAGAGTGTTCATTATCAGAGCCGTGATTTTCTGGCAGGCGATCTGGTATTACGTGCATCGTACCCTGTTGATGGCTCCTGGTTAAAGCTGGCTCAGGAAAAAGGACTGATATTAAGCCGTCAAATCTCATTTTCTACCATGACTTATGCAGGAGATATCCCGCAACTGGCTCAGGTTAAAGCAAGCGATGAACATTACCCATTGTATGGTGAACTGGAAACTTATCCAAAGGGATTAAAGCCAGAGAAAGGTTCTGTACTAGTCGCTCCTCGTTTACTGGCACTATTGAATATTAAAGTCGGGGATAGCCTGGACGTTGGTGATACCACATTGAAAATCAGTGGTGAACTGTTGCAAGAGCCGGATAGTGGTTTTAATCCATTCCAACTTTCTCCCCGTATTTTAATCAATATTGATGATGCCAGAGCGACAGGCGCAATTCAGCCGGGAAGCCGTTTGACTTACCGTTATATGTTTGCGGGTTCGCCAGAGGCAGTTCAATCATTCCAGCAACTGATCGATCCACAATTAAAAGCGGATCAGCGTTGGTTGACACTAAAACAGGATAATGGTGCGTTGGCACAATCCATCGAACGTGCACAGCAATTCTTGTTATTGTCGGCATTACTGACATTATTGCTGGCCGTGGCGGCGGTCGCCGTTTCCATGACTCACTATTGCCGTAGCCGGCACAATCTGGTTGCGATCCTGAAAACACTGGGAGCAGGGCGTTGGGCGTTGCGTCAGTGGATCATTGGGCAGTGGTTGGTGATATTGCTTGCAGCTACGATTGTCGGCTCCATTCTGGGGTTGGTTTTTGAATCGCTATTGATTCGGGTATTGGCCGCTATGCTACCTAAGATGTTACCGGAAGCAGGGATGTGGCCGTGGGTATGGGCGATCGGAGCGCTGTTTGGTATTGCTTTGCTGGTAGGCATTCGGCCCTACCGCCAACTAATGGCAACTCAGCCATCAAGAGTATTACGCAGCGATGTCACCGCGTCTATCTGGCCATTACGTTATTATCTGCCTGCGGTCGCACTGCTGATTACTGGTGGATTAGTCTTATTGGCGGGAACTGAGCCACTGTTATGGTCATTGCTGGCAGGGATACCAATTGTTGCATTGTTATTAGGCATATTGGGCTGGAGTGGTTTGTGGTTGCTGCGCCGGATCACATTTCGCCAGTTGAGCCTGCGTCTGGCGGTCAGCCGACTGTTGTGCCGCCCATTCCAGACGATGACACAATTAGCCTCATTTTCACTTTCCTTCATGTTGTTGGCACTGCTTGTCGTGGTGAGAGGAGATTTACTGGGTCAATGGCAGCAACAGTTGCCACCAGATAGCCCGAATTATTTTCTGATTAACATGACTCAGCCGCAAATTGCTCAGGTAAATGATTTATTGGCAAATTATAAAGTGGAGCCGACGGAATACTATCCTGTGGTGTTGGCACGTTTAACAGAAATTAATGGACAGTCGGCAATTGAATGGGCTGATGAAAAGCACCCCAAAAGTACAACAGTACGTCGTGAACTCAATTTAACATGGAAAAAAGAATTACCGCCGTTTAATACCCTTGTGGAAGGAAGTTGGCCACCGAAACCCAACGAAGTTTCAATGGAACAAGGCGTTGCAGAGCAGTTACAGATTAAGGTTGGAGATAAATTGACTTTCACCGGGGACACCCGAACTTTTGCGGTGACAGTCAGCAGCATTCGTAAAGTGGATTGGGAAAGCCTGCATCCGAACTTTTTCTTTATTTTTGCCAAAGAAACATTGGAGCACCAACCGCAAACATGGTTGACCAGTTTCCATTATGAGGGGAATGGAAGATTGTTAACGGAACTGAATCGTCATTTTCCAACAATCAGTATGTTGGATATTGGCTCTATGATTAAGCAGATACAAGGTATTTTGCAGCAAGTCAGTCGGGCGTTGGAAATTATGGTTGTGTTGGTGATGGCTTGTGGTGGATTACTTTTACTGGCACAGATTCAGGTTGGCATGAACCAACGACAGCTTGAACTGGTAGTTTATCGAACATTGGGCGCCAGTAAGAAACTGTTGCGTCGTACATTGTGGAGCGAATTTGCCTTGCTTGGTTTTATGGCAGGTTTGGCTGCGGCATTTGGCGCCGAAATTGCACTTTGGTTGTTGCAGACGAAAGTGTTTGATTTTCCGTGGCAACCGCAGTGGCTGATGTGGTTTTTGTTGCCGATTATCAGCAGCCTGTTGCTTTCATTGTGTGGTGGTTGGTTGGGTGTCCGGCTATTGCGCAAACAAGGGCAATATCGACGTTTACCAGAATAACGTTTGTCAGAATAAATAGCGCCTTAGTTGTGCCTGGGAAGCTCTGGAATCAAGGCTTCCCATGTTTATAACCGTGTATTTTTCAAAGTAACATCAGCCAAATTCAGCCTTTAATTTCGGCAGGATTTGATCGCCGAATATTTTCAATCCCTCAATATAATCAGGAAATATCAACATTACCCCATCCAATTCACAAGTACGCAGTAAATCCGACAGTTGCTTACAGCAATATCGGCTGTTCCGATAGCGGTATGAGTCAAAAAAGCATTTTGAGATCTTTCTACCATCGCATTACTTTTTCCGTCCACATCAACACCAAAACTGTGCATCATATTTCTGACTGCCTCTACATACAAACCCTGACGATAGCATTGAGCAAGGGTTTCGGCATAAGCATCACTTTCAGCACAAATGATTGTACACATGCAGAATGTTTTGGTTGTGGTGTTGTATTCTGAGGCAATGCGTTTGGCGCTTAAACTGATCCTGCGGGTCTCTGCTTCATCTTTACCGCCAATGAAACAGACATCGGTATGGCGTACACTGAAACGCAGACCGTGTTCGGATTGTCCGGCACAAACTAAATAAGGGCGAGGGCGTGAAAGAGGTTTGGGTTCGGAGACACACTGTTTCAGATTGAAATACGTTCCTTGATAATCAACGTGTTTTTCGCGCCAAAGCCGTTTTATCAACAGTGTCCATTCCTCTGTCATAGCATAACGTTGATCGTGATCCAATTTACTGTCCCATTCCCCCATCTGTTCAAATTCATCGCGAAATGAGCCAGAGACAATATTCAGCCCGGCGCGTCCTTGACTGATATGATTCAAAGTAGCGATCATTTTGGCCGTCACCGCCGGATTGTGCAGACCAGCATAAACCGTAGCGATCAACTTGGCGCGATGAGTGACTTCAGCGATGCCAGCCATCATGGTGACAGATTCGAGTGAACTGCCCCAATGATCAGTTTCACCGCCAAAACCGCGCCATTTACCCATGGACATAATGAAATCAAGGCCGATTTGATCGGCAAGAATAGCTGCTTCACGGTTTTGTTTATAAGATGCATCCAATAGCGGCGTGTTTTGGGAAATAATCCACCCACCTTTAGCAATAGGCAGAAATACACCGAACTCTTTCTTTGTCATCACTACTTCCTTATTTGTGTGCTGTTTCAGGGGATAGTAATCATTATTTAGCGAATTTCGTCAGTGAGCTTCTCATTTTCAACTAAATCGTCTGTCATTTTTTGGCTGGGGGTTTCATCATCAGTGTTACAACTAACACGACAAATACAGGGATAGCAATGATGAGAAAAGCCCATGTAAAACTCCCGGAGTAATCTTTTATGGCACCGGCAAAGAAAGGTGCCAGACATGCCAGAGTCGAAATCAGGTTCATGATCGAGAAGAGTTCCAGATAAGGCTTACGGCCAAAATAATTGGCGAGCAGAACACTGGAAGCGAGGAAAGTCATACCATAACCCATGCCGACAAACAGAGTGAAGGCAATCAGGAATAGCCAGGAAGAGGCGATACTCAAGGCGATTAAGCCAAGAATAATGATAGCCAGACTGCCAATCAGCAGTTTTTTCGGATCGAGCCACTCTCCTATGGCACCACTGGCTAATCTTGAAAAAGCATTGATGAAAGCCATAGAACTCAGTAACCCTGCGGCAATTGCTTCACTGAAACCATTTTCGATAATGTGGGCGACGGCAAAGCTATTCACCGTAATACCACACCACAGAAACGCTGTATAAGTTGCGGCAATGACATAAAATTGCCAGGTGCGCAGTGCTTGTCGGGCTGTCCAGAACTGCTTGGTACGATAGATACTAGGGGGATTTTCGCTGTTGTGCTTTTGATTGACTGCTTTAGCATGGGCTATTTCCCGCTCTCCTTCCTGAAGAGTAAGAATGGTCAGAATAACAAAAACAGCCAGAACGACGGCAGAGATCATCCAATGCATTCGCCACGTTCCCCAGACACGAGTTGCCAGGAAATAGATCCACGGGCCAATCACGCCTCCCAGTCCTCCTATCGTAAAATAGAAACCGAAAGCAAGGGACTGTTTTTCATATAATCGTGAAATAACATAGGTGCCGGGCACGGTTGCCAGAAAGGTAAACCCGACCCCAATTAAAGCCGTTCCGATGAAATACGATGAAATAGTATGCGTGTGGTAAAGGCTGTAGAAACCCGCCAGAAAAATCAGTAGGCCAATAAATAGCGTGAAGCGAACGCCAATTTTGCGAATGCACACTGTTGGCAGGAAACTGGATAGCCCGCACGTCAGGCCAAGCAGAGTGAAACCCAAACCAGCATCAGTCCAACTCCAGTCCAGCTCGTTTATCATGCTGGGCAGGACAACACCCAATGACGTAAAGGTTGTTGCTGTGGACAGAAAATAGACCATGCCTAGAAGTATCAGCAAAAACCACTGATAAGTACGCCCGAATTTGTCGTGTTGAATGGACATTGTGACCCCATTAAGGAATAAACCATTAAAAACGGCACTATTTTAAGTGCTTATTAAAAAAAGCTGTATCGAATAAACACGCCATAGCTAAATTGGTTTGTGCGAAAGTAAGGCGTATCTTTTATTTTGTACTTATTTTTAACTGGATTGATGACAATACCTGTCCACAAATGACCGGATTGATACCCCAACTTTTTCCCTAGGTCATAATGTAACTCTGGTTTGAAATCAAACATCTCTGGATTATCTCGCCGTCCCAGTGTGTAGTCGAACGTACCTACAATGCGGAAATCTCCCAGCCGATTCCTGAAAGGAATACCATAGTCGATGTGGATGCGTTGATCTTTCCAGCTCCCTTTAGCATTGTTTTCAAAATAAAAAATGGTACGTAACCAACTGAATCCCTCTACCTGCCAATCCAGGCTGATACCGGGGAAATAGTCATATTTTACGTTTTTGGTTTTGGCAATCCATTGAGCAAACAGCACATCTTTCAATGGACCATAGGAAAAGTCATATCCTGTAATTTTGCTGGCACTGAGTCTGGGCACAAATTTATAGTAATAGGAACTTTTATCGCCTTTATAATCATTTTGCAGTGAATTTTGCCAAATACTGTAGACATACATATCACCGATTTTGTAATCACCGAAGGCTTCGACGATAGGAGAGAGGGTTTTATCAGGGGCAATTTTATTTTCGAGTTGGAAGTAAAGGCTGGTATCGATCGATTGAAAATTGACGAAGTTACTGGCTTGCACAGATGACGAAAAAAGAAAACATAAGGAAATGACAGATAAACCGATACTTGTTGCTGCCATTGATTTGAATGTATTGTTGATTCCCTGCTTCCTTAGAAATGGCACTTAATTTCTCCTCGCTATTTTATGGGGGATTAGGCGAATTCCTCTTTATCCTTTAACTTAATACCATATATTTATGGACATGTAGAAGGGATGGCTGAAGTAGTAGAATTTACTGCAACAGGAGAAATTTATCGGTTGGTTATTCGGATACCTCAAGACAATATTAAATATTTTTTCCTGAAAGGTTTTATTGGATTACATGGTTGTAGTTTAACCATCAACGGCATTGATGAAGAAAATAAGACAATTGCCTTAGATTTGATCCCAGAAACATTAAGAATGACCAATCTCAGCAAGATTAAGGTTGGTGATTTCCTCAATTATGAAATAGATCAAACGACAAGAACCATTGTGGATACACTATCCAGAACGTTATTAAAGAAATAGCTTGTTACAGTTGACATAAGAAGTGGTAATTTATTTAAAATTATCACTTCCTACGGTTTTTTAGTTTAATTTATCTTGTGCCCATTTTAGGCCAGTTTGGTACTCTTCAGGTAATAAGGCGCTTAATGTTTGTAATGCAGCTCTTAATATATCTCTGTCAGAATGAACCAGATTCAGATGCCCTACCTTACGCACTGAGCGAACTTCCTTATCATACCAATGTAAACAAACGAGGGGTAAGCTGAGCCATTCAGGGTTTATTTCTGTACCGATCAGATTGACCATCACTGAAGGAGCCAATATTTCCGGTTGAGGCATAGGTAAATCCAGAATCGCTCGCAGGTGAAGCTCAAACTGACTGATGGAAGCGCCATTTTGTGTCCAGTGACCGCTATTGTGTACCCGTGGTGCCAGCTCATTAATCAGCAAATCATTACCAACAATAAAGCACTCCATTGCCATGACACCAATATAATTCAGATGATCCATGATGATGGACAGCATTTTTTCTGCTTGTTGTTGTAATTGATGATGTGCATTTGGCAAGGCAACACTTGTACGTAAGATACCTTCCTGATGTAGATTATGGGTCAGTGGATAAAATACCGATTTACCCTGAGCGTTACGGGCACCAACCAGTGAAACTTCCCCTGAAAATGGAATACCTTGCTCCACAATACATTCACCGTAAATTTCGGGCGGCAATGCAGCTTCATCACCCGGTCGGATACGCCATTGACCCCGGCCATCATAACCTCCTGTACGGCGTTTAACGATAATGAAATCACCTAACTCGTTAAACAACTGCGGCCATTGGCTGGTATCAGCTAATAACTTCCACGGAGCTGTCGCTAACCCAAGATTATCCAGGAGTTGCTTTTGTGGTAGGCGATCAGCCAGTTGAGGAAAAATATCACGGTTAATAAAAGCATTGTGGTGAGCGAGTTCACGGGTTAAGTCTGTCTCAGGCCAACGTTCAATTTCAGCGGTGATGATACTGCTCTGATAGGGAACAGATTCTGGTTCAGCATTCAGCCCAATCGGATAGACTGCTATTCCCAATGGTTCACCGGCTTGACGTAGCATTCTGCCTAACTGACCATTTCCCAATACACAAACGGGCTTCATGCATCCTCCCGTGGATCTGGGTTATCCAAAACATCCTGAGTTTGTGCCTGACGCCAATCTGACAGACGTTGGAATAGGGCATCATCATGTAATGCTAATACCTGAGCCGCCAACAATGCTGCATTTGCTGCTCCCGCTTTGCCGATAGCTAGCGTACCAACTGGTATGCCTTTTGGCATTTGGACGATGGAGTAGAGACTATCAACACCACTCAGAGCAGCACTCTGCACAGGGACACCCAATACAGGAACTAAGGTCTTAGCTGCCAGCATTCCCGGCAGATGAGCTGCGCCACCTGCACCCGCAATAATTACATCGAAACCGTTTGTTTTCGCCTGTTCGGCAAAATGGAAAAGTTTATCGGGTGTTCGGTGCGCCGAAACAATTTCAACATGGAAAGGAATATCAAGGGAAGTTAAAACATCGGCTGCATGTTGCATTGTTGCCCAGTCACTCTTTGACCCCATGACAATAGCAATTTTGGCATGATGTGGCCTATTTGCTGTAAAGGTAACCGTTGTTGTGGAAATAGCTTTTTGGGGATCAGGGCTTGCCGTCATAAATCAGATGCTCCTGTATTGGATGTCCACCAGAACCAATATCAAAATAATATTGTAAGGCGGCGGATCATATCATGCGAATTGCATAAGGAAAACGTTTGCGTTGCTTGATTTACCGATTTTTCTAGAAAAAGATCAGAGAATTCAAAAAGGGAAAAATATCAGTTCAATAGATGCCTCTGTCACTTTAAACATTGAACCTTGATTATGCCAGGCTCCTAATACACCACGATGCACGGTTTTACCGTTGATTTGGATATCATGGATCGCTGGACGATGAGTATGTCCGTGGATCATCCAATCAACCTGATATTGGTTAAAATGTTCAATAACAGTCTGTTGGTTGACATCCATGATTGATTCGGATTTCTGCCTATTAGCATATTGGCTTCCGGCCCGCATTTTGGCTGCAATTTTTAGCCGAATAAACAAGGGAAGAAGTAAAAACAGCCGCTGGATCCAAGGGGTATGTACTCGTTTACGATATTGTTGATAACCTGCGTCATCAGTGCAGAGTGTATCACCGTGCAAGATCAGAATACGTTTACCGTATAATTCCAATATCTTTTCTTGCGGCAGCAGAATCAAGCCACTCTCTTTGGCAAACCGGGAACTTAACAAAAAATCACGGTTACCATGAAGAAAATAGCACGAAACTCCTTTTTGTCTCAGTGTATTAAGTGCCTGGGCTATTTCAGTATGCAGAGGATTGGGATCATCATCGCCAATCCAGTAATCAAAAAAATCACCGAGGATATACAGTCTTTCGGCATGAATTGCATCCTCACGTAAAAAACGCAGAAAACCGGCAGTAATTGCCGGTTCTTGTTCACTGAGGTGCAAGTCTGCAATAAACAGTGTACTCATGTAACGATTAACTATTCTCTAACTGGATATTGTATAAATAATTATTCGCTGACAGTAACACGTTCAATGATCACATCTTCGTGTGGTACATCTTGGTGCATACCGCTGCGGCCAGTGGAAACACCTTTGATTTTATCAACTACATCCATACCTTCCACAACTTCAGCAAATACACAGTAACCCCAACCGTCTGGGCGTTCTGAGCGGAAATTCAGGAAATCATTATCAACAACGTTGATGAAAAATTGAGCTGTTGCAGAATGTGGATCATTGGTACGTGCCATTGCGATAGTACCACGACTATTCTTCAGGCCATTATTGGCTTCGTTCTGGATAGGGGATTGAGTCGTTTTTTGCTTCATACCAGGTTCAAAACCACCACCTTGAATCATGAAGCCATTGATGACGCGGTGAAAAATAGTGTTGTCATAGAAGCCTTCACGGCAGTAATTCAAGAAATTTTTAACAGTTACAGGCGCTTTTTCGGCGAAAGTATTAATTACGATATCGCCGAAATTGGTATGAAAAGTCACCATAATAGAAATCCTAATAATAGTTTTGATTGACCCTAATATTCTAGGGTGTTCGGAACAAGGGCTTTTATACCATATCTGTGATCTTGAGTCAGTACTCTGCAATCTCATGTGAACAAGGCAGATCGCAGTGCTTGCAAAGCTCACCATATCAGGGTGAAATAGCCGACTTGGCTTTTCATATTATAGTTTATTTATATATCTGATAAGGAAGCCTATAATCAGCGGATTTGTTCGCTTTTGTTTTTTATTACACGTACATCAATTTTTACGGAAAATCCACCGATGCTAAAAATTTTCAATACTCTCAGTCGCCAAAAAGAAGAATTTAAGCCGATCCATAAAGGGAAAGTGGGCATGTACGTGTGTGGCATCACCATTTATGATCTGTGTCATATTGGTCATGGCAGAACCTTTGTTGCTTTTGACGTCATTTCCCGTTACCTGCGTTATTTAGGCTATGATTTGACCTATGTTCGTAATGTTACGGATATAGATGACAAAATTATCAAGCGTGCTATTGAAAATAATGAAAGTTGTGAAGCGCTGACTACACGTATGTTGAATGAGATGCACAGCGATTTTGATGCACTGAATATTCTGCGTCCAGATTCAGAGCCACGTGCAACTCGGCATATCCCTGAAATTATTGAATTCACCGAGCAGTTAATTAAACGTGGTCATGCTTACGTTGCAGATAATGGTGATGTGATGTTCTCCATTGATACCAATCCTGATTATGGGCTGCTTTCTCGCCAGGATTTGGAGCAATTGCAGGCGGGGGCGCGTGTTGAAGTTGCTGATGTAAAACGTAATCCAATGGATTTTGTGCTGTGGAAAATGTCCAAATCGGGTGAACCTAGCTGGGAATCTCCATGGGGTTCAGGTCGTCCGGGTTGGCACATTGAATGTTCTGCTATGAATGCCAAACAGTTAGGTCATCATTTTGATATTCATGGCGGTGGCTCAGATTTAATGTTCCCGCATCATGAAAATGAGATAGCACAATCTACCTGTGCTCATGAAGGCCCTTATGTGAACTATTGGATGCATTCTGGCATGGTGATGGTGGATAAAGAGAAGATGTCCAAATCTCTGAACAACTTCTTTACTATTCGTGATGTGCTGGAATATTACGATGCTGAGACTGTGCGTTATTTTCTGATGTCTGGTCACTATCGCAGCCAGTTGAACTATACAGAAGAGAATCTGAAACAGGCTCGTACTGCACTTGAGCGTCTGTATACTTCTTTGCGTGGTACAGATAAATCTGCTCAGCCTGCTGGTGGTGAAATTTTTGAGTCTCGTTTTGTGGAAGCGATGAATGATGATTTCAACACGCCGGAAGCCTATTCCGTGATGTTTGACATGGCTCGCGAGATCAACCGCCTGAAAGCAGATGATATGGCTGCGGCAAATGGTTTGGCGGCTGAGCTACGTAAACTGGCGGCTATTCTGGGTCTTCTGGAGCAAGATCCTGAACAGTTCCTGCAAAGTGGTGTTCATGTGGATGATAACGTTGCCCAAATCGAAGCGCTGATTAAACAGCGCAACGATGCTCGTAAAAACAAAGAGTGGGCTTTGGCTGATGCCGCGCGTGACCAGCTTAATGCAATGGGTATCGAACTGGAGGATGGCCCACAGGGCACAACATGGCGCCGTAAGTAAAGGATTTTCCTGAGCCGAAGATATACCAAAACCGCCCCATATGTAGGCGGTTTGTTTTATTACAGCAATATATTATGTAATGTTTTAATCACAGTAATGTTTATAGTGATATTATTTTTTATAGCCAAACTTATTTGATAAATAGAAAAGACTATTTTATTGATTCGTATTTAAATATTTAGGATAGAACGCACTTCCAGAGTGATAAGTGACTTTTCCTGAAGAAGTATCTCGTTTTATAGAAATAAAAGAAGAATGACTCAGATGTTCTGGTATTTGATGTTTACTATCACTGGAATCAAGATTTAGAAGAGAAATAGTCACTCTGCGTTTAGAATTACTTAACTTATGAGACATACCCAACAACCTTCTTGCAGCTCTATTACTAAACATAATCAAC
This sequence comes from Xenorhabdus siamensis, assembly GCF_037996745.1. Classification (NCBI taxonomy): domain Bacteria; kingdom Pseudomonadati; phylum Pseudomonadota; class Gammaproteobacteria; order Enterobacterales; family Morganellaceae; genus Xenorhabdus; species Xenorhabdus siamensis. Next base: position 41,498 of record NZ_JBBMXE010000022.1, read on the forward strand.
TCCTTTTCAGTTGTAAGTGAGTCTCTCAGTATAGCAACTTATTAGAAAACCAAAATATTGTCGGCATAATTGTTTATTAAGATATCGTTAATGTCACATATCTTGTAGAAAAAACCAGATAAATTTGTATTAAGAAAATGAAATCTATTTATAAATAAAAAACTGCACCTTAAATGCGTAAAGAATATAAGGTACAGTTTTTCCGAAGGACATTACCGGAGACTCAAAGCTAGTGAGCTACCCTTCAACGCGCACAGATTCACCGTTAAAAGTAACAACTTTCCCGGCGACGATTTTGCAGCGTTTGCGGGTTTCCACCTGAGAATCAACTTCTACTAAACCCTCTGCAATCATAGCCTTCGCAGCAGCACCACTTTCACACCACCCTTGAAACTTCAGCAGATCACACAGTTCTACATAAGGGTGACGATCTAAATAAAAAATTTCCATCAGTATCCTTCAGTTGTATCTACATCATGGTATTCCTCGCATGCTTGCAAGGTATTTTGAATTAATGTGGCAACTGTCATCGGGCCAACACCACCCGGCACAGGAGAAATCCAACTTGCGCATTCAGATGCCTTATCGAAATCGACATCTCCAATGACTTTACCATTTTCCAGACGGTTGATGCCGACATCAATCACAATTGCGCCGGGTTTAATCCATTCACCAGGAATGAAGTTGGGTTTACCAACAGCCACAACTAACAAATCGGCCTGTTCAACATGCTGGCGCAGATTCTTGGTAAAACGATGCGTTACTGTTGTGGTACAGCCTGCTAACAGTAATTCAAGGCTCATTGGACGCCCGACAATATTGGAAGCACCAATGATAACGGCATTCAGCCCATAGGTATTGATATTACAGCGCTCCAGTAACGTCACAATACCTCGTGGAGTACAAGGGCGCAGCTTTGGTGCACGTTGACACAATCGACCAATATTGTAAGGGTGAAACCCATCGACATCTTTATCAGGATGAATACGTTCCAGTACCTTGACATTATCAATACCGGCGGGGAGGGGAAGTTGAACTAAGATACCGTCGATTTCTGGATCTTTGTTCAGGTTATCTATCAGGGTGAGTAATTCGGCTTCGCTGGTGGTGTCTGGTAAGTCATAAGAACGGGAAGTAAAACCAACTTCCTCACAAGCACGGCGTTTGCTCGCGACATAAATCTGGGAGGCGGGATTTTCTCCTACTAAAACGACGGCAAGTCCGGGGGCACGTTTTCCAGCAGCAACACGCTGCCTGACTTTTTCTGCTACTTCATTTCTGATTGTCTGCGCAATCGTTTTCCCATCAATAATTTTTGCTGACATATATTTAAGATTCCATCATCGAGTATAGGAACAGGAGCTATTTTGTCAGAACATGAACCGCCTGTCAGTTATTAATAATTAATCATAAAATGAACATATAAGCTAAAAGGTCATTGACTCAAGCCATTATGCCCGTATAATCCACCCCTGCATTAATAGTGCTCCTTATTCACATCCTAATGCGCCCTTAGCTCAGCTGGATAGAGCAACGGCCTTCTAAGCCGTAGGTCACAGGTTCGAATCCTGTAGGGCGTACCATCCTTTAATATCTTAACGTCTTCCTAAGTCTACAAAATCCCATTAAATACATAGTATTGTCCTTTTTTAGCTAACAGCCCGACAGGTGGACACTGCAAAGCCGAAAGAAAAACCCTACAAACTTGCAGATGGTGGCGGACTATATCTATTGATTAACCCTAATGGCTCTCGTTATTGGCGGTTAAAGTACCGGATCGCAGGTAAAGAAAAATTGCTCGCATTAGGGGTATATCCTGAAATCTCCCTTGCCGAAGCTCGAACCAAGAGAAATGATGCGCGGCGGACGCTATCGGATGGTAATGATCCGATAGAAGAAAAGAGAGCAGAAAAAGCAGCTAAAGTATTTGCGGTCAGCAATAGTTTTGAATCCATCGCTATTGAGTGGCATGAGTATAAGCGCCCAAACTGGTCAAAAGGCTATGCCGAAGACATTCTGGAATATCTGAAAAAAGACATCTTTCCGTATATTGGTAAACGTGCTGTTACCGAGATTAAACCTGCTGAAATGCTGGCTGTGCTCCGAAAAATGGAGCAACGCGGTGTTTTGGATAAACTGAAGAAAACTAGACAGGCCTGTCGGCAAATCTTCACCTATGCCGTTATTACCGGACGGGCAGAGTTCAATCCCGTTACTGATCTTGCCAGCGCACTTAAAGCCCCCAAGCAAAAACACTTCCCACACCTTTTAGCCGACCAGATGAATGATTTCCTCATCGCCTTGAGTGGTTATAGTGGAAGTCTGGTCACTCAATCAGCAACACGTATGCTGATGCTGACCGGAGTACGCACCATTGAGCTGAGAGAATCGGAATGGACTGAATTCGATTTCGATAACGATCTCTGGCAAATCCCTGCCGAACGAATGAAAATGCGCCGCCCTCACATCGTCCCACTATCAAATCAGGTTAAAGCCATTCTTATTAAACTGCATTCTATTACAGGGCGAGGGAAATACGTTTTCCCCGGCCGTAATGATGCGGGTAAACCGATGAGTGAGGCTGCTATCAATCAGGTTATTAAGCGCATTGGTTATGATGGACGGGCAACAGGCCACGGCTTTCGCCATACCATGAGTACCATCCTGCACGAGCAAGGCTATAACACAGCTTGGATTGAAACCCAACTTGCTCATGTTGACAAGAACAGCATCCGTGGTACTTACAACCACGCTCAATATCTGGATGGTCGCCGGGAAATGCTGCAATGGTATGCGGATCATATGGAGATGCTGGAACGAGGCGAAAATGTGCTGATTGGAAAATTTGGCAAAAGGGCGTAAATATATGATTGTTTTTTGCGCAAGTGTGCTCGTGGCACACGAGATTGTTTTTTATACATAATGCCAATTAAAAGCCAAAATTTCCTGAAAAAATAAATTCAACAAATTGGAAAAACAATTAACGCTGTTCATTTAGTCTTGCTTTTTAAATAATCCGCCTGTCATCAAACAACGTCCACGATGAGCGCTCAAGGACTCGGTAACAGGAGAAAAAATATGACAATGACAGCACCGAAGGAAAACCTTATTCGTTTGCCGGCAGTTCAACGCAGAACGGGTTATAGCAAAGCGTGGATCTATAAACTGATTAGTGCTGGAGAGTTTCCTAAACAGGTCAAACTTGGTTCTCGCTCAATCGCCTTTGTTGAATCAGAAATTGATAACTGGATTGCGCAGCGGATCGCGGAATCACGAGCGGCATAACATAGAAAAGAACATGGCATAAGAAACGTAATATAACCCCAATTCCGCTTAAGCTATTACTGAAATATCTTCTTCTGAGTAGAAAATTTTCAGTGATGGCTTTTTCTCTTTAAGGCAGTAAGCAATCAATCCCGTTAAAATGGTTAACAAAAAACCGGTTATACTTCGGTGACGAGAATGTTCTAATTGAGAGCCGTTTTTTAATTGTCCATTAATCGTTTCAATGATAAAACGCTTTTTAAGCATAACCTTATCCCACTCAGCCAGTGCAAGCGCTTTCATGTTGCGGCGCTTTTTCGTGATAAAGGTGATATCCGTTTTAGCTAAATCATCCGCCAATTCCTGACTCAGATATCCTTTGTCGCCGTAAAGAGAACCCGTGAGATCTTTTGATAATTCGCGTACAGGCTCCCTATCATCCACATTACCCGGGGTCACTTTAAGCGCTAAAATTTCGCCCAGATGGTTAATAATCAGGTGTAATTTGAACCCATAGAACCATCCCATTGAGGTTTTTCCGCGTTGCGCTATGCCCTGAAAGACCTTATGACGAGGAATACGGATGTTATGACAAACGCGCAAACTCGTGGAGTCGATAAAAGCAATGCCTGTCGGTTTTCCTTTTAATTGAGTCAGATAACTGGATAAGGGGACCAAAACGGACGGGGCAACGCTGATAAAACGGGTATAACTGAGCAAGGAGGGGAAGTCGCGGTGATGGTATTGCCAGATATGCTCCAAATAAAAGTTTTTAAAATCACGGTAATGCGACCGCTGAAAGAGGATTAAAATTGTCATGATTTCACTGGGATACATGCGGCCTTGTCTGCGGCGCAGGCGGTATCCGTTATCGAGACAAAACTGCGGAATTCAGGTTAATATAAAAACAACGCCCCAGAGTGCGGTAACACATCTGAGGCGTCTGACCACAACGTAAAGGAGACTTACGATATGGCTGATACACAGTCTAACCAAACTCACCCTAAATTTACATCTTCAGATATCACAGGTAACCAAAAACCGCTTGACCTGATCCAGACCGTGAAAAAATCCGCTATGTATCATTGGGAAAACCTATTGCCTGCCTGTGGCATCGATATCCCAGCGAAGGGCAAACATAGTGCTTGCCCTGTCTGCGGTGGCACCGACCGTTTTCACTTTATTGATGATCACCATCATGGCAACTGGCATTGCCGCCAATGTGATTATCCAAACTATGGTGATGGACTGGATTTAGTGGCAAGAACCAAAGGAGTTTCCATCACTGAGGCAGCAAAAATCATTGCAGGCGTACTGGCATTGCCTTTGCCAGAACCCAAGCCCGCCAGAGAAACCATTCAAATCACGCAGTCAATTTCAATTGCTGAAAAAGTGGCGGCACTGATGGCGCAAACTGTTGTAGGGCAATCTCCTTATCTGGTTGCAAAAGGGCCAGATTTTCCTAATCAGCGGCTATTGCTCAATAATTCGACTTTGTTGGCACTGACAACACTGGATAAAAAAGTAACAGGTGCACAGATCATCAAACCCAATGGAGAGAAAAAACTACTGTCTGGCAGCCAGAAAAAAGGGGCGTTTATTTCTGTCTCAGAGCTGGAAGAACATCCTAACACGGTGATCATTACCGAAGGTTACGCTACGGCACTGACGGTTAACCAGCTCTATAAAGGTATTGTTTTGGCGGCGCTGGATGCGGGCAATTTACTTTCTGTCTCCAAAGCGGTTCGGGAACGCTGGTCGGACACGAAAATTATTATTGCAGCAGATAACGACTGGCATCATCCCGATGAACTGGATAAGAACGGCAAACCAAAAGTGAATATCGGCAAGATTTCATCAGAAAAAGCCGCTCTTGCGGTGAATGGTTGGGTGACGTTACCACCGACTGAGAACAAAGCTGATTGGGACGATTACCGTCAGCAAAACGGTGTGGACATGGCAAGACAAGCCTTTGCTCAGGGGCTTTATCAACCTACAGCAACCAAGAAAAAAGCAGCCACTCAGCCCAATGATGCTGAGCCTTCCAAGCTCACATTATGCCAGATGGGAGCCAGCCAGCGCGGGGAAGTATTACTGGCACGTTATGACGGTGATTTAGCATTGGATGGCGCTTCGGAAACCGTGCATCACTATGATGGTATTGTCTGGCGTCCGGTCAGTGACCGTGATTTAAAGCGGGAAATGGTGGCAGCCTTTATGGAAGAAAAATTGCCATACTCGCCGCATGGTATTAGCTCTGCGGTGGATGCCCTTAAATTACAGCTTCCCATGATGCAGCAACCAAAGCGCCACTTAATCGGGTTCAGTAATGGCGTGTTTGACCTGAAAGCCTGCCAGTTCCGGCCTCATCGCAAACATGACTGGTTGCTATTGGCGAATGATGTTGCGTTTAATTCCCCTGTTTCTGGGGAAACCCTGCAAGATTATGCGCCTCAGTTCTGGCTCTGGCTCAATCGGGCAACAGCCAACTGTGAGAACAAAGTTTGATCGGGTACTGGCGGCACTGTTTATGGTGCTGGCGAACCGTTATGACTGGCAGCTTTTTCTGGAAATCACCGGTGCCGGAGGCAGTGGCAAAAGCATCTTTGCTGAAATTTGTTCAATGCTGGCAGGCAAAGGCAACACTGTTTCTGCCAGTATGGCCGCACTGGAAAACCCACGGGAACGGGCGCTGATTGTGGGATATTCGTTGATTATCCTGCCAGACCAGACCCGTTATGTGGGTGATGGCTCCGGTATCAAAGCCATTACAGGCGGGGATGAAGTGGCTATCGACCCGAAGCATAAACAACCCTATTCAACCCGTATTCCTGCCGTGGTGTTGGCGGTAAACAATAATGCCATGAGTTTCAGTGATCGTAGTGGCGGTGTATCGCGGCGTCGGGTGATTTTCAACTTTTCCGAAGTTGTACCGGAAAATGAACGAGATCCACTTCTGCGGGATAAAATCGTGCAACAGAATTGCCTGTGATTATCCGGCATCTGCTGCATCGGTTTGCTGACCCACAAGTTGCAAGGCGTTTACTGGCAGCGCAACAGAAATCAGAAGAAGCGCTGGATATCAAACGTGGCACCGATCCGCTGGTCGATTTCTGCGGCTACCTGATTGCGTCTAATGAAACTGACGGCCTGTTAATCGGTAATGCGGAGATTATGCCGTTCAATCCTCGTAAGTACCTTTATCACGCTTACCTTGCTTATATGAAAGGCAATAACCTGAATAAACCTGTTTCCGTAACCCGTTTTGGCATGGATATGCCGGGCGCACTGGCGGAGTACAGCCAGCATTACCTGCGCAAAAAAAGCAAATACGGCATTCGTAGCAATCTGAGCCTGAATATTGATACCGCCATTGAGTGGCTGCCAAAACTGACAAGTCATAACCTGGCAGAAGAATAATTTTTTCTTTATTGATGATAATTTTCAAAGAAATATAAAAAAGTGTTCACTACTGTTCACTTTATAATTTAAACCAGATATATCAACACATTATAGGGTGAATAGTTATTTTTAAACTGTTCATAACTCTTCAACCCTGTTCACCTTTTTCAGATTGAAGGTGAACGGTTGGATGAAGAGTAGTGATGAGTTTGATTTCAAGTTATCACCATTTAACAACATGAATTTAAATGAAAATATTAATAGGTGAATAGGGTGAACAGTTTTATCCCTAATTCTTTAATAGGGTGGCTTAGATAAAAAGGCTTTTCTGGCTGGCATAGTGTTTTTCAAAATCTCTGGTTTGTCTGGTTAATGTATTAGCCGGACAAAACAGAGAAGACAAGCGTAGCGCGTCAGTGTGATTTGAATCTGTCGTACTAGGTGAAATTTAAAAGAGGTAATTATCTGATTTTGTTTAGTCAGAGAAGTTAATCACAATTTTCCTGATGTACTTTTATTCTTACTGGAACATATAAATAATTTTATTATATCCTGCACCCTTCTCAATAAACCTAAAATACATAATGGTCATTCTATTACTAAATTATTTTTACTATTCAGGTCGTAACTAAGGATTGATACACCCCAAAATTATGGAGAGTACAAATGAGCAGGGTAATGGATAAAATAAACCAACTACTTGATCGCTCAGGTTTAATATTTACACTGATTACGGAAAATTTACCTGAACAAACTTTCGCAGTTGTCGATTTTTCTCTGTATGAAGCGTTATCAACCCCTTTTCGGCTGGAAGCCACACTGACTTGCCATATTGCTGACATTAATTTTGCCGATGTTTTGGACAGAAATGCCGCTTTTGCCGTGCATCGCAATGGGCGAGTTGAACGGCAACTCACCGGCATGGTGACACATTTTTCACTGCAATCAACCGGACGCCATCTCAGCCACTACCATATCACCATTCAACCTTCTTTATGGCGCGCATCTTTACGGGTCAATAGCCGGATTTTCCAAAATCAGTCCGTGATGGATATTGTAGAAAGCCTGCTCAGAGAAAATGGGGTGCGTAATTTTTTCTTTGCGCTCGGTTACAAGCACCCACCACGAGAATTTTGTGTTCAGTACGATGAAAGCGATCTGGCCTTTATCCAGCGTTTACTGGCTGATGAGGGCATTTTTTACTACTTCACTTTCGATCAGGAACAGCACGAGCAACGCATTGTGTTTCACGACTCCTGCCTGTCTCTTAATCAGGTGATGACCGTCCCCTATCGCCCGGAACCCGATGTGACGGGTGAAACAACCTGTATCCGCCAGTTTAGCTGGTCAGAACGCGTGGGTGTGACCAATATCACGACCAAAGACAGAACGTTTAAAAACCCACGCTGGAACCGAGAATTCTGGTATGAAGGGCGCAATCTTGACAATCAGCGAAGACTGAACAGCTACCATTATTACGATTTTCCCAGCCGCTATAAAGATGATGAGTTAGGACAACGGGCAAGCCAGTATCGTCTGGAATACCTGCGCCGGGACACTCAGCTGGGTAACGGTCAGGGTGACTGTTTCGCCATGTGGCCGGGGCAGTTATTTAACCTGATGGATCACCCCAGAGCGGTTTTTAACGACCAGTGGCAGTTAATTCAGATAACCCACTCAGGTCAACAGCCACAAGCCGATGAAACCCAGTCAGGCGGTGGCGGTACGTGGCTGTCTAACCAATTTACCTTTACCACCCGAAAAAACTCTTACCGGCCTTCCCCCTACCCGAAGCCTCAAATGGCAGGTCCACACATTGCCACGGTTGTGGGGCCAGAGGGCGAAGAAATTTTCTGCGATGAACACGGGCGCGTCCGTATCCAGTTTGACTGGGACCGGTACGGTGAATTTAATGACCGCAGTTCTTGCTGGGTACGGGTCAGTCAGGCGTGGGCAGGGCAATTAATGGGCATGATTGCCATTCCCCGTATTGGTCATGAAGTATTAGTCGATTTTGTCCACGGCGATCCCGACCAGCCGATTATTGTCGGGCGGGCTTATCATGCCAACAATATTCCCCCAAACCGTCTGCCGATGGCGAAAACCCAGATGTCGATCCGTTCTAAAACCCACAAAGGAGAAGGGTTTAACGAATTACGTTTTGAAGATGAGAAAGATCGCGAAGAAGTCTTTATTCATGCTCAGAAAAACCTCGCCATTCAGGTGCGCAATTCACGCGGGGAACGCATTAACTATAACCGGACAACCAGCATCGGGCATGACGATGAATTGGTTATCGCCAATAACCGCAAGGTGACCGTAGAAGGTCAACAGGAGCATAAAACCACGGGCAATTATATTGAGCAGATTGACGGTGACCGCTCATTACAGCTCAAAGGCGATTTGGCTGAAAAAATTCAGGGGGTCGTCAGTGTGGATGCGCAGGGAGATTTGACATTACAAAGTGGCAGTAAGCTGACTTTGCGTGTCGGTGGGAGTTTTGTGGTGCTTCATGCTGGCGGCATCGATATTAAGGGTGCTGCCATTAATCTGAACTCCGGCGGTAGCCCCGGTGATTTATTGGCGCCTGCCAACCCTGCTATTTTGCTCGCGGCAGCCAGTGAAGGTTCAATGTTCGTCGCGCACTGTCCTCTGAAAGATAAGGAGAATCAGCAATGAGTCAGGAAAAACTCTACGCCATTATTGATGGGGCAGCAGAACCGGATTTGTTTTTAGCCTTAGAGCGTTACGATCCGCCTTCTGCCTGCCTTTATGGTGAACCGCTCCAGCCGGAACTGGTTAAAATCGCGCCCTATCTGGTACAGGTTACTGAAGAAGTTAAAATCTGGCTGGAATGCCGCAGAACGCCGTGGGGCATTTTCGTCCACAGCGAAGCCGATATGAAAACCGTGCGGCAACATTTACGCAAATACCTGCAAGTATTGCTACCTAAACAGGAAAAACCCGTTTTTTTTCGTTTTTACGATCCGCGTAATATCTGGGATTTTCTCGGCGTATTAAGTGACTGGGAGTTGCATTGCTTTTTGGGGCCAATTACTCGTGTTACAACACTTTATCTTGAAGAAGAACGCACGGATAACTTTGTTAAGGTGAGAGAACCTTTTCCCGTTGGTGCAACCAGCAAACGAAAAATGCTCGCTATCACAGAAATTCAGCTAGAGAAAATACAGGCCATGTTTACAGGACGGTATATTGAAAAATTAGCCGGATTCATTCCTGACTGGCTGGAAAAGGCTGATTTTGATTTTATCCCTCATATCGACACGGTGGAGTGCGCTCGGCAATTTTTTGACTGGTTTAGCGAAAATGGCATTACGGATGACCGTAATGTTCGTGGGCTGCTCCAACTTTTTATCATCCGGCATTATCTCACCATCGATGACCTGCCAGCAGCGTTATATGCCCAATTAACCGAATACAGCCGGCCAGGGCATATGCGGGCGGAAAGTGTATTAATTCAAGAAATGGGTCAGGTGCCTCTTTAACCAAAACAGGGAACAACAAGATGGGTAATGCAGTTAAAGTGGGTGATATTGGTACAAAGCACGGTAATTGTCCTGCAACCCCCGTTATTGCAGGCGCCAGTACCGTGAAAGTTGACGGAGTCTATCTCGCACGACAAGGTGACGCACTGGCTTCTCATTCGTCACACTCACGGAAGATCGCCGGCGGTTCCGGCTCTGTATTTATTGAAGGAAAACCTGCTGCGAACGGGCGATGCTGTTGATTGTGGCGGTATCGTAATTGGCAGTGGCAGTGTGAATATTGGTTAAGGAGAGGAGGTAAAATGACGTCAATAAAGGCCGGCTCTGCAATATGTGATTGTGACAACCCGGATGATTGCACCCACAAAATTAATGTTACATTGGGGGATAAAACGTTTAGTTATGAACAACTGCTTCCCTTCCCAGCTGTACTGTAAGTTAAGTGCCTTTAGTAAGGGGTGTATTTCTCACAATCCAAACTGCCCAATTGGAAATTTATCTGGTGAGGATGGGATGCCTATAGCGCAATTTTCGCCTAACAAACCGTATACTGGGGAGTTAGTCTATTCAAAGAAAATTGATGATTTTTCCCTCAAGGAAAACAGTCCGCTCGTTATTTTACAACGTTTTTTGAGCAGAGACTTAGCTCACATATAGAAGAAGAACGTTTTTATATCAGAGCAGACGAGTGCTCAGGAAAACCATTAATAGATAAAAAATACAAACTGGCAGATAAAATTTTAACCTCCACAATAG